>JBOHCK010000005.1:0-52289 GCA_050698755.1 Streptosporangiaceae bacterium | reverse complement strand
GCCGCCTGGCCCAGCCCACCCATTTATCAAATACTCACTTAGGTCATAGGCGCCGGAGCCACCAGCACCCCACACTGCCAGCACAAACACCTACAAGATCAACTTATCCAGGAAACTGGGGCTAGGGCGCGAGGGCCTGGCCCCGAAGGCGCTCGGCCGGACCCACCCCAGGTGGAAGAGCCCGCACATCGCCTCGGTCACCCAGACGGTCATCGCCGCGATCATCATCGGGCTATTCGCCATCTTCACCGGCACCGGCAATCCGACCTCGCAGGCCTACCTCCAGCTGTACGGCCTGATGGCGATCATGGGCGTGATCATCATCCTGTCGGTGCAGGCGCTGGTCTCGCTCAGCATCCTGGTCTACTACGAGCGCTACCACCGCGACGAGGTGAACTGGTGGAAGACCAGGCTGGCCCCGCTGATCTCGTTCTTCACCCAGGCCTACGTGGTGTACCTGCTGTTCACGAACATCACGTTCCTGGGTGGCGGTTACAACTACGCGAACTGGCTGGGCCCGATCGACGGCGCGGTCGTCGTCCTCGGCGTCGCGGCGGCGTTCTACTACAAGCGCCGCAGGCCGGCCAAGTTCGAGACGGCCGGACGGCTGATCAACGAAGGCCTCTGACCTGTTGGCCTAGGGCCTGCGCCGAGGTCTCAGTCGGCGCGGGTGAGCCGGATGACCGGGATCGCTCGGTCGGTCTTCTGCTCGTAGCCGAGGTAGCGGGACTGGCTCTGGGTGATCCGCTGCCACGCCTGCGCGCGCTCGTCCCCGTCGAGTTGCGTCGGGGTGACCCGGATCTGCTTCCCGCCGAACTCGATCCAGACCTGGTCCGGGTGCGCGGCGATGTTGTGGTACCAGGCCGGGTGGTGTGCCGCTCCCCCGGCGGAGGCTACGACGAGCCAGGCGTCATCGCCGTCGGCGAACCGGGCCACGGTCGACTGCCGCTTCTGGCCGCTCTTGGCCCCGACCGTGGTGAGGTACAGCAGGTCCATGCCCTGGAACTTGTCGCCGGATAGCCGGTGGGATGCCCGTCATGGCCCGCATCATGCCGCGCGTCAGCGGCCCCGACGGGGCGCCGCGGGTCCCGCCCGGGGTTTTCTGGAAGCTCACCACGTCCGCCCTTCTGTCACCAGGCTGCCCCCGTCTCATGTTAGGGGTGAAGCGCGTAGTCAGGCCGATTCGGCAGGCCATAGTCCGGCGAGTTGCGCCGGGCTGATGTTGCCGCCGCTGCACACGATCGCCACCTTCCGGCCCGCGAACCGCTCGGGTGCGCCTAGCACCGCCGCCAGGGCGGCCGCGCCGGCCGGCTCGACCAGGTTTCGCGTCTTCTCGATCATCAGCCGCGTGGCGGTCCGCAGCGCATCGTCCGAGACCAGTACGAAGTCATCGAGTGACTCCTGCAGGATCCGCTGCGGCAGCTCGAACGCGGTCCGGGTGGCCAGCCCTTCCGCGAACGTGCTGTTGGCATCCTCCACGAGCGCGCGGGCCCGCCAGGAGCGGTAGGCGGCCGGGGCCGCCTCGGACTGCACGCCGATCACCTCGGTCGACGGGCGGACGGCCTTGGCCACCAAGCAGGCACCCGCCGCCCCGCTCCCGCCGCCGACCGGGACCACGATCACCTCCCGAGCACATCAGCTAGGTCCGGCACCGGTGAAGCGGTCATGCCACGTGTCTACCACGGCTTGCGGTCAGTCAGATTTTCGTGCGCCTGCCGGCGGCAAAGGCCGGGCGCCCGCGGCTCCGCCTGGGGAACGGAACCGGGGCGCCCGGACGCTGGTGCCGCAGTGCGGCGGGCTGCGGTGTCAGGAGATGGTGATGTTGGTGGCGCGCAGGGCGGTGTACCAGGCGGTGTAGTCCTGGGCGGTGGTGCCGTAGCGGGTGCCGGGCTGGAGCAGGTTGGAGAGGGTGATGAAGTCGTTCAGCATGGCCTGGTAGGCGATGCGGCCGGTGGTGGGGAGCAGGGCGGGGTGGGCCAGGATGGTGCGGGCCTGTCCGGCGACGGTGCGGGCGGCGGCTTCGAAGATCACGTGGTTGGCGACCGTGGTGGCCTGGTTCTCGATGACCAGGGCGGAGGCGAGGGTGTCGACGTCTTGGTTGAGGGTGACCTGGGCTTGTCCGCCGGGGCTGGTGAGCCAGCGCAGCGCCGGGGCGACGAGGGCGTGGGCGGGGGCGGCGGCGGTGTGCGCGACACGGCGGGTCACTGTCGCCGGGGACAGAGCTGTGGGTCATGGTCGGCCGCCTGCGGTCCGCGTAAGCTCCGGCAAGAACCTCACCGTCAAGCCTGGCAGGATCGCCGCTATCAGGTCCCCCGGACGCCGCCCGCACCATCGGTCCGGACAACTCGGCGCGCGGCCGCGAAGATCGCTTAGCGGCCGGCCGCGCCCGCGCAAACTCTGGCTGTATTCTCACGACGTTGCCTCGGCGCTTCGTGCCCCGCCCTCTGGTCTTGGCCGGTCTGCTGGTACGGGTGATGCATCAAGCGGTCGCCGGCGTCCCAGGCTTCACGAAGGCCAGGGGCGGTCAGGTCCCAGTCCGGTCGGATCTCGCGGGTCACCTCGCGCAGATCGCGGCGCAGGTCCTCGGTCGACGGCCTGCCCCAGAACCAGTAGCCGTTGTAGATGCTGTGGATGACCAGTCCCGGCTTGAGCACGAGCGTGTAGGGGATCATGGGGTCGTAGTAGGGATCGGTGTACTCGGCGATGTCGAGATCCTTCTGGATATGGCGGCCGGCGTCGGACAGGAAGGTCCACTGCGCGCCGACTGAGTCACGGAACTCGTTGGTCTTGAGGATGTTGTCGGTCGAGATCGTGACGATCTGGGTGTAGCCGACGGTGATCTGCGGGTAGAACGCGGCCAGCTGCAGGTGCTGCTGGTGGTCCTTCGGGCAGAAGCCGCCGCGCGAGAGCACCAGGATCATGGGGTTGATGCCTTGCAGCGCGCTCAGCCGCTGCCGGGTCTTGGTGTGGTCGGTCAGCTCGTAGTCGGGAAAGATCCCGCCGGGAATGATGTCAGCGCGCATGGTGTGCTCCTAGCTCAAGGTGTCGCTGTGGATGGCGACCGGGGAAGAGTCGCGGATAGGGAGCCGTCGGGGTTGCGGACGGCGTCGGCCGCCGGGTGATTAGCGCCATGCTGCGAGCGGTACCGCTCCGCCAGACGTTCCTGCTCGACGGCCAGCGGGCCGAGCAGGTCGATCACGGCAGAGCCGCCGGCGAATCTCCCGGGATCGGCGCTGAGGGATCGGCGCAGGTACTTCCAGATGCTGTTCGCTTGCATGGTCATCGGACCGGCTCTCAGAAGGACGGCGCAGCGGGCGGGGTTGGACCGGCATCAGCCGGCGGACGAGCCCTTCGCGCAATTTGTGCGGAGGTTGGTACGGGAATCACGATCGTGCTCCGGGCGACCAGATCGCACCCGTGGAGACCCTGGCCCGCGCCCGGGCGCCGCCTTACCCCAGCACCGTCCTAGCCCCGCCGGTAGGCCAGCGGCACGTTCTTGCCCATGCCCTGGTCACCGCGCACCACCAAGCCCGGCTCTCACCGGCCAGCAGGTGCCATTTGCCCGGCTCTACTTCAGCGCTTCCTGGCCCCGGCGGGTGCACCCGGACGCCTCTGCCGACGTTTCATCGCCTCGTCGAGCTCGCGGCGGGAACTGATATCGAGCTTGGCGAACACTTTGCCCAGGTGCCACTCCACTGTGCGAGTGCCGATGAACATCTGCGCGCTGATCTCCTGGTTGGTTCGTCCGTCCTGGGCCAGCTGGACGATTTCCTCCTCCTGAGGAGTCAGGTCGGTGCGAGTGTCCTCGGTGCGCTTGCGTACCTTCTCCCCTGTGGCCAGGAGCTCCCGCCGAGCCCGTTCGGCGAAGGCCCGGGCGCCCATGGACGTGAACGCCTCAAACGCGGGTCGCAGCTGGTTACGGGCGTCAATGCGCCGACTTTCGCGGCGCAGCCACTCGCCGTAGCTCAGGCGGGCGCGGGCCAGGTGAGCCGCCATCCGCGTTCTGCTCAGCAGCTCGACGGCCTCGCGATACTCCTCTTCGGCGGCGCGCCCTTCGGCCAGCAGGGCTCGGGACCGCGCGGCCGCACCACCAGCCCAGTCAGTTGCGCTCGCCGCAGCTATCCCGGACAGCCGGTCAGCCGCCGCGGCGGCACGCTCGCGCTGATCGCTTCGCACTGCCGCTTCCACCAGCTCATACAGCGCCCAGGGCGAGATGACGACCTCGTCGGCCGCGCTGGCACTGTGCGCGGCCTCGGCGGCAGGGCCGTAATTGCCCAGGCCGTTGCCGAGCACGGCCGTGGCGTACTCCGCGTACGTCAGCGCCGCGCCCTCACCCCGGGTCGAGGCGCCACGAACCATCGCCCCCGTCAGGTCGGCCGCGGCCGACGCGTCCCCGCGCCACGCAGCGAGCAGCAGCGGGACATAGGGAAGGGTCGCCGCCCTGATCCCCGGATCGATGCTCTCACCTTCCGTCAGCAGGCCCGCCGCCTGGGATAGGCCGCCGGCCTGGAGGTGGATCTCGGCGAGATAGTCGAGCGCGAACGGAAGCCAGCTGAGAGTGCCGTTCGCGCGCGCTAGCCGGACCTGGCCGGCCGCGAGCTCAAACCACGCCTGGTCGTCCCACAGGTCCATGGCGACCATGTTGTAGGTGACGCCCAGCCAGTCCAGTTCCTGCGGCTGGGCCCGGTAAAGACGCAGCGCCTCCTTGAGTGCGGGCGCGGCGGCCACGTACCCGTCGGTCAGGCGTACGGCCAAGCCGCGGAGCAGCAGCTCAGCGTGCGGTAGCGGCGCCGGCCCGACCGGCGCGGATCTCGCTGCACGCGCGATCTGTAGTACGTCGTCTCCATGGGCGAGCCGGCCGGCGTAGATCACCGCCACCAGGGCTTCGAGATAGGTCTGCCGGGCCAGCTCGGGATCGAGAGCCTGTAGCCGCTGAGCTGCTCGTAGCAGCAGCGGCGGCGCGTCGCTGCCCCGTCTCAGCGCAAACGCGACCTGCGCCCGCATCCGCTGCACCTGCGCAGCGCCGAGCTCGCTGAGTGATCCGATCTCAGCCGCGGCCAGGAGGGCCTGCGCGGCCTGGAAATCCCCGGCCGCGTACTTCGCCTCAGCCGCCGGCAGCGCCCGCGCGGCACGCTCGCCCGGGTCCGGCGTCAGCGCCACGGCTTGCTCCCAGAACGCGGCGGCGGCGGCGACCCCGCCCCTGCGCAGGGCCCGGCCTGCGGAGCTGATCAGCTCCCCGGCCACCGCCTCGTCAGGCCCGGAAGCTGCGTGCGCGCGATGCCACGCCCGGCGGTCGGGGTCAGCCACCGGATCAGTCGCCGCGGCCAGCGCGCCATGCACGGCCCGCCGGTCCTCGACGGCGGCGGCCCGGTATACAGCCGAACGCACCAGCGGATGCCGGAAGCGTACGCTCGCACCGAAGTCCAGCAGGCCCGCATCCGCGGCGAGGTTGATGGCGCTGATATCCAGACCCAGGCCCCGAGCCGCCCGGAGAATCAGGGCCGAATCCCCGACCGGATCAGCTGCCGCCAGAAGGACCAGCCGCTGAGCGCCATCCGGCAGCTCACCTAGGCGCCGTGCGTACTGGTCCTCGATGCGCTGCGGCAGATCTCCCGCGTCCGGCAGCGCAAACCCGCCGGCCAGCCCGCCCGCGCCCAGGCCCCTGTAGAGCTCGAGCAGGGCAAGAGGATTACCCCGTGTTTCCTCGACGATCCTTCCGCAGACGCTCTCATCAAGCGGACCTGACGTCACCGTCGCCAGCAGCGCACGAGCCGGCTCTGCCTCCAGTCCGCCCAGTTGGAGTTCGGGCAACCCCGCCAGGTGACCCGGCAAGACACCCGGCGTGCGGACGGCGAACACCAACCCGATCGACTCCGCCAGCAACCGGCGCCCGACAAACCCGAGGACCTGGGCCGAAGCCTGGTCGAGCCACTGTGCGTCGTCCACGACGCACAACAACGGGCACTCTTCCGACGTCTCCGCCAGGAGGCTGAGCGCCGCGAGCGCGACCAGGAACCGGTCAGGGCTATCTCCCGAGGCAAGCCCGAACGCCACGCTGAGCCCGCGCCGCTGGGGCTCGGGAAGCGAGCCAAGCCGGCCGAGCATCGGAGCGCACAACTGATGCAGCCCGGCGAAGGGCAGCTCCATCTCCGACTCCACACCGGCACCGCGGGCCACCCTGAAATCGGACGCCTCATCAATCAGGTATCGCAGCAGCGCCGTCTTGCCGATCCCCGCCTCCCCCCGCACCACCAGGACTGCGCTTTGACCGCTTCTCACGTTTGCGATGAGCCGAGCCAGGACTTCCAGCTCGCCAATCCTGCCGAACAACCCGGATGGAGGATGCACTGTCAGGCCAGGCACTTAGAACAGGCCGATGAGGCAACGCAGCGGGAACCTCATCGGTGCGAGCCGAGCGATGAATCCAGACGGGGCATCCCTTACTTCACCGGCCCTCCGGACGACCACAGCTCACCGGCGAACATTCGTGACACCGCCTGAGACAACACGACGTACCCGATGCAGGGTTGCCGGGTGCACGAGATGGCCACGTCTTTGCCGCAACGTCGAAGCGCAACAATCATGTCGCCGCCTCTCCTCGTAACCATCCTGTCAGAAGGCTCACGGGGGTTCAATCATGTTCCCTGAGCGGCTTGCCCGATTCAAACATCTGTGCGGCCCTTAGAATAGCCTCAGCGACCGTGCCGGCCAATCAGGGGGAGCGAGCCATCGCATGTGCGTCGCATGCGATCAGCTATGCAGGGCCGTTGAGGGGCTGCGACAGGGCCGCCTTGACCTCCCGGGTGGCCTGGTCGGCGAGGACTTCGCCCCAGTCGTTGGCGAGGGCATGCATGGTCTGCTCCGCCAGGCTGGCCGCACTGATCTTCGGTGCGTCGGTCCACGCACTGAAGTCAGTGTCCACAAAGCTCGCGTGCACCCCTACCACCAAGGTGCCCTGTTCACGCAGGCCTTGCCGCAGAGAATCCGTCAACGACCACTGCGCCGCTTTGGAGGCCGCATAGCCAGGGAACAGCGGCCGTCCGACCCAGGACGCCAGCGACAGCATGTTCACCAGAGCGCCGCCGCCGTTCCGGGCCAGGATCGGGGCGAATGCGCGGGAAACGGCCCAGGTGCCGAAGTAGTTGACCTCCATCGCCTGGCGCGCATGGTCGAAGGAGCCTTCCAGGAGCGTCGTGCCTGCACCTGCGGATCCCGCGTTGTTGATCACGATTGTGACGTCGCCAGCGATGGCAGCGGCCTCTGCGACCTGTTCGGGCTTGGTGACATCCAGACGCAGCGGGATGATGTCCCGATCGGCCACGCTGGCCACATCACGGACACCGGCGTAGACCTTGGCCGCGCCGTGACCGATCAGAGCGCGGGCGAACGCGCGGCCAATGCCGCGGTTGGCTCCCGTTACCAGGGCAACTGATCCCTTGACTTCCATATGGTTCCTTTCCGGTAAGCATGCTCGGCGCCGCCACGCAGCGCCGGGCCGCACGGAGCGATGACTTGACCGGCCAGCTCATTTGCATGGTGGCACGCCGCGCGACCTGTGAACCTATGCGCATCAGTGTCCCAGTAACGACTGCCGCGCCGACACCGTGAGCGTCCGCGATGCCAGGGCTGATCTCGGTAGACAGGCGTGATCTACGGGACGTCATGGCATCGATCTGCTGCCACCCGGACTCGTGCCTGCCGCTTCGCGGAAAGCCCAAGCACCTGGGAGCAGCGACCGCCATTGGGTCACCCGGCCGGGTGATGGGGGAACAGGGCAGCGGCCCGGGGCTCCACGGGTGCGACGGGCGCTTCAAAGCGCGACCCTGACGTCAACACCAAACCTACGGAGGTCAACATGAGCACCACCGAAGTACACAACGCGAGCCGTGACGCGAGCGTCGGCCAGGTCGACCTACACCTCGAGGTCGACATCATCCCCGTGTCCGACGTCGAGCGATCCAAGGAGTTCTACGAACGCTTGGGCTGGAGGCTTGACGACGACGTCGCCCCGCTAGACGGCCTTCGCATCGTCCAGTTCACGCCCCCGGGCTCCGGGGCCTCGATCACGTTCGGCAAGGGACTCACCTCGGCCGCGCCTGGCTCGGCCGAGGGGGGGCTGACCGTCTCCGACATCGAAGCGGCCCATGACGAACTCGTCGGCCGTGGCATCGACGCGAGCGATGTGTGGCACGGGCCGCCGTTCCCTCCCGAGGCACGGCAATCCGGCCCAGATCCCGAGCGCACCAGCTACGGTTCGTTCTTCTCCTTCGGCGATCCTGATGGCAATACGTGGCTCGTCCAGGAGGTCACGACGCGGCTCCCCGGCCGGATCGACGCCGCCGGTACGGCGTTCGCATCCACGGCGGACCTGGCGAGTGCGCTTCGGCGTGCCGAGGCCGCCCACGGCGAGCACGAGAAGCGAACGGGGCATCGGCTCAAGGCAGACCTGGCAGAGCGGGTGCAAGACGAGAACTGGCCCACCTGGTACGCCTCGTATTTGGTCGCGGAGAAGGCCGGGACGGACCTGCCCACGTGACCGAGTTCAGGGCTCGCCCCGGCCGCCGCGGGTGCGGCGGCCGGGGCAACGCGGCCAGAGGAAACGGGTCCTCAATGAGTGGCGGCGGATCTGTGCCGATAGACCTGGTTAGCACACCGTCGGCGCCGTCGCCTTGTCCTTCACGTAGATGAGTACCGACCTGGTGGTGACCACGTCGACCGATCCGTCGGCCACGCCGGTCAGGGAGTCGGCTGAGGCCAGGACGAAGCGGCACCGGTCAAGCAGCCCTTCGGCGGCTGCGGCCCGCTGGCAGTGGTCAAGCAGGTCCTGCGAGATGTCGGAAAACACCACGTGCCCTGGCGGGCCGAGCCGTTCCAGCGCGCCGAACGCGATGAGGCCATCGCCCGTGCCCACGTCGAGCACCGTGTCGCCCGGCCGTAGCCGGGCCTTGTCGAGTACGGTATCCTGAACGGGGTACAAGAACTCGCGGAGATCCTTCTCCCGGCACGCGGCGTCACCGCCGAATCGCACCTCGAGCAGCCATCGGTGCCACCGATCGGGACTGTCCGCCATGCCCGGCATTCTCCCAGCTAGTGATTAGGCGGAGCGTTCCCGGCCGGACTCGGCCAGCAGTTCCGCGACCGCGGCCCGGACCGCACGCTCGCCTGCGCCGAGCCTGGTCAGTACCTGAGCAGCGGCGTTGTCCTCGCAGAACAGCGCGAGCAGGAAGTGATCGGTGCCGATGCAGTCGTCGCCCTGCGCGACCGCTTCGTCCACCATCGCGTGCCAGACCCTCAGTGTTGGCCGGGCTTCCGGCGAAGGCCCGGACGGGTGATCCGGTTCCTGCCCGGTGACCTGCCCGACCTGCTCGCGGATCGCCTCCGGCCTGACCCCGAGCCGCTCCAGGGCCTTGACCGCGAGGCCGTCGCCCGCATTGGCCAGGCCCAGCAGGATGTGCTCGGGGCCGCGAGGCCGGCCCAGCCGCGAGGATTCCTGCCTGGCCAGGACGAGGGCCTTCCTGGCGTGGCCGGTGAAGGCCATGGGCCCGGTGACCGGCGTGATGATGCCCCCGGGGCCATCGCCCGGGCCGATGTGGATGATGAGGGGACTGGGGCGTGTCCCCCGGCGGTAGCGCCGCCTGACGGCGCGCGCGATCTGCGCCACCGGGGATCTCGGTGACAGCATGGGTACCTTCCCGGGCGGCCAGCCGGAGTCCGGAGTCAGCCGGGCCGCCAGCCAGGATGCGGCCTGCGCCGGGGTGAGCTGACCAGAGGCCAGGCGTGAGATGACGATGACCGCCGCCCTGGGTACGTCAAGGTTGGCCTGCCACCCGTTGACGGCCAGGAACTGCAGTCCGGCCGCGACCGCCATCTGCTCGCGGTGAGCAGGGAACGGGGGGTGCCGCAGCAGGGCATCCATCAGGGCGACCGCGGCCTCCGAGGCGTCGCCGCGGTGCGGGGACGCCCCGCCCGGGCCCATGCCGCGCACCTCCCCCGGCGCCCGGGCCGGCACCCCGCCCGGCGACCTGGCCTGGCCTGCCCGGCCAGCCTCCGCCAGGGCGTCCTGTCCGGCGACGATGTCCGCCTGCGCCAGCGCCGTGCCGGTGTCGCAGCCGAGGACCTCGCTGGCGATCACGATCAGGTCGGCCACGTCGAGCCCGATCATGACTCGTCCTCCCTGAGCAGATCGAGCAGCCGGCGGTGCCGGGCCAGGTTGTCTTCCAGCAACCGGATGAAACGCTTGTCGTTCCTGCGCGCCTCGACCAGCGCGGCGATCGCCTCACGGGCAACATCGGACACCGTCCGGCCCTCCACCTCGGCAACGGCCGCCAGCCGTTCGGCCAGCGCGGGGTCAAGCCGCAGCACCATGTTCTTCGTCTGGGCGCTACCCGCGGGCGCCTGCTCAGTTCCTGCCATAGTGAGATCAAGATATCAAGATATCTATCGGCGGACAAGCGTCCGGGCATTCTGGGTCACCAGCATGGTCGCTGACACCTCGCCCGGGAGCGCCTCATGATCATGGCCAGGAGTGGCCATGATCATCGTTTACGCCCGAAATGTCCGAGCCTAAGATTGCCGCATAAGCGAACATTACGGACAGACCACGGGCAAGGCGGCAGATCAGCGCGTTGAGATAAGGGTGTCGTACCAGTGAAGGTTCAGGCGTTGGCGCCGCGGAGGCGCGCCAGGGCCTCGGCGAGGATGGCCTCGCCGTCGGAGTCGCTGCGGCGTTCCTTCACGTACGCGAGGTGGGTCTTGTAGGGCTCGACCCGCGGCGGGGCCGGCGGGTTCTGCTCGCTCTGGCCAGCGGGGTTGCCGCACCTGGGGCACTCCCAGATGTCGGGAATCGAGGCGTCGGTCGCGAAGCTCGGGCGCGTCTCGTGCCGGTTGGCGCACCAGAATGACACCCAGACGCGTGGTGCGGACTCGCCGCGCTCGGCTTCGCCCATCGGGCCCGCGCCGACCCTGCTGCCTCGAATGGCGTTACCACTACTCACAGACCACCCCTTGAAGACCCTAGAGCTTAAATCCGGAACTTCGGTGCGCGGGAAGTGCGGGAAGACGTACTCGCTAGTGATTGATCAGCCAGCCGAGGATGACGATGCAGACGAACCAGAGGACGCCGAAGAAGATGGTGATGCGGTCCAGGTTCCGCTCGACGACGGAGGACGAGCCGAGGGTTGAGGTGACCCCGCCGCCGAACAGGTCAGACAGGCCGCCGCCCTTGCCCTTGTGCAGCAGGACGAGCAGGACCATCACGAGACTCGTGACGACCAGGATAACGGAAAGCGCGATCTTCATCTCTGTTATCCATCTCCTGCTAGCGACCTATGCTGCCAGTTCACGATACCGGCAGATCTGAGCAAACTGCCCTGCGTCCAGGCTCGCGCCGCCGACGAGGGCACCGTCGATGTCCGGCTGCGCCATGATCGGCGCTACATTACCGGGCTTGACGGACCCGCCATACAGGATACGCACACTGGCGGCCGTCTCGGCGTCATGAATCTCGGAAATTCGCGACCTGATTGCCGCGATCATCTCCTGCGCGTCCTCCGGGGTGGCCACTTCACCGGTCCCGATGGCCCAGACGGGCTCGTACGCGACCACCATCCCGGCCACCGCCGCGGCCGGCACGCCGTCCAGCGACCCGTCGAGCTGGTCGACGCAGCACTTGACCTGCTCCCCGGCCTGGCGGACCTCGAGCGGCTCCCCCACGCACAGGATCGGCGTCAGCCCCGACCGCAGCGCCGCCTGGACCTTGGCGTTGACCTGCGCGTCGGATTCCTGGTGGTACTTCCGGCGCTCGGAGTGCCCGGCCAGCACGTAGTCGCAGCCCAGCTTGGCCAGCATCGGCCCGGAGATGTCGCCGGTGTACGCGCCGGAATCGTGCGGGGACAGGTCCTGCGCGCCGTAGGAGATCGGCAGCTTGTCCGCCTCGATGAGCGTCTGCACGCTGCGCAGCGCGGTGAACGGCGGGAACACGGCCACCTCGACGAAGTTGTAGTCCCTGGTGCTCAGCGTGAACGCGAGCCTCTGCACGAGCGCGATGGCCTCAAAGTGGGTCTCGTTCATCTTCCAGTTGCCCGCCATGAGCGGGAGCCGTTTCCCGGCTGTACCGGGACGGCGGGAGGCGGCCGTCATGAACCGTCCTCCAGGGCGATCAGCCCGGGCAGCGTCTTGCCCTCCAGGTACTCCAGGCTCGCGCCGCCGCCCGTCGAGATGTGGCCGAACGCCTCTTCCGGGAGCCCCAGCGCCCTGATGGCCGCGGCGGAGTCGCCCCCGCCGACCACGGTCAGCCCGTCGACCGCGGCGATCGCCTCGGCGACCGCCCGGGTGCCCGCGGCGAACGCGGGGAACTCGAACACCCCGACGGGCCCGTTCCAGAACACCGTCTTGGCGTCGGCCAGCTTCGCCGCGAACAGCGCCCTGGTCTGCGGGCCCGCGTCCACCCCTTCGCGGTCGGCAGGGAAGTCGGTCACCGGCACGACGGAATACTCCGCGTCCGGGGCGAACCGGGTGGCCGCCACCAGGTCGACGGGGAGCACGAGCTCCACGCCGCGGCGTTCGGCTTCGGCCATGACCGCCTGGACCGCGGGGATCTGGTCGGCCTCGAGCACCGAGTTCCCGACCTCGTAGCCGCGCGCGGCGAGGAACGTGTATCCCATGCCCCCGCCGATCAGGATGCGGTCCGCGAGGCCCAGCAGGTTGCCGATCACGGCCAGCTTGTCCGACGGCTTCTTCCCGCCGAGGACCACGACGAACGGGCGCGCCGGGTCGCTGGTCAGCTGGCGGAGCACCGCGACCTCGTCCCGGACCAGGTCGCCCGCCGCGTGCGGGAGGAGCCCGGGCAGGTCGTAGACCGAGGCGTGCTTGCGGTGCACGGCGCCGAACGCGTCGCCCACGTACAGCTCGCCGAAGCGCGCCAGCCGCTCCGCGAACGCCAGCCGATCCGGGTCGTCCTTGCTGGTCTCTGCGGGCTCGAACCGGACGTTCTCCAGCAGGGCGACCTCGCCGTCCCGCAGGCCTTCGACGGTCTGTTCCGCGAAATCACCGACCACGTCCGCGGCGAAGTAGACGGGCTTATCGAGCCAGTCGCCCAGCCGTGCCGCCACCGGGAGCAGCGAGGGGCCTCCGGCGGCGCTCTCGGCGAACGAGGCGCCCTTGGGCCGGCCCAGGTGGGCGATGATGATCACCCGCGCGCCCCGCCCTGACAGCTTCTCGATCACCGGCAGGCTGGCCTGGATCCGGCCGTCGTCGGTGATCTCGCCGGTGCCGGTCAGGTCGAGCGGGACGTTGAGGTCCGACCGCAGCAGGACGCGGCGGCCGGAAACGTCCAGGTCGTCGATGGTCCGCATTACCGCAGCCGCGACCCCACCAGGACGGTCAGGTCGGCGAGCCGGCTCGAGTAGCCCCACTCGTTGTCGTACCAGCCGAAGACCTTGACCTGGTTTCCGTACGCCATCGTGATCGACGCGTCGAACGTGCAGGACGCCGGCGAGCCGACGATGTCGGACGAGACGATCGGGTCCTCGGTGTAGTAGAGGATGCCCTTGAGCGATCCCTCGGCAGCGGCCTTGAACGCGGCGTTGACCTCGTCCTTGGTGACATCGCGGCCCAGCTCCACGACCAGGTCCGTGATCGAGCCATCCGGGACGGGGACGCGCAGCGAGTAGCCGTCGAGCTTGCCCTTGAGTTCGGGGATCACCAGGCTCGTCGCCTTCGCGGCGCCGGTGGAGGTCGGCACGATGTTGATCGCGGCGGCACGGGCGCGGCGCAGGTCCTTGTGCGGGCCGTCCTGGAGGTTCTGGTCCTGGGTGTAGGCGTGCACCGTCGTCATCAGGCCCTTGACGATGCCGAAGTTATCGAGCAGCACCTTGGCCATCGGCGCCACGCAGTTCGTGGTGCAAGAGGCGTTAGAGATGATCGTGTGGGCCGCGGGGTCGTACTTCTCGTCGTTGACCCCCATCACGATCGTGATGTCTTCTTCCTTGGCCGGCGCCGAGATGATGACCTTCTTCGCGCCGGCCTCGATGTGCGCCCGCGCCGCGGGGCCCGTGGTGAACAGGCCGGTGGACTCGATGACCACGTCCACGCCGAGGTCGCCCCACGGGAGCTTGGCCGGGTCGCGCTCGGCCAGGATCTTGATCGACTTGGCGCCGACCTGGATGGTGTCGCCGGACACCGACACGTCGTGGGGCAGGGTGCCGATGACGCTGTCGTACTTGAGCAGGTGCGCCATCGTGGCCACGTCGCCCAGGTCGTTCGCGGCGACGATCTCGATGCCGCGGTCACCCTCCCCCGCGTTGACCGCGCGCCAGAAGTTACGGCCGATCCGGCCGAACCCATTGATTCCCACGCGAATAGTCACAGCACACAATCTCCTCGTTGATCCCGGTGACCGGGCAGCCGCTCCGAGACTATCGGACGTGCTAGCCCGGGGGGACGACCCCCCGGAACCCCCGCTCCCGTGGGGGAAGCCTTTCCCCCAGACCCCCTCGGGGCAGGCGCAGACTCCGAAGGTCTAGACCATATCAAAATCTAGACCCCTTGACCCGAACGAGCGGTGGTGCGGGACCGGTTATTGACTGAGCGACTGGCCAAGATTTTCTGGTCGGCGTGTCGATTCCCGCCCCGGGACGTCGTGTAGGTGGTGAGACGCTGGCACTAGCGCGAGCGTCCGGCCCGAGGAGGAGGAAGAACATGAAGCAGTACCTGCTCAGCATCTACCACCCCGACGAGCCCATCCCGGGCCCTGAGGTTATGGAGAAGATCTACCGCGACGTCAGCGCGCTGAACGAGGAGCTGCGGGCGGCCGGCGCCTGGGTCTTCGCGGGCGGGCTGCACCCGTCGACCACGGCGACCGTGCTGCAGGTCCATGGCGGCGATGTGCTCGTCACCGACGGGCCCTTCGCCGAGGGCAAGGAGCACATCGGCGGCTTCTGGGTGATCAAGGCCCCCGACCTCGACTCGGCGCTGGAGTGGGGCCGCAAGGCCACGCGAGCGTGCACCGCCCCGGTCGAGGTGCGCCCGATGCGGGAGGACTCCGAGGCGCAGGCCTGAGGAGTGCCCGCGCCCGCCGACGTCGAACGGGTCTTCCGCGAGGAGTACGGCCGCGCGGTGGCCGTCCTGACCCGTGTCTTCGGCGACATCGACACCGCCGAGGATGCGGTACAGGACGCGTTCGCGGAGGCGGCTAAGCGGTGGCCGGCCGCGGGCCTGCCGCCGAGCCCGGCCGGATGGATCATCACCACCGCGCGCAACCGGGCCATCGACCGCCTGCGCCGCGAGGCGGCCCGCGCGGGCAAGCAGGCCCAGGCGGCGCTGCTCCATGTCCAGGACGAGCCCGAGCAGGAGGGCCCGGTGCACGATGACCGGCTGCGGCTCATCTTCACCTGCTGCCACCCGGCGCTGGCCACCAGCGCCCAGGTGGCGCTGACGCTCCGGCTGCTCGGCGGGCTGACTACGGCCGAGATCGCGCACGCGTTCCTGGTGCCCGAGCCGACCATGGCCCAGCGGCTGGTCCGGGCCAAGGGCAAGATCCGCGACGCCCGGATCCCCTACCGCATTCCGGCGGAAGCTGACCTGCCCGGGCGTCTCGCCGCGGTGCTCGCGGTCGTCTACCTGATCTTCAACGAGGGATATACGGCCAGTTCCGGCGACCAGCTGGCCCGCGCCGACCTGTGCGCCGAGGCGACCAGGCTCGGGCGGCTGCTGACGCAGCTGATGCCGGATGAGCCCGAGGCGACCGGGCTGCTCGCGCTGATGCTGCTCACCGAGTCCCGCCGTGCGGCGCGGACCGGCCCGGACGGGGCCCTGGTGCGGCTGGCCGACCAGGACCGCTCCCGCTGGGACCGCGCGCTGATCGCCGAGGGGCAGGACCTCGTGCGGCGCTGCCTGCGGCGCGGTCAGCCCGGTCCGTACCAGATCCAGGCCGCGGTCAGCGCGGTGCACAGCGACGCGGCGCAGGCGGCCGCTACCGACTGGGGTCAGATCCTGGCCCTGTACGACCAGCACCTGGCGTTCGCGCCCGGCCCGGTCGTCACGCTCAACCGCGCCGTGGCCGTCGCCGAGGTCGAAGGCCCGGCCGCGGCGCTGGCCACCGTGGCCGACCTGGACCTGGACGGCTACTACCTGTTCCACGCGATCCGCGCCGACCTGCTCCGCCGGCTGGGCCGCCCGGCCGAGGCCGCGCTCGCCTACCAGGCCGCTATCGACCGCACCCAGAACGCGGCCGAGCGCGACTTCCTGACCCAAGCGCGAGACGGCCTGGAGCATCTGCCACACGGCGACAGATAGCCATCACTTACCTGCGGCCACCGCGCTGCTGATCTGGGACAACTCCGAAAGCGTCCGCGCGGTCGCTGACCCGCCTGCTCCAGCCGCGCCTGGGGCGCGGTCGTCAACTACGGAAACGGTCAAACCGGACGCCACCCAGCCCGCGGCGTGGGTCCCGCCGCCCTGCCCTCGCCTGGCGCTTACGGGCTTGAGGGTAGGCCGTAAAGATGCCCTTTACCTGGCCTGAAGTTACGCATCGGTTACCGCGACATCCCTTGACAGCGACAGAGCCACGGGGCTGTAATGGGGCAACGGTCGGTTGTCGACATTCGACCTTAGGCAGCCCGCTGGCCCACGGCCAGGCCAGGTCGGGAGGTCCTGGCCCGTTCTGGCGCGGCTGAGCCCGTGGCGAGAGGACGGACAGAGCGATGACGAATCTGAATGGTTCACTCCCGCGCAGCACGCACCGGTTCCGCCCTCGCTGGATCCGCAGCGGCGTGGCGGCTATCGGCGTCAGCGCCATGCTGGCCCTGGCCTCGTGCTCAGGCAGCAGCAGCACCAGCAGCAGCAGCCCATCCGGGTCGGGGACTCAATCGTCGGCGCCGACCAGCGGCGGGGTCGTGACCTTCGCGGAGTCCCCCGACTACTCCCCCACGTGGATCCTGCCGTTCTACTCCGGCGAGTTCTTCACCATCCAGGAGCAGGGCTGGTTCGAGAGCCTGATGTGGCCGCCGCTGTTCAACCAGGGAAACGGCCAGAACCCGACCGTGAACTACAGCACCAGCCTGGCTAACCCGCCGGTGTACTCCGACAACAACACCGTCGTCACGCTCACGATCAAGCACTGGATGTGGTCGGACGGCCAGCCGGTCACGACCCGCGACATCATGTTCTGGCTGAACATCCTTAAGGCGAACAAGACGCAGTGGGCTGATTACACGCCCAAGCAGTTCCCTGACAACGTTACGTCGATCAAGATCGTCAGCCCGTACGAGATGGTCATGAAGCTCAACGGCTCGTACGGTGCGAACTTCTTCACCGGGAACGAGCTGTCGCAGATTACGCCGATCCCCCAGCACGTCTGGGACAAGACCAGCGCCTCCAGCCCGGTTGGTAACTACGATCAGACGACGGCGGGCGCGCAGGCGGTGCTGTCCTACCTGGAAAGCCAGGCCAAGGACCTGAAGACCTACGCCACAAACCCGCTGTGGCAGACCGTGGACGGCCCGTGGAAGCTCAGCGGGTACACGCTGACCGGCAAGGTCACGTTCATACCGAACAAGTCCTACAGCGGGCCGGCCAAGCCGAAGCTGTCGGAGTTCGTCGAGATCCCCTTCACGAGCGCGGACGCCGAGTACAACGCACTGCGGGCCGGGGACCTGACGGTGGGCTACATCCCGGCCAACGACTACACGACGATCCCCGAGATCGAGGACCTCGGTTACAGCGTCGCGCCGTGGGAGGTGTACGGGTTCAACTCGATCTTCATCAACTTCAACAACCCGACGCTGGGCCCGGCGTTCAAACAGCTCTACATCCGGCAGGCGCTGCAGTACCTGCTGGACCAGCAGCTGCAGATCTCGAAGGTCTTCGGCGGGTACGCCCAGCCGGACTACGGCATGGTGGTCAACGGACCGGCGTCAGAGGAGGGCGCCGAGCCGAACGCCTATCCCTATAACCCGGCGAAGGCCAAGGCGCTGCTGACCGCGCACGGATGGGCCGTCCATCCCGGCGGCGTCACCACCTGCGCGTCCCCGGGTACCGGCCCGAACCAGTGCGGGGCGGGCATCACGGCTGGCCTCCCGCTCAACATCAACCTGCTGATCTACAGCGGCCAGCTGCAGCAGGAGATCGCCATGAACTCCTACAAGACCGTGGCGGCGACGGTCGGCATCGACATCAAGCTCGTCAACAACGTGAACGTGTTCGCCGCGGCTCCCGCCTGCACGGCGAGCCAGTCCGCCTGCAGCTGGCAGCTCGCCGACTGGGGCGGCGGCGTCTACACGCCGCCGAACGGCTACCCGGTCGAGGCCGGCTACACCGACTGCGGCGGGAACAACAATCACGAGAACTACTGTGATCCGGCCCAGGACAAGCTCGACACGGCCGCGGCCTCGGGCAGCGCCACCATCGCCAGCTACAACGCCTGGGAGCAGTTCGTCTCGCTGCAGCTGCCCATGATCTGGCAGCCGAACTCCGATTTCGAGGTGATCGCGGTCAAGAAGAATCTCGCGGGCCCGATCCCGGCCAACACCACCCTGTCCGTCTTCCCTGAAAGCTGGTACTTCACGAAGTGACGGCGGCACCGGGTATCGCCGAGGTCCCGGGGATACCACTGCTCGGGTACCCGAGCAGGTGGAGTGTTCGCGCTGGCGAGCGGCTCGAGTTCATGGTCAGCGCGGACGTGGACAGCTACGAGGCCGAGATCGTCAGGATTACCGGCCGCGGGCCGCGGCCGGACGGCAGCCCGCCGCTCAGCTACGTACGAGTCCTCAGCGATGTGGACGGGACGTACCCGGGCGCGGTGCGCCAGACCGTCTCGGGGTCGTACGGGACCTGCGACCAGGTCTGCGCCTCGGCTGCGGGCGAGGGCTCGCTGGCAGCGTGGGTGTGCCCCACGCTGCCAGCCCTGAGCCGGTGGCAGGGCATCCTGACGTGGCTGGGCCAGCACGGCCAGTGCGCGCTCGGCCTCGGGCTCGACGGTGACGGGTACCTGGCGCTGCGCTACCGGTGGGCGGACGGCGGAACCGGTCTCCTGCGCGGGCCCGGTCCGCTCGAGGCCGGCCGCTGGTACTACGTCGCCGCCAGCGCCAGTCCGGCCAACGGCCAGGTGGCCCTGCTCTGCCGGGAGCGTGCCCGCGCCGACCAGGAGGCCGCGATCGTCACCGGTTCCGCGGACGTCGCGGCCGAAGCGCTCGGGACCTGCGCGCACATCGCCGCGCTCGGAACCGGGCCGCTCGATCCCGGCACCCCGACCTCGGTTGTCGACGGCAGCTACAACGGCAAGGTCGACCGGCCGCGCCTGATCCCGCGGGCTCTCGACCCGGCCGCGCTGGCGGCCCTCGCGGATGGTGCCGGTGACGACGGTGCGTTCGCCAGCATCCACTACGTCAACTCTCCGCTCCGGCGCGTGACCGGGCATGACTGGTCCGGCCGGGCCCTGGACTGGCGTGTGTGCCCGGCCGAGTACCAGGCGGTCTGGTATCACGACGACGACCTGGCCGACGCCTGCTGGCCGCCCGCGTTCGCCTGGCAGGTACCCGATGACATCCGCAGCGGCATGTACGCCGTCCGGCTGACCGCGGGCGATCGCGAGGACGTGATCTCGTTCTACGTGCGGCCGGCCGCGGGCGCGCGCCCGGCGCCGCTCGCGGTTCTCGTCCCGACGTTCACGTACACGATCTACGCGAACTTTTACCACCAGGCCCGCGCGGTCACGGCGGTCTCCGGCAGCACCGAGGACGAGGTGGCGAACGCGTTCCTGGGCGAGCGCCGCGAACTTGGCCTGTCCCTGTACTGCAAGCACCGCGACGGATCTGGCGTCGCCCACGTATCAGCGCGCCGGCCCATGGTCGACCAGCGGCCCTGGCACCGGATCGCGACGCGAGGCAACGCCGGCCGCGAGCTCAGCGGCGACCTGTACCTGCTGGACTGGCTGGAGCATGAGGGCATCGAGTACGACACCATTACCGACGACGACCTGCACGCCGAGGGAGCGGGCCTGCTGATGCCGTACGCCGGCGTCGTGACCGGCGGGCACCCCGAATACGTGAGCGAGGAGATGCTCGACGCGCTCGGCGCGTATCTCGGCGCCGGCGGCAACCTTGCCTATCTGGGCGGCAACGGCTTCTACTGGGTGACAACGGTCGCGGACGACGCGCCGCACGTGCTGGAGGTCCGCCGTGGTCGCAGTGGTTCCAGAACCTGGACCGGCCGGCCAGGCGAGGGTCATCATACGAAGGGTGAGCCAGGCGGCCACTGGGTCGATCGCGGCCGGGCGCCGCAGGCGCTGGTGGGAGTCGGGTTCGCGGCGCAGGGCGGCGGGCCAGGGGCCGGGTACCGGCGGCTCCCGGACAGCGAGGACCCGCGTGTCGCGTTCGTCTTCGCCGGTGTCGGGCCGGATGAGGTCATCGGCGACTTCGGCCTCAAGCTCGGGGGTGCCGCCGCGGACGAGATCGACCGAGCCGACGACGACCTCGGCACGCCGCCGGGGACCCTGGTCTTGGCCACCACCCGCGGCGCCCACGACGACACTTATCAGCGCGCGGTGGAGGAGGTCGAGGAGATGACCTCGCGGGCCGGTGGCTCCCAGTCGGAGCACGTCCGGGCCGACATGACCTACCTCGAGACGCCCGGCGGCGGGTCAGTGTTCAGCGTCGGCTCGATCGCCTGGACCGCCAGCCTCTCCCACGACAGCTACGCGAACAACGTCGCGGCAGTGACCAGAAACGTCCTTCAGGAGTTCGCCCGGCGGGGCACGGGGCGGATCGCATGACCCGATACCTCGTCTACCGGCTGCTTCACTCGCTCGTCGTCGTGATCGGCGTCACGATCATCGCGTTCCTCCTGCTGCATCACCTGCCCGGCGGCCCGGCCCGCGCCATCCTCGGCGCCAAGGCGACCCCGGTCACGATCGGCGCCTTCAATAAGCAGTACGGGCTGGACAACCCGCTGATCGTGCAGTACCTGAACTACGTCGGCCAGTTGCTGCACGCGAACCTGGGCTACTCCTACAAGCTCAACATCAGCGTCAACTCGCTGCTCGCGCTCGACCTGCCCAAGACGCTGTTCCTGGTCGGCATCGCGTTTCTCATCTCGGCGGTGATCGCGATCCCGATCGGCATCGCGCAAGCGGTCCGCCGCAACCGGCTCGCTGACCACGGCCTGACCGCCGTCTCGTTCCTGCTGTACTCCATGCCGACCTTCTGGCTCGCGCTGCTGCTCATCGACCTGCTCTCCGCCCGTTTCCGGGTCTTCCCGCCCGAGGCACCGCAGGGAACGACCCTGAGCCAGGTGCTCACCGACCCGCTCGCGCTCGTGCTTCCCGTGCTGACCCTGGTGCTGATCAACTTCGCGCTGTTCAGCCGCTATATGCGCGCCTCGGCGATCGAGAGCCTGGCCCAGGACTACATCAAGGTGGCCAGGTCGAAGGGCCTGCCCGAGTACAAGATCCTCTGGAGCCATGTGCTCAGGAACTCGATGCTGCCCATCATCACGCTGCTCGGTCTCTCTCTCCCCTGGCTGTTCACTGCGGGCCTGGTGATCGAGCAGATCTTCAACTACCCCGGCACAGGGCTGCTGTTCTTCACCTCGGCACAGAGCCAGGATTACCCGGTCGAGCTTGGTATCACGATCGTCATCGCGGTCACGACCGTGATCGGCAACCTGCTGGCCGACATCGCCTATGCCGTCCTCGATCCGCGCATCAGGTACAGCTAGGGGGCCCATGACGATGTTCTACCGGGCACGGGGTGCCACCGAGGTCGCCGCGGTCGGCCCGGACGCCGCCGGGCCGGTGCCGGCGGGCGGTGCCGTCCGGTCGCGCACTGGCGTCCACATCAGCCCGCTCGGCATCATCGGTCTCACAATCATCGTGCTGGCGTGCCTGTTCTGCTTCGTGGGACCGCTCTTGTATCACACGAACCAGGTGGGCTCGAACCTCGCCGCGTCGAATCTGCCCCCGGGAAAGGGACATCCGCTCGGCACCGACGAAAACGGGTACGACATCCTGGGCCGGCTGATGGTGGGCGGTCAGAGCTCCCTTGAGATCGGCGCGGCGGTCGCCGTCATCGCGACCACCACCGGGGTCGTCTGGGGCGCGGTGGCGGGCTTCTCCGGCGGCCTCATCGACGCCGCGATGATGCGGATCGTCGACGTGATCCTCGCCATCCCGGCGTTGTTCCTGCTGCTGATCCTCGCGACCAGCACGCCGCCGAGCCCGCTCGAGCTCATCATCGTGCTGTCGTTCCTCGCCTGGCAGGTGCCGTCCCGGCTGGTGCGCGGCGAGAGCCTTTCACTGCGCACCCGCGAGTTCGTGCAGGCCGTCCAGGTGATGGGAGGCGGGTCGGCCCGCTCGGTGATCCGGCACATCATCCCGAACACCATGTCCACGATCGTGGTCAACGCCACGTTCCAGGTCGCCGACGCGATCCTCGTGCTCGCGGTGCTCAGCTACCTGGGCTTCGGGCTGCCGCCACCCGCCGCCACCTGGGGCGGCATGCTCTCGGACGGCTCGAGCTACATCTTCGCCGGCTACTGGTGGCAGGTCTATCCGGTCGGCATCCTCATCGTGATCGTCGTCGTAGCGTTCAACTTCTTGGGCGATGCGCTACGCGACCTGCTCGACGTCCGGCTGCGGTGAGCCAGTGAGCCTGCTGGAGGTCAGAGGGCTCAGCGCCGAGATCGGGCTGCGCGACGCCACGGTTCATGCGGTGGATCAGGTCAGCCTGACCGTGAACGAGGGCGAGACGCTTGGGCTGGTCGGTGAGTCGGGCTGCGGCAAGACGATGCTGGGCACGTCCATCATCAGGCTCCTTCCGCCGGGCGGGCGCATCGTGGGCGGCGAGGTGGTCCTCGCCGGACGTGACCTGGTCGGGCTGTCCGCGGCCGAGATGCGCAAGGTACGCGGCGGCGAGATCGGGATGGTGTTCCAGGATCCGATGACCTCGCTGGACCCGACGATGCCCGTCGGCCGGCAGATCGCCGAGAGCGTGCGGCAGCACAAGGGCCTCAGCCGCAAGGCCGCGCTCGACCGGGCCGGCGAGGTGCTGGCGCTGGTTGGCATGCCGCGCCCGAGCGAGCGGCTCAACGACTATCCGCACCAGCTGTCCGGCGGCCTGCGGCAGCGCGTGATGATCGCGCTGGCGCTCGCGAACGAGCCGCGGCTGCTGATCGCCGACGAGCCGACGACGGCACTCGATGTCACGATCCAGGCTCAGATCCTCGACCTCATCGACAGCCTGAAGGACCGGCTCCAGATGGCGGTCATCCTCATCACGCACGACCTCGGAGTGATCGCCGAGCGGGCCGACCGCACCTACGTGATGTACGCAGGCCGGATCGTCGAGCACGCGACCACGGTCCAGCTGTTCGACCAGATGCGCCACCCCTACACCGAGGCCCTGCTCGCCTCGATCCCGAAGATGGACCAGGACGCCCGGCACCGGCTGTACTCGATTCCCGGCCTTCCGCCCGAGCTGACCCGCCCGTTCTCTAGCTGCCGGTTCGCGCCCCGGTGCCGGTACGCGCAGCCGGCCTGCCAAGAGGAGGACCCGCAGCTCGACGGGCCCGACCCGGCGCACCAGTTCGCGTGCTTCTTCCCCACGCATACCAACGCCGGGGATGTCGAGGCGATAGACAAGCTCGGCGGCATCGAGGCGCCAGCCGTCGTCACCGAACCGGGCCAGGCCGAGGGGGGGCCGAGGGGGTCTGGGGGGAAAGGCTTCCCCCCAGGAGCAGGGGGGGTCTGGGGGGGATCGTCCCCCCGGGGGGACACAGCCGCGCCAGACGAGGAACGCCGGTTCCTTCCGCTGCTGCAGCTGACCGGCGTGAGCAAGGAGTTCCCGGTCACGACCGGGGTGCTGCAGCGCAAGACGGGCTCGGTCAAGGCGGTCACGGACGTCAGCGTCGAGGTCCGGGTCGGAGAGACGTTCGGCCTGGTCGGAGAGTCCGGCTGCGGCAAGACGACGATCGGCCGGATGATGGTGGCGCTGGAGAAGCCGACCGCAGGGCGCGTCGTCTTCGAAGGCCACGACCTGGGGGCTCTCAGTTCGAAGCAGGTCCGCAAGCTCCGCAGCGACCTGCAGCTGGTGTTCCAGGATCCGTACGCATCACTCGACCCCCGGATGCGCGTCGGCGCGATCCTCCGCGAGCCACTGGCGATCCAGGCCATCGGCACCCGCGCGGAGCAGCGGCTGCGGATCGAGGAACTGCTCGACGAGGTGGGGCTGAGCCGCAATGCGGTCGAGCGGTTCCCGCACGAGTTCTCCGGCGGTCAGCGTCAGCGGATCGGGCTGGCCAGGGCGCTCGCGCTGAGCCCCAAGCTCATCGTCGCGGACGAGCCGGTGTCCGCGCTTGACGTGTCGATCAGATCGCAGATCCTGAACCTGATGAAGCGGTTGCAGGCCGATCACTCGCTCACGTACCTGATCATCTCGCACGACCTGTCGGTCGTGCGCTACATGGCCGATCGGGTCGGGGTCATGTACCTGGGCCGCCTCGTCGAGATCGGCACGGTCCGCGACGTGTACGAGCGGACGGCGCATCCCTACACCTCGGGGCTGCTCGCCTCGATCCCGGTGCCCACGCCGCGGCATTATCGAGCCGCCGGCGTGGGCGTCAAGGGCGAGCTACCGTCGGCGCTCGAGCCACCGTCGGGGTGTGTCTTCCGCACCCGCTGCCCGCGGGCTGAGCAGATCTGCGCCGACGAGATTCCGCCCGTTGTCTCGTTCGGCGCCGAGCACCTGGCCGCCTGCCACTTCCCGCTGCAGCCCTCGGTGAGCCTGCCGGGCGATCAGGATCGCTCGCGGCCCGTCACCCAGTCATAACGCACGTCGTCATCGATGATCGGACCGCCCGGCCGGACCCCGACGCCGGATCCCCCGTCGACGTGGTAGACCGATCCGGTCACGTAACTGGCTGCGCTCGAGCAAAGCCATAGGACGAGGCTGACGACCTCCTGCGGCTGGCCCGGCCGGGCCCGCGGCAGGGTGGGGATGCGCCGGGACAGGCTGCCGGCCATGACCGGCGGCAGCGGCTTGGGCTGGGTGTCGATCAGGCCGGGACTGACGCAGTTCACCAGGATCCCGTAGGGCGCGAGCTCGATCGCCGCGACCCGCGTGAAGCTCTCCGTGGCCGCGCGGCTGCTCGCGTACGCGGCCGCGCCGGCCGAGCCGCGGTTGCTGACGCCGGAGGAGAAGTTGATGATCCGGCCGCCCCCACCCTGGTCGATCATCGCCTGCCCAGCGCGCTGGGTCATCAGGAACGTGCCGCGGCAGTTCACCGCGTAGACCGTGTCCCAGACCTGGACGGTCTCCTCAAGCAGGCTCGTATGCGGCGCGACGGCGGCATTGTTAACGCAGATGCTGAGCCTGCCGAAGCGATCGATCGCGCTGCCGATAATGCGCGCGGCGTCGTCGGGCTGGCTCACGTCGGCGCGGACGGGCAGCACTGATTCCGGATAGGGTGCGCAGGTCTCGGCCAGGCCCCGATCGTCCCTATCGGCGGCAACCACCTGGCAGCCCGCCTGGGCCAGCGTGGCCACCAGCGCCCGGCCGACGCCCCTGGCCGCGCCGGTGACGACCGCCACCTCACCCGAGAAGTCATACGTGACGTTCATGTGGCCTCTCTTGGCCTCGCGGTCAGGGGCCTGGCTTATGGCCGTCGCCCGGAGCCGAGTTGCTGGCCGACGGGAAGCCGACCAGGTAATGGGCACGAAGCTCGGCCCTCAGCCGGGCCAGGTCCCCGTCGCTGACCGCCTCCACGATGCCTAGGTGGCGCCTGACTGTCTCCGCCATGTCGATGCCCTGGCGCTCGAGTTCGGCCCGCATGAGGGCACCCATCTGGCTGTTGAGCATGCACCACAGGTCCTTCAGCCGACGCCGCCCTGACACGTCGATAAGAACCTCATGGAACTGGGTATCGCTGTCGACCAGGGCGTCCATGTCATTGAGCCGGGCGGCAACGGACATGTGCTCCAGGGCCAGCCGCAGCGCCTTCAGCAGCTCTTTACGACGGCTGCCGAAGTCGCCCTCCAGGCTCGCGTCCTCCAGCACGTACCGGGCGAAGCACACGTCTTCGGCGTCCTCGGTGGACATCCTGGTGACGACGCTATAACGGCGCGGCACGATGTCGATCAGGCCCTCGGCCTGCAGGCTGCGCATGGCGTCGCGGATGGTCCCGCGGCTGACCCCGAACTCCGCCGCGATGTTGGCCTCAACCAGCCGCGACTCGGCGGGCAGCTCGTTGTTGAGTATGCGGTGGCGCAGCACGCGCGTTACCGCCTCGGGGAGTGACACATGCTCGAGAATGGCCCTATACCTGCTTCCTGTACGCGGCCTTCGCCCGTCGCTGTCGTGGTAACTCGGCAACAGTCAACAATCGCACAACGGCTTCGGTCAAGCCTGCATGACCCGCCCGGTCCGGCGCTGCCCGCAGCGCCTCTGCCGGGCCGGTGAGGATCGGCGTGACACCGGGCCCGTGGCCGGGCAGCGGGCTCGCGCCGTGCACGATCACGCCGACCGTGAGCCAGCCGCGACGATACCCGAGGTTGAACCGCGCGTCCAGGTCAGAGACGGCGACCAGATCGCCAAGCAGCAGGTCCTCATCGGCTGCCGCGCCGGGGTCGGCCCGGTCCTCCCGCCTGTCCCGCGCCGCTGACCCTCCGAGCTGGAGGTCCAGGTCCCAGCCGACCGCGGGCCTGCCGATGCCGTTGCCCGCCAGCTTGCTCGGGAAGACCGCCCGGACTCCGGCGGTCACGCGCGCGCCGTCGCTGTCCACGGTGATCGGCAGCCGCCCGAGGGCGGCGGGATCGGTATTGAGCAGGGTGACCCCGGACGGGAAGCCGGGCGGCCGCCAGCCCTGGCCGCAGGTCCGGACCGCGACCTGATCCGATGGCCGCATCCGGGCCAGGTCCTCCTGGTCGAAGCTCACCACGACGCGCCCAAGCTCGCCGCGCTTGCCGACGACGACACCGCGTGCGCCGGCCGCCTGCCCGGTCCTAACGGTGGCCAGGTTGCCGATGCAGGAATAGATCGTCAGCGCGTGCCGGGCGGCCTGATCCGGGTGCACGAGGCACGCACCGGGCGCGGCGTGGTCGGCGTCCCGGCCGAACGACGACTCGCCGAGCCGCAGGCCGAGGACGATGCCGCCGTCGCCGACCGGCACGTAGGGGCGGCCGTCGGCGCTGACCCGGTACGGCGTGTCGCCGAGCTCCGGGTGCTCGACCAGGCCGAGCATGTTCACCGCGACGGCCCGGACATCCTGGCTGGTCTGGCCGGTCACCGGCTCGCCTCCGCGGTGGTGTGCAGCCAGCTGGCCAGGTTGGAATCAGCGTCGGTGACCAGGCGGAACGCTTCCCCAGGCCCGCTCATGAGCGTGCTCGGGCCGGGCCCGTGCCCGAAAAGCATGCACTGCCCGGTGGAGATGACGCCGATCGTCAGGTAGCCGGCCCGGTACCCGCGGCCGAAGCGGTGGTCGGAGTCCTCAAGGGCCACGATGTCGCCGATCCGCAGTCCCTCGAGCCCGAGGGAGAGATCGGGACCGAGCCCGGCGTAGGCGCCCATCAGGTCGGTATTGGCGTACTCGGAAACCATGCCCGCGCCGGCCCCGATCGCCTCGGCCGGCACGACGGCGGCGACATGCACCTCCAGCCGGCCGTCGGCCGTGGTGCCGCCGGGAAGGCTGGCGAGCAGCCCGGGCGAGCAGTTCTTGACCGTGATCGCCGGGTGGTCGGTCAGCGCGAGGCCCTGGCCGGTCGCGGTGACCGTGACCCGGTCCCCCGTCGTGATGCCCGCCATCGCCTCGCCAGGGAAGTCGACCAAGACGTAGGCGTGCTGGCCGATCACGTGGCCGACGGCGCCCGCCGCCGGGCCGGTGGCTACCGCGACCGGATTCCCCACGCAGGTCAGGAACTGCAGGGCCATATTCGCGCCTGGGTCGGCATGCCGGACGGAGGCGCCGGGCTCGAGGTGATCCGATGCGTAGCCGGTCGCCGGATCCCCACAGTGCACTCCGAGCGTCACCCCGCCCATGCCGGGCAGCGCGAACGGCTGGCCGTCGGGGCCGACCCGGTAGGCATGCCGGTCCGCCAGCGCGGGCCAGACCTCCCCCGCGAGTACCTGGCTGACGAGGCGGGCGGCATTCGAGGCGACCCTCACGAGGCGGCCTCCGCGCTCGCACCCGTGGCGTCCGGCTCGCCGAGCGGGAAGTTAACCCAGGCCCGGGTCCGGAAGGAGCGCTCGAACGCGTTGATCGTCTCCTGCACCAGGGCGCCCTGGGCGAAATCCCCTTCGCCCGGCCGGGCCGGATCGAGGATGTCGCTGATGAAGTCGCTCACCAGGCCCGAGTAGAAGAGGTACTCCCACGGCTCACCCGAGTGCCCGCCCGGCGGGAAGTAGCTGGCCGGGATCTGCGCCTCGGCGAATTCGACCGCGCCCTTGGTCGCGGTCCTGATCGTCTGGCAGATCCCGAACTCGTCCACGAGCCGCACGATCAGCGCGCCCTCGGACCCGTAGATCCGGGCCTCGATACCGGGGAAGTTCCCGACCGTGACGTAGGAGGACTGGATCGACCCGAGCGCACCCGAGGAGAACTCGGCGATCCACATGTCCCCGTCGTCGATATTGGCCCTGGTCATCTGGCCGGTGTCGCGGATCATCCGCTTGGGCACGAAGTTGCGCATCGCGCCGACCACGGCAGTCAGCGGTGAGCCGAGCCACCAGTGCATGATGTCGATGATCGGTGCGCCGTATCCCTCGATCGATGACACCGCGATCTGCGCCGGGTCGGCGTCCGGGTCGACCTGCCGCAGCGGTGTCGCCGGATCGATCCACTGGCTGTTCTGCTCGAATCCGTTGAAGATGTAAGGCTCGCCGACGAACCCGGAGTCGATCAGATCCTTCGCGTACTTGATCGCGGGCGCGTACCGGAAGGTGAACCCCAGCTTGGTGCGCAGGCCCTGCTCGGCGGCGAGCCGCGCGGCCGCCCTGGTCTGCCGGTAGTCGGCGTGCACCGGCTTCTCGCACAGCACGTGCTTGCCGGCCGACAGGGCGTCCCAGGAGATCTGGAAGTGCGGCCGGTTGCCCGTCACGACGTCGATGACGTCGATATCCGGAGCGTCCAACAGCTCCCGGTAGTCGGTCACGGCCATCGGTACGCCGAAGGTGCGGCTCGCTTCGGCCAGGGCGGCCTCGTTCACATCGGCGAGCGCGACCACCTCCGCACGCGGATCGCGCAGCCAGCCGGGGATATGCGCCACCTGCGCCCAGTGCCCCGTGCCGACGACTGCGACCCGGACCCGGTCTGCTGTCATGACCTCCGCCTTTCCATCCGCCGCCGGCTGCTAGTACCCGGCCGCACGGTCATAGACGTTGCGCAGCTCCCGGCCGTCCAGCCAGCGCCGCAGGTTGTCGCAGAACAAGTCGGTGATGAGGCCGTTCTCGGCCGCGACGGTAGCCGCCGAGTGCGGGGAGACGACGACGTTCGGCAGCGCCCACAGCGGCGAGTTCGGCGGCAGCGGCTCCGCCGCGAACACGTCGAGGAATGTCCCGCCGAGGTGACCGGAGGTCAGCGCGGCGATCAGCGCGTCCTCGTCGACCACCGGCCCGCGGCTGATGTTCACCACCACCGCACCGCGCGGCAGCAGCCGCAGTTGCCTGGCCCCGATCAGGCCCCTGGTCTCCTCGGTCAGCGGGCAGGCCAGGATCAGCCCATCCGCCTCCGGCAGTGCCTCGTCGAGCCGGTCGGAGCTGACGTAAGAGGTGACGCCGGGTACGTCGTACCTGTGCCCCGGCCGGCCGACCCCGCAGACCCGCAGGCCGGCCTGTGACAGCAACCGGGCGACCGCCTGGCCTATCCCGCCCAGGCCGACGACCACGACGCGGCGGCCCGCGAGCGATGAGGTGGTAAACCGCTCCCAGTGCCGTTCGGCCTGCCAGGCCGCGAGCTGCGGGATGCCCTTCGCGAAGTACAACATGCCGAGCAGGGCGAACTCCGCCAGCGGCGTGCCGTGCACGCCTGCCGCCGTGGTGAAGATCAGGTCAGACCGGACCAGGCCGGTCCGCTCCAGGAAGCCGCCCAGTCCCGCGCTGGTGCCCTGAACCCAGCGCAGCCGCGGGCAGTTGCGCGGCATGCCGGCCGGATCCTGCCAGTCAAAGTCGAAGCTCACGTCGGCCTGCTCGCGGATCCGGGACCACCGGTCCTGCTCAGCCGAGGTGAGCTGCCGTGGCACGCCGGAATGATCGGCGGCGTACCGCGGCGCGGGGATCAAGTCGGGCTCGTAGAGCGCGCGCACGCACGGGTCCGCGTCCTCGATCCGAGCCACCAGCTCCGGCTCGAGCGGGGTGGCGACGAGGACGCGCACGGCGTCGGGCTTCATCGATCCTCACCAAGCCAATTGTCGATAGTCAACGACGACTATCACCTAATCACCTCGGCAGGTCAACCCTGGGCTGCGTACAACATATTGACGGGCAAGTTCGTTTTGGTCCACGATGGAAATGCTGTCGACAATCGACGATATCACGCGGCTGCGCCGCTGCGTCCGCCGCTGAGCCAGGAGGCGGAGCACATGACATCGAAGCGACTCGGCGTTGGCGTCATCGGAGCCGGAAGATGGGCGAACTGGGCGCACCTGCCCGGCTGGGCCAGGGACGACCGCTGCCAGATCGTCGGCGTCTGCGACCTCGACCCGCAGCGCGCCGGCGAATCGGCAGCGAAGTACGGCGCACTGGCTGTCCGGGACTACCGGGAGTTGCTCAAGCGGGACGACATCGACATCATCGATGTCGTCACCCGCGACAGCGAGCACTTTGAGATCAACATGGCGGCCCTGGTGGCCGGCAAGCACGTGCTCAGCGAGAAGCCGGTCGCTCACGATCATCACGACGTCCGGCGGGCGGCGGAACTGGCCGCCGCGAGCGGCCTCAAGACGAAGGTCGGCCTGACCTTCCGCTACAGCCCGGCCATCCGCTACCTGAAGAACCTGATCGCGCAGGGCAGCCTGGGTACTCCCTATATCTACAACGCCTACGAGCAGAACTCGCAGTGGCTGAGCCCCCAGACCCCGATGCGGAACAGCTCGCGCGCCAACGACGGCCCCATCAAGGTGGCCTCACTGGAGGGCTACGGCGCCCCGGTCATCGACATCGGCCACTGGCTGATGGATTCCGACCTGACCGCCGTAGTGGGCGTGCTGCGCAACTTCGTGCCGGAGCGGATCATCGCCGATACCGGCCTGCTGACGCGCACGAACATCGACGACGGGGACATCTTCCTCGGTGAGTTCGCCAGCGGCGCCATCTGCTCGGTACAGAGCAGCTTCGTGACCGTCGGCAACTATCCCGGCATCGAGGTACGCGTGTACGGGAGCAACGGTGCTGCGATCGCGCGGCTAGTCGAGGAGTTCGGCATCTGCGAGACGTTCAAGATGGCCCGGCCCGACGACGTAGAGTTCCGGGATGTGGAGGTCCCGGAGCGTTACTACCCGGCCGGAGGCAGCCCGCGGGAGTCCTGGCGAACGCTGTACTACGCGAACCTGACCGCGAACTTCGCCAGCGAGATACTGGGCGAGATCGACGGGAACGAGGGGAACTTCGATGACGGCCTGTGGGTCCAGGAGGTCATCAACGCCGTGGAGATCTCCCACCACGAGCGCCGGTGGGTCACGCTTCCGCTGGACGAAGGCCCGCAGGCGGCCGGCGCCGGCCATGATGGCGGTACCGAGTAAGGACCGGACGCAGAGAGGTTGGCCTAACGCCACATGAGTGCCAGCGGCCAGGTGCGATGGGGCATCCTCGGGACGGCGAATATCGCGCGGGCACAGTTCCTGCCCGCTCTCCGGCAGTCGGGCGCAATCGCGGCGGCGGTCGCCAGCCGGGACGGGGCGCGAGCCGCGCAGTACGCCAGCGACAACGGCATCGGGCGATCGATCGCCGGCTACGAGAACCTCATCACTGACCCCGGTGTCGACGCGCTCTACATTCCGCTGCCGAATTCCCTGCACGCCGAGTGGACGATCCGGGCGCTCGAGGCCGGACGGCCGGTCCTGTGCGAGAAACCGCTCTGCGGCACCCTGCCCGATACGGAGCGGGTGCTCGAGGTCGCGGGACGGACGGGGACGCGGCTGTGGGAGGCCTTCGCGTTTCCCTTCCATCTCCAGCTGCACGAGATCAAGAAGCTGCTCCAGGACGGCGCCATCGGCGAGCTGATGGAGCTCAAGTCCAACTTCCACTTCTCGCTCAGGAACCCGGCCAATATCCGGCTTTCCCGTGAGCTCCAAGGGGGCGCGCTGCTCGATGTCGGCTGCTATCCGGTCCGGCTGGCACAGGAACTGTTCGGGCCGACCTACGACACGGCCTGGGCCAGTACCGTCATGGGCGGCGACGGCGTCGACGTTGATACCTGGGGCGTGCTCAACTATCCGGACGGGCGGCGGCTTATGCTGTCCGTCGGCCTGGGCCGAAGTTATGACACCTTCACGACGCTGGAGGGGACGAGCGGCCAGATCCGCATCACCAACCCGTTCCACCCCGGCCCGTCCGACTCCTACCAGCTAGTCGTCGGTTCATCGCAGGACCGGATCTTCAGGTCCGGGGCGCACGAGCCTTCCTTCACCGCGGCCATACGCCACATCAACGCTGTGCTTACCGACAGCGAGCCGCCCCAGCAGCTGGCGGTCGAGACGTCGCTGCCGACGGCCAGGGCGCTGGCCGACCTGGCCGAGTGGTTGCGCAGTCCTTAGAGCCTGGTTCCGGCCCATCGCCTGGCCTGGCCAGGTCCGGGAATCAGTGGCCCACCGCCGAGGACGCCGGCGCGGAAGTCGGGGAATAGGCCAGGCGGCAGGGCGAGGTCGTCGGCCATCCCGGTCACGTTCAGCCGGGTGATCCGGGCCATCACCCGGGCTAGTGCCGTGGCAGATTGGATTGCCCCAGTGAACCCTGTCACCCCAGGCGACGGCGGTCCGGACCCCGGTTGACCAGCCGCCCGCGGACCCTCGGGGGGCCAGGCCGCCGGCGACCGCCCAGGTCAGCCAGCCAGCCCTCGCGCTGGGAAAGGTTCCAGCTGCCTAGCAGGTCCGGGCCGCGCGTCACCGGGCCCGGACGTACCTCGCGAACCCGCGCTTCAGGTGCCGGAATACCGGGCGGGCCCGCATGGCGTAGGCGATCGCAACCACGGCCGCGACGATGGCGCCGGACAGGTAGGTGCCGGGTCCCGCCGTGACCGTGAACCCGGTGAGCTGGGCCAGGGCCAGGCCGACCGCTCCTGCGCCGAACACGCACGCCGCCACGGCCGGGAAGTAGCCGGCCAGCACTACGGCGGGCCCCCGACCGCGCCGCCGCATGAGATAGCGGACGATGGCGTACGCCTCAAGCAGCGCGACGCCCATGATCCCGGCCACGACCCGCAACGTCACCGCGTCGCTGCTGGCCTCCAGCATCGCGGCCTGCGTGCAGGTGTGCGCGCCCGGCCAGGCCGCGAGCCAGTACGCGCACAGGGCCTTCGGGAACCAGACGCCGGCCGGAGGCTGGCCGGTGAAGGCACGGCCGACCGTGGCGTTCATGACCAGCACGACCAGGCCGCTGGCGCCGACCGCGGTCAGCCCGATGGCGCCCAGCTTCCAGGCCGCCAGGCACAGGTCTTCGATCATGGCCGCCGGGGTCCTGCCCTTGGCCAGGTTCCCTGGTGTGGTCTCGTGCGCCCGGACCACCGCGCGCACCGGTCCGAAGGCGGAGATCGCTGCCTCCTGCGCCTCGCGCTCGGTCAGGCCGGAGGCCAGGCCGACGGCGGCGGTCTCGCGCAGGTGATCCTCGGCCTCAGCCACTATGAGCTCGGCTTCGGCCGCGCGGGCCCGCAAGCTGCCCCGCAGCTGATGCACGTACTCCTCGATCAGGTCGTGGTCCGCGCCCTTCACGCCGACCACCCCCCCGCTGACGCCAGGCGGACGACCTTCGGCCGGGCCGCCTCGGCGGGCCAGCCGAGCACCGCGTGCATCCCGCTGGCGAACCTGCGCCACTCGGTCTGCTCGGCGGCCAGCGCCCCCGCACCCTGGTCGGTCAGCCCGTAGACGCGCCGCCGCCGCCCGTCCGTCTCGGCCCACGAGCTGACGAGCAGCCCGGAGTCCTCGAGCCGGTGCAGCGCCGGGTAGATGGTCCCCTCCGGCAGGTCGAACGTGCCCTCGCTACGGTCGCGGAGCGCCGAGATGATCGCGTAGCCGTGCGCGGGCCCCGCAGAGAGCACCGACAGCAGCAGCAAGTCCAGGTTCCCCTTGAGCCTCTCCTTGTTCATACCAAGGAATACTATGCCTAGTGATCATAGGTTTCAAGTCGCCCCTCCCTCGCCTGGACCGCGGGTGCGTAGTCTTATTTTGTGCGGCTGGTAAACAAAATCCACCGCGGGGGTTCCGCGGGGGGCGCTTCCTGGGATCCCGGTCGGCTCCCGTCGGTCCGGGTCGCGTTGTCCGCGGTATTCGCGATCCACGGGTTCATCTACGCGAGCTGGGCGGTCCGGGTTCCCGCCATCAAGGAGCAGACCGGCGCCTCATCCGCCGCACTCGGGCTGGCGCTGCTCGGCCTGTCGGCCGGAGCGGTGGCGACGATGGTGGTAGCAGGCGCCCTATGCCACCGGCTCGGCAGCGGCCGGCTCACGGTGATCTCGTGCGCCCTGCTCTCGGTGACCGCGCCGCTCCCCTCGCTCGCCCGGTCGGCCACCACGCTCGGGCTCATGTTGCTGGTGTTCGGAGCAGCCTACGGCTGCCTCAACGTGGCCATGAACAGCGTCGCCGTCGAGGTGGTGGCCGCGCTACGCCGGCCGGTGATGCCCGGATTCCACGCCGCGTGGAGCTTCGGTGGCCTAGCCGGGGCGGGCCTGGGCGGCCTGCTCGCGCCGCACCTATCCCCGCGGGCCCACCTGCTCCTCGTCGCGCTCGCCGGACTGGTCGTCACGGCGTTTGTCGCACGGACGCTGCTGGCTTCCGGTCAGTTGCTCGGCGGCTCGGCTGATGCCGCGGCGGCCCGGCCAGACCGAGAACCCGTCCCGGGCCGACCGGCTGCGGCCTGGCGGCGTGCGCTGCCGTATGGCCGTGCGGTGGGCCTGTTCGGGCTGATCGCGCTCTGCGCCGCCTATGACGAGGGTGCCATCGGCGACTGGGGCGCCCTGCACCTCAGGCAGGACCTGGGGGCGGGCGCTGGCCTGGCCGCAGCGGGCTACGCGGCCTTCGCGTTCGCCGAGGCGGCGGGACGGCTGGCCGGTACCTGGCTGCTGGAGCACCTGGGTCGCACGCGGCTGCTGGTGCTGGGCGGTCTGACCGCGAGCGCGGGCATGCTCCTCGCCTCGCTGGCTCCTGACGTGTGGCTAGCCCTGGCTGGGTTCGCCGTGACCGGCCTCGGGCTGGCCAACCTGTTCCCCTCGGCCATGACGCAGGCGGGCCTGCTTGCCGGGTCACGCGGAGTCGCACTGGCCTCGCTGATGGGTTATAGCGGATTCCTCCTGGGCCCGCCCGTAATCGGCTTCCTGGCCAGCGAGTTCGGGTTGCGCGCGGGACTGGTCACGCTCTCCTTCCTCGCGCTGGCCGCCGCCATCACCGCCTACCTGTCACGCGATGATCAGGGCGGGGTCCATAGGTAGACCGCGTTGGTGTCGGGCGAGCCGTCGGCCACGGTGCGGCCGTCAGGGGCCAGGGTGGGCTGGTCGTCCTTGACGGTGCGGAAGGCGGTGGTGAGGCCGCTGAGTGCGCCTGAACTGGTTACGTTCCAGGTGAACACCGTGTCGCGCGAGAATATCGTGAGCGCCGGGTCCGCGCTTACGCTGCTTTCTTCGCGATCGACGGCGACGGTCCCCCGACGGCGCTGACCAGGAGGCGCTGGCCGGGCCCGAACGCCACGGCGCCGACGCCCCCGGCGCCCGACAGGTGCCAGGTCTCGGTGCGCCAGATGCCGATGCCGATCACGGTGACGACCGCGAGGCCGGTCGCGGTCAGGGCCATCGCCACCTTTATGCCCTCGTTCAGCCGGCTCCCGGCCGGTCGTTCCGTCCGGAAGGCCGGGTCCAGATGGGTGCTGACGACACCGGCGGCCAGGTTGAGCACGGTCCGCGCGGTCGGCTGGTGCTGGTCCAGGACGTCGAGCATCTCCTCGCCGTAGCGCACCCGCCAGCGCCGCGGGTAGCAGCCGACCAGGACGCGGGACAGCCGGTCGGTCAGCCCGGGCCTCATCACGCACCCCAGGCCATGCCGGTGCGCAGCCGGGCCACCTGCACGACCTGCTGCATCGTCTTGACCTGCTCGGCCAGGACCTCCTGGCCCGCCGCGGTGATCTCGTACGGGCGGCGGCGCTCCTCGGTGGCCAGCGGCCGGACCCAGCCGCGGCGCTCTAGCCGGGATAGCGCCCCGTACAAGGTACCGGGCTCCATATTGACGCCGCTGAACGCGGCGACATCGGTCATGATCGCGTAGCCGTGCTTGGGTCCGTCGGCCAGGCTGGTCAGGATCAGCAGCGACGGGTCGGCGAAGCGGCCGAGGTCATCGAACTTTCCGTGCACGAAATCCCCCACTCCTAAGTACCACTTAGTAAGTTATACTGAATAGGGTGGGACCTGTCAACCGCGGCGGCCACGCACCGCCGGCGGGGGACGGCGCGCACGATCTGCTGCCCCGTCGCGACCTGCCCGGCCTGGCCAGACGGCAGCGATCTCGTACGGGCAGCGGCGGTCCCCGGTAGCCAGCGGCCGGACCCAGCCGCGGCGCTCCAGCCGGGACAGCGCCCCGTACAAGGTGCCCGGCTCCATCCGGATACCGCTGAACGCGGCGACGTCGGACATGATCGCGTAGCCGTGCTTGGGCCCGTCGGCCAGGCTGGTCAAAATCAGCAGCCACGGGTCGGCGAACCGGCCGAGGCCGTCGAACGCGTCAGGCACTCCGGCCACCCCGCTTACTAAGTACCGCTTACTAAGGCGAAGTGAATAACGTGCCGGGCGGGCTGTCAACCTCAGGGGAGCATGTCGGCGGGGAGGAAGGCTTCCGTGGTCGGGATGCCCTGATCGTAGGCGCGGCGGTCGGCCATGGCCAGGAGCCTGCGGATGCGGCCGGCGATGGCGTCCTTGGTCAGGGGCGGGTCGGCCAGCTGGCCGAGTTCCTCCAGGCTGGCCTGCCGGTGCGCCATGCGCAGCCTGCCGGCCATCATCAGGTGGGACGGGGCGTCCTGGCCGAGGATCTCCAGGGCGCGCTCTACCCGCGCCCCCGCCGCGACCGCGGCCCGCGCGCTGCGCCGCAGGTTCGCGTCGTCGAAGTTGGCCAGCCGGTTCGCCGTGGCCCTGACCTCCCTGCGCATCCGCCGCTCTTCCCAGGCCAGGACGGCCTGGTGCGCGCCGAGCCTGGTCAGCATGGCGCTGATCGCCTCGCCGTCCCTGATGACCACCCGGTCCACGCCGCGGACGTCGCGTGCCTTGGCGTGCACCTTGAGCCGCCGCGCCGCACCAACCAGGGCGAGCGCCGCCTCCGAGCCCGGGCAGGTAATCTCGAGCGCCATCGACCGGCCCGGCTCGGTCAGCGACCCGTGGGCCAGGAAGGCGCCGCGCCAGGCGGCCTCGCAGTCGCAGGTGGCGCCGGACACCACCTGCCGGGGCAGGCCGCGCACCGGGCGGCCGAAGTTGTCGATCAGCCCGGCCTGCCGGGCCAGGCTCTCGCCGGCCTGGCCGGACACGCGCACCAGGTACCGGTTGCCCTTGCGCAGGCCGCTCGGCGCCAGCACGATGAACTCGGCCGGGTGCCCGAACACGTCGGAAATGTTCGCCCGCAGCCGCCTGGCCACGGCGCCGGTGTCCAGCTCGGCCTCGATCACCACACGGCCCTCAGCCAGGTGCAGGCCACCCGCGAACCTCAGCAGCGTGGAGACCTCCGCCTTGCGGCAGCAGGGCTTGATCACCACCACCCGGCTGAGTTCGTCCTTCACGACGCCCGTCATCGCCATAGCCCGTCACTCCTCTACTCGCCCCCCGGCGGCCTTCTAGCTCAAACGCCCTGGCAAATATCTGCGCGTACGCCTGGGCCAGGCGCTCCGGATCATGGCGCGGCGTGCCATCGGCCGCAGCCACGTCGGCTAGCACCAGCCGGGCCCCGAGTATTCCGGCCGCCCTCTCCAGGTCGTCCAGGGTCTCCGGCGTCTCTGGCACACCGGCACCCGCCGCCTTGGTGTCCGCGAGGACCACGTCCACACTAAGCCCCGGCGCGTGTCCGGCGAGGACTTCCAGGTGCCTGCGCGGCGAAAATCCCCCGGTCTCACCCGGCTGCGGGACGAGGTTCAGCACCACCAGCCGACGCGCGGCCGTGGCGTGCAGGGCCGCGGACAGCTCGGGCACCAGCAGGTGCGGCAGCACGCTGGTGAACCACGAGCCGGGGCCGAACACGACCCAGTCCGCGTCGAGCACGGCGCGTACCGCCTCGGGCACCGCAGGCGGGTCCGGCGGCACCAGCGTGATGGCGCGGACCTGGCCTGGCGTGGTCGCGCACTCGACCTGCCCCCGGACCGTGGTCACCTCGTGCGGCCTGGCCGGGTCGGCGCCCACCACCTCCGCGACGATGTCCAGCGGGACCGCGGCCATCGGCAGCACCCGCCCGGCGGTACCGAGCAGGCGCCCCACCCAGTCGAGCCCGGCGACGGAGTCACCGAGCAAGTCCCACAGGGCCACGATGAGCAGGTTGCCGACGGAGTGGCCGGCCAGTTCGCGATCGCCGCCGAAGCGGTGCTGAACCACCTGGCTCCAGGTGGTGCCCCATTCGTCGTCCCGGCACAGGGCCGCCAGCGCCATGCGCAGGTCGCCGGGGGGCAGGACGCCGAAGTCACGGCGCAGGCGGCCGCTGGACCCGCCGTCGTCGGCAACCGTCACGATCGCGGTGAGCTCATCGGTCACCCGGCGCAGCGCTCCCAGGGACGCGGCCAGCCCGTGCCCGCCACCGAGCGCCACCGCCCGCAGGCCGGTCACCAAGGGCTCACTCCCGCCCCAGATCCCGGTGTACGACCTGCACGTCCACTCCCGCCCCGGCGATGCGCGCCGCTAGCTCGTCGGCCATCGCCACGCTACGGTGCTTGCCGCCGGTGCAGCCGATCGCGAGCGTCACGTACCGCTTGCCCTCGCGTTCGTAGCCGGGCAGGACCACGTTTAGTAGCTCCGCGTAATGATATAGGAACTCTCCGGCGCCGGGACGCGACAGAACGTACTCCCGGACCGGCTCGTCCTGCCCCGTCATGGGGGCGAGTTCGGTGATCCAGTGCGGGTTCGGCAGGAAGCGGCAGTCCGCCAGCAGGTCGGCGTCGACCGGCAGGCCGTACTTGTAGCCGAACGACACGATGGACAGCCGCAGGCCGATCGTCGTGCCGCGGCCGAAGAAGTCCCGCACCCTGGCGCGCAGCTCGTGCACGTTGAGCCTGGTCGTGTCGATCACGAGGTCGGCGTCGCCCCGGACCTCGCGCAGCAGCTCACGCTCGGCCGCGATGCCGTCGGTGACCCGGCCGGTGCCCTGCAGCGGGTGCGGCCTGCGCTCGCTGTCGAACCTGCGGACCAAGGTGTCCTCGGCCGCCTCGAGGAACACCACGCGGGCCGCCGCGCCGCGGGCGCTGACCTCGGTGATCGCCGACTTCAGGTCGGTGCTGAACGCCCGGCTGCGGACGTCCACGACCGCGGCGATCCGCGGCACCGCGCCGTTGGACCTGGCCGCAAGGTCCACCATCGTGGGCAGCAGGCCGGGGGGCAGGTTGTCGACGACGAACCAGCCGAGGTCCTCGAGCGACTTGGCCGCGGTCGACCGCCCGGCGCCCGACATCCCGGTGATCACGACGATGTCGGCCGGATCGTCAGCCTGCCTCATGCTGGTCCCAAGGGGGGTCTGGGGGGTCAGGGGAGCTTGGGGGGACGGACAGTCCCCCCAAGCTCGGGGGGGTCACCGGGGGGGTCGTCCCCCGGGGGCTAGCACGCAGCGCCGCAGCGATCGTGGCGGCGAGCTTGGGGCCGATGCCCGGTACCGCCGCGATCTCCTCGACGCTGGCGGCACTGAGCTTACGCACCGAGCCGAAGTGCTTGAGCAGGGTCTTGCGCCGGGCCGCGCCGAGGCCTGGCATCTCGTCGAGCGCGCTCGCGGTCGCGGCCTTACCCCGCTTCTGCCGGTGATACGCGATCGCGAACCTGTGCGCCTCGTCCCTGACGCGCTGCAGCAGGTACAGGCCCTCGCTGCTGCGCGGCAGGATGACCGGGTACTCCTCGCCCGGCAGCCATACCTCCTCCAGCCGCTTGGCCAGGCCGCAGACGGCCACATCGTCGATGGCGAGCTCGGCCAGCGCCCGGGCCGCAGCGGCCGCCTGGAGGGGACCGCCGTCGACCACGACCAGATTCGGGGGATAAGCGAATTTCTTCGGGGCATCTACCACAGGTCGTTCGGCATCAAGGTCTTGATCTTGATCGTCCAGGGCCTCGGGATCACCGAGCGTGTCCAGCTCGCCGGTCTTCTCGCGTTCGGCCAGGTAGCGGCGGAAGCGGCGGGTGATCACCTCGTGGATGGCCGAGATGTCGTCGGTGCCTTCGTGGCCCTTGATCGCGAACCTGCGGTACTCGCTCTTGCGGGCCAGGCCGTCCTCGAAGACCACCATCGACGCGACCACGTGCGTGCCCATCAGGTTGGACACGTCGTAGCACTCGATGCGCAGCGGTGCGTCGTCCAGGCCCAGCCCGTCCTGGATCTCGCTCAGTGCCTTGCTCCGCGTGGTCAGGTCGCTGGCGCGCCGGGTCTTGTGCAGGGCCAGCGTCTGGCCGGCGTTGCGCGCGACGGTCTCGAGCAGGGCCTTCTTGTCCCCGCGGCGCGGCACCCGGAGGTTGACGGGACCGCCGCGGCGCGCGGCCAGCCACAGCGTCATCGTGTCCGGGTCGGGCGGCAGCTCGGGGACCAGGACCTCGCGGGGGATGCCGGCGTTGACCGCCTCGGCCTCGTCCGGGGTCTCGCCGTAGACCTGGCCGAGGAAGCGCTCGACCAGCCCGGCGGGGGTCACGTCTTCCACCTTGTCCAGCACCCACCCGCGCTGACCGCGGACCCGGCCGCCGCGCACGTAGAACACCTGGACCGCCGCCTCCAGCTGATCCTCGGCCAGCGCGATGACGTCGCAGTCCGTGCCGTCGCCGAGCACCACGGCCTGCTTCTCGATCGCCCGCTCGAGGGCGCGCAGGTCGTCGCGGAGCCTGGCCGCCCGCTCGAACTCCTCCTCCCGCGCCGCCTGCTTCATCTCCGCCTCGAGGCGGCTGGCGAACCGGCTGGTCTGCCCGGCCATGAAGTCGCAGAAGTCCTCGGCCAGGTCTCGGTGCTCCTCCTCGCTGATCCGCTTGACGCACGGGGCGGAGCACTTGCCGATGTATCCGAGCAGACAGGGCCGGCCGATCTGGCCCGAGCGCTTGAACACCCCCGCCGAGCAGGTGCGGACGGGGAACACGCGGAGCAGCGTGTCGACCGTGTCGCGGATGGCCCACGCGTGGCTGTACGGGCCGAAGTACCTGGTGCCCTTGCGCTTGGCGCCGCGCATGACCATGACCCGCGGGTACTGCTCCCCCACGGTGACCGCCAGGTAGGGATAGCTCTTGTCGTCCCGGTACTTGACGTTGAACCGCGGGTCGTACTCCTTGATCCAGGAGTATTCGAGCTGGAGGGCCTCGACCTCGGTCCCGACCACGGTCCAGTCGACGCCGGCCGCGGTGTTCAGCATCATCTGAGTCCGCGGGTGCAGGCTGGCGAAGTCGGCGAAGTAGGAGTTCAGGCGCTGGCGCAGGGACTTGGCCTTGCCGACGTAGATCACCCGCCCGCGCTGGTCGCGGAACCGGTAGACCCCCGGGGACTCCGGGATCTCGCCCGGGGCCGGCCGGTAGTCATGCGGATCTGCCACGAAGCAACTTTACGTCGCCGCGGAGCGCGCAAACCGGCCCCGCGCCGGCGACGATGGCCTTCGTGGGTACGTTCTTCGCCACGGTCGGGAGGCTCGCCGTCCGGTTCCGGTGGGCGATCCTGGCGGCCTGGCTCGTGGGGGCGCTGGCGGCCATGGTGCTGCTGCCTTCGCTGTCCAGCGTGACGCAGAGCGACAATACCTCGTTCCTGCCGGCCAGTGCGCCCAGCGAGCGCGCCAGCCAGCTGGCCTCGCCACTGCAGGCGGCCTCGCTGACCGCCGTCACGGTCGTGGTGGCCCAGGCAGATGGACCGCTGACCGGCACCGACGTCTCGGCCATCGCCCGGCTCGCCGGCGCGCTCTCGCGGGTGGACCGGGTCGTGTCGGTGCGCGACGCCGGCGAGTCCGCCGACGGGCAGGCCGAGCAGTTCACCGTGCTCGCGGCGCTCGCCCAGGGCGGGGGGCTCGCCACTACCCAGCAGGCCAGCTTGGTGGCCGGGATCCGTTCCCTTATCCGTGCTGGGGCACTGCCGGCCGGGCTGGAGGCGCACACCGCGGGGTCGGTGGCGACCCGGGTGGACAACAACGCGACGTCAGGCAAGACTGGCGGGCAGGTGGAGTACTTCTCGATCGCGTTCGTGATCGCGCTGCTCGTCGCGACGTTCCGCTCGGCGCTCGCTCCGCTCATCGCGGTCGTGCCCGCCATCGTGGTCGTGCTGGTCGCCGAGCGGCTGACCGCCGAGGCCGCGCTGGGCGGCCTGTCCGTGTCCCAGATCGCCTCGCTGCTGCTTATCGTGCTCGTGCTCGGTGCGGGGACGGACTATGCGCTGTTCCTGATGTTCCGGGTGCGTGAAGAGATGCGCAGCGGGCTGGAGTGCCACGAGGCGATCGTCAGAGGGGTCGAGCGCATCGGCGAGACCATCACGTTCTCGGCGGGCATCCTTATCGCGGCGCTGCTGTCGCTGGCCACCGCCACGTTCAGCCTCTACTCCGGCCTGGCGGCCCCGCTGGCCATCGCGATCGCGCTGATGCTCCTGGCCGGGCTCACCCTGCTGCCCGCGCTGCTCGCCATCTTCGGCCCGGTCGCGTTCTGGCCGTCGTCGGTCAGACCAGGGGCCGGGCGGGCCGACTGGTGGGGCGCGGCCTGCGCACGGATCGTGCGCCGGCCTGCTTTGACCCTGGTAGCTGGCCTGGTCGTCTTCGGCGCGCTGGCGGTGGCCGCGGCCGGGTACGTGGCGGCGGGGTTCGGCGGGGCGGTGACCGCACCCGCCGGCACCGACTCCGCGCTCGGCAACGCCCTGCTGGCCAGGCACTTCCCGCAGACGGCGGCCAACCCGACGATCATCGTGATGCGGTTGCCCCGGCCGGCCTGGGCGTCGGCGGAGACCGCCTCGGTGGCCGCGGCCGAGCGGCAGCTTTCCGGCGACCGGCAGTTCACCGCGGTGTCCGGGCCGCTGGACGCCAACGGCACCGCGCTGACCGCCGCGCAGTACGCCGCGCTGCACGCCGCCTACGGGCCGCCGCGCGCGCTGGCCGGGCTGGGGGCCGGGCTCGCCGCGGTCCCGCGGGCGGAGCGCGCGGCGTACCAGGCCTACCGGGCCAGCGGGGTGTACGTGAGCGCAGACGGGTACACGATCTCGTTCGCCACCTCGCTGGCGGCGGGAAGCCCGATCACGACCGCGGCTTCGCAGGCGATACCCGCCATCCGCGCCGACGCCTCGCGGGCGGCCCGGGTGGCGGCAGCGTCTGCTTACGGCGTCACCGGGCAGGCCGCGTTTACTTACGACGTCGGGCAGCTGTCCGACAGCGACCTGCGGACGGTCATCCCGATCGCGATCGCGGTCATCGCGGTGTTGCTGGCGCTGGTGATGCGTTCGCTGATCGCGCCGCTGTACCTCATCGTTTCTGTGGTGCTCTCGTACTTCTCGGCCCTGGGGCTGACCGTGCTGGTGTTCATCAAGGCCGCCGGGCAGCCGGGGCTGACGTTCATCCTGCCGTTCCTGCTGTTCATGTTCCTGCTGGCGCTGGGCGAGGACTACAACATCCTGGTCATGACCCGGATCAGGGAGGAGTGCCAGCACCTGCCGCTGCGGGAGGCGGTCGGGCGGGCGCTCAGCGTCACCGGGACGACGGTGACGTCGGCCGGGCTGGTGCTGGCCGGCACGTTCGGGGTGCTGGCCGTGGTGGGCTCCGGGAGCGCGGGGGCGCAGAACGTCAGGACGATCGTGGACGTCGGCGTGGGCCTGGCGCTGGGCGTGCTGATGGACACGTTCGGCGTCCGGACCTTGCTCGTGCCCTCGGCGGCGGTGCTGATCGGCCGCTGGAACTGGTGGCCGTCCCGGCTCGGCAGGCGCCAGCCCTCTACGCTTCCCCTCGTCACGCCTCCCATGACCACGCCTCCCCTCGTCACGCCTCCCATGACCACGCCTCCCCTCGTCACGCCTCCCATGACCACGCCTCCCCTCGTCACGCCTCCCATGACCACGCCTCCCCTCGTCACGCCTCCCATGACCACGAAGGCTTTTGAGTCGCCCCAGACTAAAGATCCTTCGTGATCATGGGAGGCAGCCCGAGAGCGGCCGGGCTGATATACCGGTGCGGTGGGACGGCTGACTGAGATTGCGCCCAGTGTGCTGGTGGCGACCAGCTCGTTCGCCCTGACGACGACGACCGTGGTCGCCGGACCAGGGGGCGGGTGCCTGCTGATCGACCCCGGAGTGACGGTGGCCGAGCTGGCGGAGCTGGCCGGCGAGCTCGCGGAGCGGTCGCTGGTGCCCGTGGTGGCCTGGGCCACGCACCCGCACTGGGATCACGTCTTGTGGAGCCGCGAGCTGGGCGACGCGCCACGGTACGCCGCGCCCGCGGCGGTAACCATCACCGAGACCGAGCGCCCGGGCATGGTCGAGATGCTGGAGGCCTCCGCGCCCGGTCACGACCTCGAGCTGTTCGGGCGGGTGAGGCCGCTGGACGCCCCGGCCATCGCCTGGGACGGCGTAACGGCGCGGCTCATCGTCCACGACGCGCACGCGCCGGGCCACGGCGCCGTGTTCCTTCCGGATACCGGCGTCCTGGTCACCGGAGACATGTGCTCGGACGTGGAGATACCGCTGCTGGACACCGAGGCGGAGGACGCGTTCGGCGACTACCGGACGGGGCTGGCTCGGCTGGCGGCGGTATCCGGCGTGCGCCAGGTGGTGCCGGGTCACGGGCACGTCGGGGACGCCGCGGAGTTCCGCAGGCGGCTGGCGGCCGACTCCGGCTACCTCGACGCCCTGGCCCTGCGCCAGCCTTTCGATGACCCGCGCATCACCCAGGACTGGATACGCGACGCGCACGCCAGCCATCTGGAATACGTCCAGCGCTGAGACGGTGCGCTACACGTGAGCCGCGGGCAAAAGTAGCACCGAGGCGTCCCCGGCTTCCTGAGGGCCGAGGCCGATCGCGTACTGCGTTGACACCAGGGCCGCGGGGGGCGGGTCCACCTCACCGTTGCCCGGGTTGCGGGCGAAGCGGGGGTACGCACCGCCCGAGACCTGGAGCCTGAGTCGGTGCCCGCGGCCGAAACGGTGCGCCGCGCCGATCAGCGACACCCTTACGTGGCCAGCGAGCGGGTCGCGGTCGGTCAGCCTGACGATGCCATCGCAGACGTTGACCGACCGACCTCGCGGGCTGACGTCGCAGAGCCTCACGAACAGGTCGGCGTACGGGTTATCGCGGGTCACCGACAGCTCGGCGGCGACCTCACCGATGATCTCGACCGGCTGGTCCAGCGGCTCGCTGCTGAAGACCAGGACGTCGGGGCGCTCCTCGACCGGCCGGTTGTCACGGGCGCCTGCGTCCTGGGCCATGATCGCGCCGCCCACCGACGGCGTGGGGTCGGCCGGGTCGTAGCGGAACCGCGCGGGAGCGACGTCCTGGCCCGCGACCGGCTCTCGCGGGGTGAGGGTGCCGTGCGGGCCAAGGTACCACCGCTGCTCCCCCGCGCCGGGGGGCGGCCACCCCCCGATCTCCCGCCACTGGCCGACCCGCCTAGAGGGTCGCGGGATCTTCCGGGTCTTCCGGGTTTCCTGCTCGCCGCCAACCCAGATCCGGACGGAGGATTCTGGGTGGGCGGACGCCCCGGCGGCGCGACGCGTCCCCTGACCGAGGTAACGGTCCAGCCAGGCCAGGCTCTCGCTGAGGGCGATTCCGCTGATCGCGGCGTCGAGGTGAGCCCAGGGCCCGACCAGCAGGCGGGTGGGCACGCCCCGGGCCGCGAGCGTGCGGTACTGCTCCAGGGTCTGCTCGATGAACAGGTCGTGCCAGCCGCCGATGACCAGGGTGGGCACGGTGATCCGTTCGACGGCCGCCCCGCACTGCAACGGCGTCCAGAACTCATCGGTCAGCTCCGGGTGCTCCAGCCAGCTCTCGAACCAGGGGGACCCGGTGCCGAGCATGTTCCGTGCGCCCGCCCGGACCGGCAGCGTGGCCAGCGCCGGGCGGAGCCGCCGCGGCGCCGTGGCGTTACGCACCGCGCCCTGCAGCAGCCCGGTGTCCTCCTGGTGAGCGATCAGGTCGGCCCAGGTGAGGAAGTTGTAAAGGTCGAAGGCCCCGTGACGGTACGCGGACCGGCTGAAGTCATGCGGGCCCACTTGCACCACCGCCGCCGCCAGCTCGGGCGGGGGGTCCATGGCCAGCGCCCACTGCACGAATCCGAGATAGCTCGCCCCGAACGTGCCGACCCGCCCGGTGAACCAGTCCTGTCCGCGAAGCCAGGCGACGGTGTCGCGGCCGTCGGCGATCTCGTTGCGCATCGGCTCGAACTCGCCGCCGGACCCGAACGTGCCGCGGCAGCTCTGGAGGAGGACGTGGTAGCCGCGCTCGGCGATGATCTGCGCGCTCCCCATGCTGAACGGGAAGGAGCGGCCGTACGGGCAGCGCACGAGGACGGTGGGCGCCGACGCCACCGGGACCGGGATGTAATGGTCGGCCAGCAGTATGGTGCCGTCGGACATCGGCACCTTGACGTCGCGGTCCACCGCGACCTGGTTGCGCTGCGGCGGCAGCGACCAGGCCCGCGACAGCATCCAGCTCACTGTGGTCGCGCCCCGCCCCGGGCCGCCGGGTGGGTTCGCCGTGATCTCGCGCCTCATGAACGGGTCCCTTCCGCGACGATGACACCGGGCGGAGCCGGCTCGGCGTAGAGCAGCTCGACCAGGGCGGCCCGGTTAGCCAGCACCTGCCGCTGGTTCACGTACCCCTTGTCGGTGATCTCCCCGGCGTCGAGCCCGGCCGGATCGGCCATGACCAGCAGCCGCTCGATACGGGCGGCGGACCCGGCGTCCGCATTGTGGCGGGCCAGGGCCGCGGCGAGTTCGGCGTGCAGGAGCCCGTCGACGATGAGGCCATCCTGCGGCACGGGATCGGTGCCGAGCAGCGTGCGCGCCTCGGTCAGGTTGAGCCAGGCCAGCGCGGACGCGAAGCCGCGGTCCTCGCCCGCGATCACGGCGTCGGCCAGCAGGCCGGTAGCGGAGAGCAGGGCCGTGCGGACCGCGCCGACGCGGACGAACGTGCCGCTGTCGAGCTTGAAGTCCTCGGCGATCCGACCGCGGAACACCAGCCCGGCGTTCGGGTCACCGGGGTCGGCCAGGCTGACGGCGTCGCCGGAGCGGTAGAAGCCCCCATCGTCGAAGGCGGCCGCGGTAAGGTCGGGCCGTTCGAAGTACCCGGGGGTGACCAGCGGGCCCTTGACCCGGATCTCGTAGGCGCCCTCGGCCGGGACCAGCTTGACCTGCGCGCCGGGCAGCGGGACGCCGATGCAGCGGGCGTCGGTGTAGTCGAAGTGCGCGGTCGTCACCGACGGGGCGGTCTCGGTGGCGCCCCAGGCGCCGGTGACGGGCACCGCACGCTCTGTCGTCCGCCGGGCCACCTCGGCGAGCCGGTGACGGAGGGCGCCGGGCAGCGCCGCCCCGGCGTTGAACATCAGCCTCAGCCGGGAGAAGAAGCGCGCGGCGAACGCTGGATCGGCCTCCAGGGCCGGGACGAGCTGCGCGTACCCGGCCGGGACGTTGAAGTACACGGTCGGCGGGACGTCGCTGAGGTTCGCGATGCTCGCCGCGAACAGGCCGGGGACGGGCCGCCCCGCGTCGACGTAAAGCGTGCCTCCCGAGGTGAGCATCATGTTCACGTTGTGGTTGCCGCCGAAGGTGTGGCTCCAGGGCAGCCAGTCCACGATCACCGGCCGCTCGGCCGCCAGGAACGGCCACACCTGCCGGATCATCTGCTGGTTGGCCGACAGCATCCGGTGGGTGTTGAGCACTCCCTTCGGGGCCCCGGTCGAGCCAGAGGTGAAGAGGATCTTCGCGATCGCCTCCGGGTCAGCGGCGTCGAACGCGGCCGCCACGGCGGGGCCGGGGACGATGGCCATGAGCTCTTCGATCCGCTCCGCTCCTGGCCGGTCACCAGCGCGCACGATAGCGGGCACGTGCCCGATCGCGTCCAGCGCCGCGGCGTACCTGCCTGCGTCGTCGGCGAACACGGCGCCGGGGCGGATCAGGCTGGCGATCGCCCGGATCCGGGCGTGGTCGCGGCTCTGCAGGGAGTACGCGACGCTGACCGGGGCGACGGGAACGCCGGCGGTCATCGCGGCCAGCGTCATCACCAGGTGGTCGACGCCGTTGCCCGACAGGATGAGCAGCGGCCGGTCCGGGCCGAGGCCGAGGCCGATCAGCCCCTGGCCGATCGCGTCGGCCGCGGCTACCGCCTCGCCGTAGCTGCAGATCCGCCAGGCGCCCGCAGTGCTGCGTTCGGCGGCTAGCGGGTGGCCGGGATCGGCGGCCGCCCACGCGCGGACGCTGTGCACGACGGTGACGGGGTAGTCGCCGAGCGGCTCGGTCGAGCACAGAAGCAGGTTGCCGTCACCGGTGCCGTCCCCGTCGGCCACGATGCTGGGCGGCGCAAACAACAGCGCGGTGGTGCCGGCCTCGACGGCCATGTTCGGGCTCCTCGGCGAATCGGACACAGTCCTCCGAGCCCATGAAACCGTGGTCCGCGCCGCCGGGCAAGCCGGGATTACTCAGCTGACCGGCGCGGAAGGTGCATCGCTGCGGCCGGCTCGGTGCGGTCGTCGGCTGGCGTACCGGGGTCCGGTACCGCCGTCCCCTCTGCGCCGGGAGTGCTCTCGGGGTCGGCACTGCTCTCGGGGTCGGCACTGCTCTCGGGGTCGGCACTGCTCTCGGGGTCGGCACTGCTCTCGGGGTCGGCACTGCTCTCGGGGTCGGCAGTGCTGGCCGGTTCGGTGGCCGCAGGTGAGGGCGAGGGGGCGCCCGCCAGGTCGAAGGCGTCGGCCGGGGGGACGTGCCACGCAACGTCGCCGGGATCGGTCGGAGCCGTGTCCTGCGCGTCGTCGTCGGCCGCGGCCGTGGTGGCCCAGATGTCGTCGTCCGGCTCGGGCTGGGCGGTCCGCCACAGGTCGTCGCCCGGCTGGGTGCCGGGGTACGGACCGGCCGGAACGCCTACGAACTCGCGGGGCGTGAGCAGCATCCAGGCGCACGAGACCACCAGCACGAGGACGAACGCGCAGTAGATCCAGAACGTCGGCGTGAGACCGGAGCTGATCGTGAGCCCGAACCGTTCGGCCTGCGCCGGCGAGAGCCCGAACTGCTGCGGTGTGGCCTTTTCGCCCGCCTGGATGAGGGCCGAGATGGCCTGCGCCACCATCGGGATGGTGGCGCCGATGAGCAGCACCGCACCGTGCAGGACCGGGCGCCACAGGGCCGCCGCGATGACCACCGCGGCCAGCGCGACCATGACCGCGACGTCCCCGGCGATTACGGGTCCCGGGTTGGAGAACGCGTTGCCCGCCGTCAGGTACTGCGACTGCCCGATCGACGTCCGCAGCGTGAAGCTGTCCCAGGACGGGGCGAACGTGATGGCGGCACCGAGACCGGCGAGCACCAGCAGGATGGCGGCACCTACCTGCGCGCCGCGCGGCCTGCCCAGCAGGCGCTGGTTTCCGCTCGGCCTGAGCAGGCCGGGGCGGCCCGCGATCGGGAGCAGCACGGCTATCGCGGAGCCCGCGGCGCACGCGAGCCAGCCCGCGATCGAGAGCACGAGGCCCGCGTCGGCCAGGTGGAGGCCTCCGGCTATAGCCGTGCCCGCGTCCGAGAAGAACAGCCCGAAGGTGACCAGGCTCAGCCCGGCCCCCAGCAGCGCGCCCAGCCGCAGCCGGGTGCCGCCGAGGGCGATGAGGACGGCGCTCGCGGTCCAGCCGGCGAGGTAGATCACGTGCGGGACGAGGTCGGGCGGCTCCTTAGCGAGGCTGCCGCCGGCCAGGTACCCGGGGAAGAGCCCGATGACGCCAAGCACGACTCCCGCGGCCAGCAGGCCCGCCGCGATGGGCCCGACGACGCTGGTGCCCGCCGCGCGCGGCCCCGCCGGGATGCCTCCGTGGCCTGCCGCGAAGGCGCTCTCTGCGGCCGGGACGGCACCAGGGCCCGCCCAGGCGGACCGCCGGCCGACCGGGACGATCGTCCCCGGGGTCTCGATTTCCGTGAACCGCGACCAGGCGGCGGCCCAGCCTTCGGGCGTATCTGGCCACCACTGGTGCGGCTGCGAGCGGGACGCTCCGGCGGCCCAGATCCCGAAGAAGGTAGACCCGCGCCCGAGCTCGTACTTCGCTCCGCGGTACGCGATGGTCACGTTGTCCCGCACGATCACGATCCTCCCTGCTCAGCATTTCTCCTGCCGTGGACAGGAGATTAGGAAGCCGGCCTGGAGACCGGCTGGACGGTCACTCCAGCATTCCTGACTCTTTAATCCGCACCAGGGATGTCGAGATCGGCCCGGTCGCGCCGACACAGTATCAAGTCCGCCGGCCGCTCAGGGCCGGCGCAGATCCGGAAGGAGAGTCGTCCGATGCACATCCGGTCGCGCATGGGAGTAAGCGCCGACGGTTTCGTGGCCACGCCGGAGGGCGTGCCCACCCTGGCCGTCATGCCCGGTTTCGTACCGGGGACGTCACATGGTTTCCCCGAGTTCATCCAGGGCTGCGACGCAGTAGTCATGGGCCGGAACACCTTCGTACCCGCGCTGGGCGCGCCCCGGTGGCCGTGGCCTGGCCTGCAGGTCTACGTCCTGACCTCGAGCTCGTCGTCCTGCCCATCCTGCTGGGCGACGGCGTGCCGCTGTCTCCGCGGTCGGCCCCGACCGTACCGCTGCGGTTGCTGCGGGCGGACCGGATATTTCCTGACGGTTCGGCCGAGCTCGTCTACGTTCCAGGGAAATGACGGCATTCGGTAAAGCTCTGCGTGAACCTCGGTGCGGCGCCCGCTCCGGCGTGCTGGACTGGCCTCATGGAAGTTCTGGTGCTTGGCGGCACGGCGTGGCTGGGCCGCGAGGTGGCCCGGCAGGCGGTCGAACGCGGATACGCGGTGACTTGCCTGGCCCGGGGCGAAAGCGGCCCGGTGGCCGACGGCTCGGTCCTGGTGACCGCCGACCGGCGGGAGGACGCGGCCTACGACAGCGTCCGCGACCGTGACTGGGACGCGGTGATCGAGGTGTCGTGGCAGCCCGGCCTGGTCCGCGGGGCGCTGGCGGCGCTCGGCGACCGGGCCGCGCACTGGGGCTACGTCTCGTCCGGGAGTGTCTATGCGCCTCCCCACGACGTCGCGGGCGCCGATGAGACCACGCCGCTGCTGCCCGCCACGGACCAGGACGAGGCCGGGGTCGAGCAGTACGGCGAGGCGAAGGTGGCGTGCGAGCAGAGCGCGGTGGCCGCGGTGGGCGACCGGCTCATGATCGCGCGGGCCGGCCTGATCGGCGGGCCCGGCGACCGCTCATGCCGTTCGGGCTACTGGGTGGCGCGCGCGGCCCGCGACCCGCACGCCCCGATGCTCGTCCCCGCCACTCCGCAGATGCCGACGCAGGTCATCGACGCACGCGACCTGGCCGCCTGGATGCTCGACTGTGCGCAGGCCAAGACCACGGGGACCTACGACGCGGTCGGCCCGGTCATGGAGTTCAGCGCCTGGATCGACCAGGCCAGGACGGTGGGCGGGCATACCGGCCCGGTCGTCGAAGCGGACCCCGCGTGGCTGCTCGCGCAGGGCGTCACCGAGTGGATGGGCCCGGAATCGCTGCCCATGTGCGTGTTCGAGCCGGGCTGGGAAGCCTTCTCGGCCCGCAGCGGCCAGGCCGCCCAGGCCATCGGGCTGCGGCACCGCCCGCAGACCGAGCTTCAGGCCGACGTGCTGGCCTGGGAGCGCGACGAGGGCCTGGACCGGCCCAGGCGCGCCGGCCTGAGCCCCGACCGGGAGCGCGAGCTGCTCGCCGCGCTCGCCGACGCGGCAGGGTAGGCGGCAGGCGTGCGCGGCCGCGCGCAGGCAGGCGTGCGCGGCCGCGCGCAGGCAGGCG
>JBOHCK010000004.1:0-53430 GCA_050698755.1 Streptosporangiaceae bacterium | reverse complement strand
AGTCCAGTGCCAGCTGCGGCACCAGCCCGGACGCGGCGGGCGGCACAGCCAGCGGGTAGGAGTAGGTGAACGAGCCGGCCGACCCGCCCGCGCTCCAGGTACCCGACGGGCGCAGCGACGTCGCCGAATAGGTGCCCGCCGGGCCGCCGCCGTCATAGGCCACCGGCGCGGCGGCCAGCACCACCTGGCTGCTGGCCGCGGCCGCGTTGCGGGCGGGGAGGGTGACCTGGGCCGACACGGTCTGCGCCGCTGGATCGTTCACCGATGCCAGTGGCCGTTCGGCCCGGCACGCCGGGAGCTGCGGGGTGGTCAGCGCGCACGCCGGCAGTTCCGCCAGGCCCAGCCCCAGCCCGTAGTTGCCACCCGAGGCCTGACCGAACCCGGCATAGCTGATACCCATCCGCACCCGCCCAGCCGGGCTGCCTGCCGCGGGGCGGGCGGTGAACACCACCCCATGCACCCCGGCGGCCAGCGCAGCAGAATGGGCCGCCACCCGGACATCAACCCCGGTCACCGCCGCGCCTCCCGCCCGGGCGCTGGCCGGCTGGGCCCACAGCGGGGTACCGGCGCCCCGGCCCCGGCCCTGGACCCCCGGCGAGACCACCGACCGCCCGGCAGCGGCCTGCCCGGCGTCCGATAGTGGCGGGGCCGCGCCGGCCAGTGAGATGCCTGCCTGCGCCGCCCTCGGCCAGGACGTGGCTGACGGCCGGTACCGGGACGCCGCGGCGTTGCGGATCCGTGGTTTGCGGACGCCCAGCACGCCAGCACCTCGCGCGGCGTGGATCTTCGGCAGCGCCGGATGCCCATGCCCGCCGGGCCTGGCTGCGGCCTGGGCCGGGACGCAGGCCAGCCCGGCCAATAACGCCGCTGCCGCCAGTACCATCAGCCACCGTGCCCGCATGAATCCCGCCGCCAGCCAGCCTGCCATGTGCACCTCGCAAAGCCAGCCCGGCCACCCTGGACACGGGCACCCCGGAAGTTACCTGAACCCCATTCCTACCGATAGGCACAGTTTTGTCACCAAACTGGCCAGCTTTTTTCACGCTGTGAAGGAGTTACAGTCCTGGGTGCTATGGCCCGGTTACCGCCCCGGTGCCTGCCACTGAAAGGGCGTGACTGGCGTGCCGAGATTCCGACGCTGCCTGCGGCCGGCCCGCTGCCGCGCTATCCCTGTCCTGGCCGCGGCAGCGTTAGCGGCGGGAATCCTGGCTGCGGCGCCCGCGCAGGCCCGGACCGCCCTGCCGCAGCGTCCTGGTACCAGCCGGGCTGCCGCGGCGGGGCCGCTGACGGCCGCTCAGGCGATGAGGAAGGCGCGGTCCACCGGCCGCCCGGTCACCGCCTCGGCGCTGACTACCGCGACATCGATCACCGTCGCCCGGCCAGATGGCAGGCTCGCGCTGACCGAATCGGCGGTGCCGGTACGGGCCGAGCGTCATGGCCGCTGGCAGAACCTGAACCCGGCCCTGCACCGCACCGCCGCCGGCGCCATCGTCCCCGCGGTGACCAGTTCGGCGCTGGCCCTGTCCGCCGGCGGCAGCGGCCCGCTCGCCGTGATGACCACCGACGCCCGGACCCTGTCGCTGTCCTGGCCTGGCGGCCCGCTGCCCGCCCCGACCCTGTCCGGGGCCACCGCCACCTACGCTGGCGTGCTCCCCGGGGTCGACCTGGCCGTCACCGCCACCGCCCAGGGCGCGTTCTCAGACGTTTTCATCATCAAGAACGCTGCCGCCGCCGCCAGCCCCGCGCTGGCCTCCCTCAAGCTCACCGCCACCGCGCCAGGCCTGGCCATCACCGCTGACGGCGGCGGGAACCTGCAGGCCGCACCCAGCCCCCAAGCGGTCCCTGTGTTCACCGCGAGCGCCCCGATGGCCTGGGACTCCACGCCACCGCCCGCGGGGATGCCTACCGCCACTAGCGGGGACGGCACCGTGGTGAACGCGCAAACCGGGCTGCCCGCCAGCTCCTCGGCCGCCGCGCCCGGCGCGGCCGCACACTCCGCCACCGTGCCGGTCGCGGTGTCCGGCAGCACGATCACCCTCACCCCGCCCGCGTCCGTCCTGGACAGCGCCAGCACGGTCTACCCCGTCTACATCGACCCCGCCTGGTGGCCGGCGGGCAAAACCGTGTCCGCATGGACCCAGGTCGACAAGGGCTACCCCACCACCAGCTACTGGAAAGAATCCAGCGACCTGCAATCCGGCCTGTGCCCAATCTCCCTGTCACCCCCCGGCGCGTGCGCCAGCCTCGGGGTGGCCCGGTCGTTCGTGCGGCTGCCCATCCCCTCCCAGCTGACCAGCAAATCGGTGATCCACTCCGCCAACCTGTACACCACCGAGGAATGGGCGCCGACCTGCACCAAGACGTCGGTGCGGCTTTACACCACGACCGGGATCAGCTCCTCCACCACCTGGAACAACCAGCCGACCTGGTCCTCTGGCTACTCCTACCAGGACGCCGCCTGGGGCTACCCCGGCTGTGCTTACAACCAGGACAACGTCAACTGGGATGTCACCAGCACCATCAAGAACGCCGTCGGCAACCAGACCACGCAGACCTGGGGCATCCGGGCCGCCGACGAGACCGACGGCACGGCCTGGAAGCAGTTCTTCAGCGGCGCCAACTCCAAGTACACCCCACACATCACCATCAACTACGACGACATCCCCAACCACCCGGTCCGCAGCACCAGCCCCGGCGGGTCCTGCCAGTACACCGCCGCCACCGCCCCTGCTATCGGCAACGACGACGTCACCTTCTACGCCGGCGTATCCGACGACGTCAAGCCCGACAGCCTGACCACCCGGTTCCTCATCCTCAACTCCACCGGGACCACGGTCTACGACTCCCAGGCGCACAACACCTCAGTCGCGACCGGCAATAACACCACCGCGCCGCTCACGCTCAACCGGTCGGCCATGCAGGGCCTGCAGCCCGGCGGGTCCAACACCGCCTACACCTACCACTGGTACGCCATGACCACCACCACCGGGAGCGGCCTGACCAACACCACGCCGACCGACGAGTGCTACTTCACCTACAACCCGAACGGCCCCAGCGCGCCTGCCGTGACCATCCCGGCCTCCGGCCAGCTCGGCCAGCAAGTCGCCGGCACCTTCAGCACGCCCGGCTGCGGCTCGGGCACCAACCCCTGCCCGGCCAGCTACACCTACCAGCTCGGCGCCGCCACCCCGGTCACCGTCACCGCCGACGGCAGCGGCAACTGGAACGGCAACATCACCATCCCCCGCGTCGGGCCGATGCAGGTCACCGTATACGGCACCTCCAGCGCCGGGAACCTCAGCGAGGCCGCCACCCAGCAGATCGACGGCACCGCCCCATCCATCTCATATGCATATAAGGATGGGGACATCAACGGCGACGGCCAGCCCGACCTGCTCACCGTCGGCACCAGCACCAGCCCGGGCCTGTGGCTCTCGCCTGGCAACGGCGCCGGGACCCTCAGCGCTGCGGCCGACATCGGCGGCGCCGGAACCGGGATCAGCCCTGGCGCCGACGGCCCCGCCGACTGGTCCGGGATAGTCGTTGCGCACGGCGATTTCACCGGCAACCACGTCCAGGACGTCATGGCCTACTATCCCTCCGGCGCCAGCGCGGGGACAGCCGTCATCCTCGACGGCACCGGAGACGGCACCGCCCTCCAGCCCGCGAACGCCTACCAGCTCCCGCCAGGCACCTTCGCCGACCCCCTCACCGGCGACTACCCCTCCACCCTCGTCGCGGCAGGCAACGCCAGCCAGTCCGCCACGGGCACCGCCGACCTGATCGGCATCGCCGGGGACAGCACCAACGGCTACTCCCTGGACCTGTTCACCGACACCGCAGGCGGCGGCCAGACGGGATACGGATACACCACTCCCCAGGTGCTTTCAGCCCAGTCTCCCGACGGCGCCACCCCGTCGGACTGGAACAACTTCACCCTCGCCACCGCCCAGCCTGGCGGCAACCCCAGCGCCACCGTGCTGTTCGCCCTCAAAACCAGCACCGGCGCGCTATACGAATCCACCAACCCCGCCCAGTCCGCCAGCAGCATCATCGGCACCGGTAACTGGCAGCAGCTCACCGTCCCCTGGGGGACCAACCCGCCCGCGCTGCTGTCCGGTGACATCAACAGCGCCGGGCAGGCCGAGCTGTGGGGCCGCAGCGGCAGCACCATCACCTCCTACAGCCTCACCGGCACCGCCCTGGCCGCTGAGCATTCCGGTTCGCTCAGCCAGCCCCTCAACGACTGGCCCCTCGCCGAAGGCGCCGGCACCACCACCGCGGACACCATCACCGGGCAAAACGCTGCTCTCACCGGCGGCGCCACCTGGATCACCGGCGACGTCAGCCAGTTCGCCAACCACATCCGCCTCGACGGGACCGGCTACCTCACCCCGCCCGCCACTGCTATCCCCACCGGCACCAGCCCGCCCAAGATCTCGATCTGGTTCAAGACCACCAGCACCGCCGGCGGCGGCATCCTCGTCGCCACACAGAAAAGCGCACTGTCCAGCGGCCCTGCCCTCCCCAGCCAGTACGACCCGGTGCTGTACGTCGGGAGCAACGGCAAACTGTACGGCGAATGGTGGAACGGCTCAGCCAGCCCCGCCGTCTCTGCCACCGTCGTCGACGACGGCATCTGGCACCACGCCGTCCTCACCGCCAGCACCAGCTCCCAGACCCTCACCCTCGACGGCGTCACCCAGCAAACCCTCAGCGGCGCCACCAGCTTCCAATTCGCGCCCGCCAACCTCACCCTCGGCGCCGGGTACATCGGCGGGAACTGGCCCAGCGAACCCAACTACCAAAAAACCGGCAGCAGCGACTACCGCTACTACCTCAACGGCGAAATCGCCGCCATCACCTACAGCTACCCCGGAGGCCCATGACCGCCCGGCGGTGTGGTCGTCGGCCGCCCGTAGTTCTGGCGCCGCGGATACGGCCGCGAAGAACCTCCTGACCAGGAGCGACGCAGCGTCCTAGCCGAGGACACACGATCCCACCGACGCAGAACGGTGGCCGCATGCCCCAGCCAAGCGCAGTGCAATACTGCGGCTCTTCGATCGCCTGGCCAGAGCGCTTCCCAGACCCCGGAACCGCTCCGCAGTCGCCCGGCACACCCACAGCCCAGGTCACCAACGTGGCCTGCGCCCCGCCAACAACAAAACTGCCCCCCAAGGGGGCAGTTCCGGGGCCTCTTAACCACCGATCACATTTACGAAAAGGCTCTGTGAGCTGGAGCCCCCTTACGGAATCGAACCGTAGACCTTCTCCTTACCATGGATCACCACAGGGTTCCTGAGAGGCCGCTACGAGGCTTGACCTGCGCTGATACTGGCTCCCGCTAGCTGAGACTGGCCCCGATTGGCTCCCGCTGGCGGCATTTTGCCCCCCAGAATGCCCCCGGGAAAGATCCTTCTGAGCACCTACAGAGCGGTGGCTCAGGCCTCGGCCACCGATCACGCGGCGTCGTTAATGCCCAGCATCGAGGCCAGGGTCCCGCCAAGGATCGCTGCCTCTTGCTCGGCGTTAAGGCCAAGCGCACGGACGGCCGCGATCTCCGCCGCGGGATCGGCCATCGGCCAGTCAGAACCGAACACCACGCGGTCAGCACCATGACTGGTAATGATCTTGCGGATCCGATCCGGATCAAGTTGAGCCATTCTCGGCGGCCACGATGTCTCGAGGACGGCCTGCGACCCCACCACGAATTCCTCGGCTTCCGTGAGGCGGTGGTAGCCGCCGAAATGGCAGGCGATGAGGCGCAGGGAGGGGATGGTGTCCAGCAATCGACGTAGCGATTGTGGGGTGCCGCGGTCGTTGGCGCTGGAGTCACCACCGGCGCCCGCGTGGGTAATTACGGTGATCTGTGCGTCCGCGAGGGCGGCCAGCAGGTCCACGACACGATGGTCGCTAAGCGAGAGATCCTGGAACAACGGATGGAGCTTCACTCCCGCTATACCGTTGTCCCACAGAGATCGCAGGTTAGTCTCGGGCGTGAGGTCTGGGTGCACGGTGCCGAACGGGATGAAGCAGGTGCGGTCGAGTGAGCCAATGAACTCGTTGGTCCGCTGCACAGTCCTGGCGGCGGTCGCCACGCCCAGGCATACCGCCCGGTCGACACCGGAAGCTTCCATAGATGCGCGCAGGCCTGCGATGGTGCCGTCATTGACGGCGTCCAGGCCAGCGGGGCGGCTGAGCAGCACTTTGCCCGCAATGTGGTCGGGCCATACATGGCAGTGCGCATCGATGATCATCGTGGGGCTCCCCCAGTCCTGGTTTTCACCAGCTGACGGGCCAGGGAATCGAGGATGACCTCGGTGGAGCCTTCATAGATCCGCATCGGGCGTGCTTCCCGATAGAGCCGCTCGATAAGGCTGCCTCGTATCAACCCAAAGCGCCCCATCACTTGTACTGCGCGATCCACTACCTGCCCGCAAGCCTCGGTCGCTCCTACCTTCGCCATTGATGACAAGTGCAGATTAGCCAAAGGATCACGGGCTGCGGCCGCTGCGGCCCGGTAGGCGAGTGACCGTGCCATCTCTATGTCGGTCCAAGACCGTGCCAGCAGACCAGGGATTGGACCAAGCTGGGCTAGCGGCATGCCGAACTGTTCCCGTGACGTCGCGTGGCGTACGGCCTCGTCCAAGGCGGCCTGGGCCAGCCCCACTGCGGCGCCAGCGACTGAGACGCGGAAAGTTGCCAGGGTGGCGAGCACGAGCCTGAAGCCACGGCCTGGCTCGCCGATGCGATGATCCGTGGGCACCCGGACGGAATCGAAGGTCACATCCCCCAGGACGTGCGGGGCGATGATCTGGTGCGGGTGCGTCACGATTACGCCCGGGTTCTTAGCCGGCACCAGGACCAGGGAGTAGCCGTCACCATCGCGGCCGAGCACACTGTAGAAGTCCGCATCTCCCGCATTGGTGATGAACGACTTGTGCCCGTTGACGAGCAAGTCGCCCGCGTCCTCGCGGATGGTGGTCGTAATGGCCTTCAGGTCCGAACCGACCTGCGGCTCAGTCAGCGCCAGAGCTGCGATGGCATCGCAGGCCGCAACGGCCGGGAGCCATCGCTTGCGCACGGGTTCGCTGCCGCCCGCCGAGAGGGGATAGCTGCCGATGCCCTGCATCGCGAAGAGCGAGTCCAGGTGCGCGCTGACACCGGCGAGAGCCTCGCGCACAACTGTGAGCGCAAGCGAGTCCACGTTCGCGAACCGGCCGCCGTACTCCCGGCTCACGGTCACCGCGGCCAGCCCGCTGCCCGCGAACCGGGCTCGCATCACCGGGTGGATGGTGCCGGACTCGTCTGCTTCCCCGGCGAGACCCACTACCGATGCCGCCAGGTCGCGGGCCTCGGCCCGCAGTTCACGGTAGGAGGCGGGAAGCTCGAAGAGCTCCACGTCATTGGATGCCATGCCGCCTCCCCTCCTCTAATATTCATGTTAACCATAGCAAGGAATTATCGACAGCTGAATGCCCCGGCCAGACCGGCGCATCCCGAAAGGCAGGCCACATGTCGCCCGACATCGCGCAGACCTTTGACCTCACTGGCCGGGTCGCGCTGGTCACCGGCGGAAGCCGCGGGCTGGGCCGCGAGATGATCGCGGGGTTTGCCCACGCGGGCGCTGACGTCGTGATCGCGAGCCGGGACGGCGCCATGTGCGCCGCCTATGCCGAGGAGATCGCTGAGCAGACGGGGCGCCAGGCACTGCCCTATGCGATCCATGTCGGGCACTGGGACGAGATCGACGGGCTGGTCGACGCGGCCTACAGCCACTTCGGGCGGGTGGACGTACTGGTCAACAACGCTGGAATGTCTCCCCTCTATGACGATGTCACCGACGTTAGCGAGACGATGTTCGACAAGGTCATCGGCGTGAACCTGAAGGGCCCATTCCGGCTGGCCGCCCTGCTCGGTACGCGGATGGCCGCAGGCTCGGGCGGATCGATTATCAACGTGACCAGCACGGCGGCCATCCGGCCGCGGCCGGACGTCCTGCCGTACGCCGCAGCCAAGGCAGGACTCAACGCACTCACCGCTGGCCTCGCCCACGCATTCGGGCCCACAGTCCGCTGCAACGCCATCATGGCGGGAACGTTCCTCACAGACGTCAGCCGGGCCTGGGATATGGACGCGTTCCAGGCCAGGGCCCAGCGTTTCGCGCTGCGCCGGGGCGGCGCGCCCAGCGAGATCGTCGGTACGGCGCTCTACCTGGCCAGTGACGCGTCGAGCTACACCACGGGAACCGTGGTCACGGTCGACGGCGGCCAGGGGTTACCGGCAGCCGCGGAAGAAACTGACGGTAGCCGAGCAACGCCTCAGCGTTAAGCATCAGCCCGGGCCGATGATGCCCAGGTCCGTCAGGACATCTAGTTCATCCGCCGTCATGGCCAGCGACTCCGCGAGCGTTTCCCTCGTGTGCTCACCGATGCCGGGCACCCCGTTGTAGCGAGGGCCGCCGTATCCAGCCAAGTGAAGTACCGGCCCGGGCATGAGTACCGACCCCAGGACGTCGTTGCCGGTGAGCTCGACCAACGTCCGCTCGCGGAAATGCGGGTCGGCGATAATGTCACGAGCATCGTTAACCCCCGCGCTCACCACCTCGAACTCATCCAGCACCTTCAGAATCTCACTGCGTGGCCGCGTCGCCACCCATGCCGTTACCTCGCGCTGGATAGCGTCGTTGTTGGCCATCCGGGCTGTGTTCGTGGCGAAGCGCGGATCCTCCGACAACTCCGGGCGCCCCATGGCCTGGAACAGGCGTCTCGCGATCACCTCGTTGGACGCAGCTATGGACAGCCACCCACCGTCAGCGGCCTGGTAGATCCCCCGTGGCGAGGCAGAGCCGGTGCCGTTCCCGACCCTGCCCTGTACTTCGCCCAGGCTCTCGTACTTGAGGATGATGTCCCCGACGATGAACATCAGCGGCTCGTAGAGAGCAACATCGATTATCTCGCCACCGCCGCCACGTTCGCGCCGGTAGAGCGCCATCGCCGTGCCCATCGCCGCGGCGATGCCCGCGATGGAGTCCGCAAAGCCGAACGGCGGGGAGGTGGGCGGCGTTTCCGGCCAGCCGTTGATGAAGGCGAAGCCGCTAGCTGTCTCCGCTACCGTGCCGAACCCGGGTCGCTCCCGGTATGGCCCCGTCTGGCCGAAGCCCGAGACCCGGGTAAGGATCAGCCCGGGATTTTTCTCTGCGAGCACCGGATAACCCAGCCCCCAGGCCTCCAGCCGTCCCGGCCGGAACGACTCCAGGACAACGTCAACCGTGGCTGCCATCCGCCGCACGAGGTCACGGCCCTCCGGCCGGCGCAGGTCGATTCCGACCGACCGTTTTCCTGCGTTGAGGCGGGAGAAACCGAGAGACAGGCCGTCCTTCTGGGGCGTCCAGTGCCGGGCGTAGTCACCGGTCGCCGGGTCCTCGACCTTCGTGATCACGGCGCCGAAGTCGCGCATCATCCGGCCAGCTGTCGGTGCTGCATACATCGTGCCAAGCTCGAGAACGGTAATCCCCTCCAGCGGTCCCGCACTGCTCGCAGTCACGACGGTTCCTCCCGGTCAGCGCCTGCCACCGGGCTGTTGAGCTGGCGGGCGCTCTCGAGCCACTGGACAGCCTTCTCAAAATGAGCCCGGTCGATGTGGCGTCCCCGGTAGCGCAGCGCGCCGCTCCCGGCCGCCGCCGCCTCCGCGTACGCGGCCACCATGCCCTCGTAAAACTCGATCTCGGCGCTGCTCGGCGAGAACACCGCATTGATTACAGGCACATGGCTCGGATGAATAGCCACCATCCCGCGGAAACCCAGCCCGCGGCCCTGCTGGGCGAAGGTGCGCAAGCCATCAAGGTCGTCCACGCGCTCCCACAGGCCGGTCAGGGCCTGGATCCCCGCCTCGCGACAGGCCAGCAGGACACGGCTGCGCAGGTACAGGGTTTCCAGTCCGCCGGGAGTCCACTCGAAGCCGACCTCCCGGGCGATATCAGCGTGCTCGGCGGTCGGGCCGATCATGGCGCCTACCCGGGGGGAAGCGGCAGCAATTTCACGGCAATTGTGGATAGCCGGAACTGTCTCCACCGGCACGATGTATTCCAGGCCCGCTGTCTCATTGCGGGTCTCGAAGTGATCGAGCAGGGCGTCGTAGCGCAGCACGTCGGTGGCGCGCTCAATCTTGGGCGCGAAGATACCGTCCAGGCCCGGTCGGACCACAGCCTCCAGGTCGGCGCCGGTCAGCCGCGTGGCAAGCGGGTTGACCCGCACGTACAGCGCCACAGACTCGTCCTGCTCGCGCAGAGCGCCGATCGAACGCCAGACCTGGTCGCGGGCGGCAGCCTTGTCCTCCGCAGGAACCGAATCCTCAAGATCGAGCACGATCGCATCCGGGCCCGCTTTGAGCGCTTTCAGCGCCCAACCGGGCTTGTGCCCGGGCACGAACAGAACCGAGCGGAAGCTGCGCATCAAGAGTTCCTGGTTAGTCCGGCGCCCGGCGCAGCGCTGAGACTGCCTGATGAACGAGGCTGCTCTCCGGCGGGCCCGGATGGTGCGGACCGCGTCATCCGGTCGGCGGTATCTGCTGTTACTCCGGTAGCACGTAGCTCGACTTTGCGGACGCGCTCGGACGGAGTCTTGGGCAGCGCCGACACGATGCGCACGAATCTCGGGATTGCGAACTCAGGAACGCGGCCCTCGCACCAGCTCCAGATGTCGGCCGGGTCGACCAGCCCGACGGTGGTGATCACGGCCATCACCTCATCCTCTCCGGCCTCGATACCGGCCGGGACGCCGATGACCGCGCACTCACCGACCGCCGGGTGAGCCAGGATGGCCTGCTCGACCTCGTAGGAGCTGATGTTCTCGCCCCGGCGGCGCAGCGCATCCTTGTACCGGTCGACGAAGTAGTACCAGCCCTTCTCGTCGCGACGCAGCGCGTCCCCGGTGTGGAACCACAGGTTGCGCCAGGCCTCGATGGTCTTGTCGGGCATTCCGTAGTACCCGAGGCTGCAGGTCCACGGATGCCGGGACCTGATGACCAGCTCGCCGATCTCGCCGATGCCAACCTCAATGTCAGTCTCAGGATTGACCAGGCGCGCCTCGAACCATTCGCTGGCCAGCAGCCCCGCCGCTCCCGGTGGCCGAGCCTCGCCGTAGGGCGAGAGGATCGGCGCGCACGTCTCCGTCAGGCCGAACACCTCGACGAAAGCCTCAATGCCGAATCTCTCCCTGAAGCCGTCCACGATAGACGAGGCAGTTGGAGCGGCGAAGACGGCGCGCAGCGGGTTGTCGGCATCACCAGGCCGGGCGGGCTGTTTCCAGATGAAATCCATCATCACGCCGATCAGGTTGGTCACCGTGATGCCGTTCTCGCGCAGTTGGTCCGCCCAGCGGCTGGCACTGAATCGCGAGCGTACGACCAGCCGGCCTCCGGTGATCAGTGCTGGATAGGCGGCCATGAACTGGGCATTCCCATGGAAGAGGGGCGTGACGGTCAGGTAAATGTCGCGGCTGGTGAGGCGGGTCAGCGAGACGACCTCCTCGGCGAAGAAGTACATCTGGGCATGCGGCATGGCCACGCCCTTAGACGGACCTGTGGTCCCCGAGGTAAAGAACACCGACGCGAGCTCCTGGGCGGCGGGACCTGGCTGCTGCCAGGCAGGTCCCGCCCGCAGGGAATCCCAGGGCTCCGCGGCCCAGCCCGCAGCCCGCAGCGTCCGCACTGCCGCCTCACCCCGGCCGCTATCGATCACCCAGAACCCGCGGAGCTCAGGCAGCTGCTCGCGAAGCGCCACGAACCGGCCGGCGAATCGGTCGTCGATCACCGCCCATGCCGCATCAACCAGAGCGGCCTGGTGCCGCAAGAACTCGCCTTCGTAGGCAGTATTGACTGGCACTTCCACCAGCCTGGCTAGCCCGGCGGCGAGCCAGCTCAGGATGAAGCTGGAGGAATTGGCAGCCATCACGATCATCCGGTCGCCGTCGCGGGCCCCCGCCCGCCGCAGCGCACCGGCGATCCGCTCCGCGTCGCTCAGCGCCTGGGCGTAGGTCCATTCCCGTGCTTCCTCAGGCGCTGTCAGGAATACCGCGTCCGGCTGCTGTGCCGCGTGACCGCGCAGGGCGTGGGCGACGGTCCAGCGGGTCCAGTCAGGCTCCGAAGGACGCAGATCAGTGAAGAACCGGGTCACGTTCCACTCCTTTGTCCTCCAACCAGCGCAAGACCCGCTCACCGGCGCTGGTCAAAGTGGCGGCCGAGCATCTCGGAGACTATCCGGATGCGCTGCATCGTTGGGGTTCCGCCTGCCAGGGCCCATCCGTGTGCGTCCCGGTGCAGTCGCTCGATCCCGTATTCCTCGCTGTATCCGTTGCCCCCGTGCAACTCCATAGCGAGGCCAGAGACCCGCTTGGCCATCTCGTTGGCCGTGCACTTGGCGAGGGAAACCTCAAGAGGGTCGGGCAGCCCGGTGCCAGCAGTGCGCGCCGCCCGGTCGACGAGCAACCGGGCTGCCTCTACCTGGAGGAACATTTCGGCCAAGGTCATCTGTACAGCCTGGAACTCGATAAGCGGTTTCCCGAACTGCATGCGCTGCTGGACGTAGGAAATTGTGCGGTCAAGGGCCGCCTGGCCGATGGCCAGGCTCATGGTCGAATTTCCGAGCCGCTCGATGGAGAAGGCGGCAAAAAGTCTCCCGAAGCCGCCGGGGCCGACCAGCAGGTTCTCGGCAGGCACGACCACGTCGTCGAACCTCACGTCCGCAGAGGGTATGCCGCGGAATCCCATCAGGCGCTCGGAGGCGCCGAAGCTCACGCCGGTACGATCCGCCTCGACAATCAGCGCGCCGATCCCTTTCGCCCCAGGTTCATCGGACAGACGTGCGTAGACGAGGTATGCGTCTGCCTCGCTGCCGTTGCTGGTCCAGCGCTTGGCACCGTTAATGGTGTAGGCACCGTCGGCAAATTTCGCACGCGTGGTCAGGTCCGTCGCGGCCGAGCCTGCGTCTGGCTCGGAGATCGCGAGCGCCATCGTCGCGTCGCCGCGAACGATGTCCGGCAGGAAGCGCTCCTTGAGCTGTTCCGAGCCGATCAGGGCCAGGACCCGGGCCGGGCCGGTGTTCGCCTCAAACACCTGGAAGGCCGCTGGACGGCATTCCTTGGCAAGTTGCTCGATAACGATCAGCGCATCGAGCAGTGGTGCGCCTGACCCGCCGAACTGCTCCGGAAGGCAGATCCCCAGCATCCCGAGCGAACCGAGGTAACGCCGTTCCTCATGCGGAAACACCGTGCGCGCGCCGTCCCAGGCTGCCGCGTGCGGTGCATAACGCGTACGCGCCAGGTCGGCAGCCACGGCCGCCAGTTCCGCCGCGTGGCCCTCATCGTTCGCATCGGCAATCACCGGCACCCGCCTCTCAGACAATGATATTAATACGCATAGATTCAGGCTTCGTCAAGGCCACCTCGTTCCGGGAGCCGGCGCCCGGCCTCTTCCAGGATCGCACAAAATCATGATAATGATAGTGTGGATATGTCCCGAGCAGTAATAGTAGACGCTGTGCGATCGCCCATGGGCCGCGGCCGGCCGGGGGGCGCCCTGGCCACGGTGCATCCAGTCGACCTGCTTGCGCAGGTATTTTCAGGCCTCATCCAGCGCAGCAAGCTTGACCCTGCCGCTGTTGATGACGTCCTGGTGGGATGTGTCGGGCAGGTGGGCGAGCAGTCCGCGACGCCGGGCCGCCAGGCCTGGCTGTCCGCCGGCTTCCCGGTCCATGTGCCGTCTGTGACCATCGAGCGCAAGTGCGGGTCCGGGCAGCAGGCTGTCGATTTTGCCGTCCAGGGCGTCATGGCAGGGGCGTACGACATCGTGATCGCCGCTGGCGTCGAATCAATGAGCCGCGTTCCCATGGGCTCGGCTCGCATGGGGGCCGACCCGCACGGCCCGGGAGTCGCGGCCCGTTTCGGCCAGCTTGTGCCGCAGGGTGTCTCCGCTGAGCTCGTCGCAGAGAAATTCGCCCTGTCCCGCGACCAGCTCGACATCTACAGCATGAGATCCCATGAGCGCGCCGGGCAAGCGCGGCAACTGGGCTGGTTTGACTCCGAAATCGTTCCCATCCGGCGCCCGGACGGCTCGGTCATCGACGGCGACGAGACGATACGCCCGGACACTACCCTGCTGCGGCTGGCCGCCCTGCAGCCTGCCTTCGGCACCAGCGAGATGCGTGACAGGTTCCCGCATCTCAACTGGAAGGTAACGGCGGGGAACTCATCCCAGATCACCGACGGTGCGGCAGCAGTCCTGGTCATGAGCGAGGAGCGCGCCAGCCAGCTTGGGTTGCCGGCGCGAGCCCGCGTGGTCGCCTCGGCAGTCTGCGGTGACGATCCGCTTCTCATGCTGACCGGCCCGATCCCGGCCACTAAGCGAGTCCTGTCCCGCAGCGGTCTCATGATCAGCGACATGGCGGCGGTCGAGGTCAACGAGGCGTTCGCGTCTGTTCCGCTCGCCTGGCAGAAAGAGTTCCCGGTTGACCCCTCGATCCTCAACCCGCGGGGTGGTGCCATCGCGCTGGGCCACCCACTCGGCGCTTCCGGATGCCGTCTTCTCACCACCTTGCTCGGCCATCTCGATGCCGTAGGCGGACGGTACGGGCTCCAGACGATGTGCGAGGCGGGCGGCATGGCCAACGCCATGATCGTCGAACGGCTGGGCTGACCCAGCCCGCCCATCATTTCCTGACATAGCGAGGAGCGATCACCATGGACCTGGCCCGAGCGTCGGCGATCGTCACCGGGGGCGCATCCGGGCTGGGCCTGGCGACGGCACGCCGGCTAGCCGACCATGGAGTGGCCACCGTCATCGTCGACCTGCCATCGTCGGGCGGAGCCGCGGTCGCGGCGAGCCTCGGCGGTCACGCCGAGTTCGTGGCAGCCGATGTGACCGATGCCGGGGCTCTGGCGGCAGCAGTCGACGTGGCGGCGGCACGGGCACCGCTGCGCGCCGCCGTGCACTGCGCGGGGCGCGGCGGCACCGTCCGGGTCCTGGACCGGGAAGGACAGCCGGGATCAGCTGAGCTGTTCGAGGCAGTACTGCGAGTCAATGTGATAGGCACCTTCAACCTGCTCCGCCTGGCCGCGGCAGCGATGACGCGGAGCGAGCCCGAAGGCGGGGAACGCGGAGTGGTCGTCCTGACCGCATCGGTCGCAGCGTGGGAAGGCCAGATCGGCCAGACGCCCTACGCCGCGTCCAAGGCTGGCATCGTGGGCATGACCATCGTGGCGGCCCGCGACCTTGCCAGCAGGCTGATCAGGGTGTGCACCATCGCTCCAGGCGTGTTCGATACGCCGATCCTGGACCGCTTTCCTGCCGAGGTGAAAGACAGACTTGCTGCGGCTGTGCCGCACCCATCCCGGCTGGGGCTGCCGGATGAGTTCGCCATGCTTGCGATGCACATCCTGAGCAACCCGATGCTGAACGGCGAGACCATCCGGCTGGACGGCGCCATCCGGATGCCGCCCCGGTAAGCACGCCCCACATCTGGAGGGAACGACCGTGTCCGGAGAAGTCACTGCGGAGCATCACGGGCCGGTGCTCGTGATCACGCTCAACCGGCCCGCCGTCCGTAACGCGATCAATCTCGCCGCCGCACAGGCGATCTCAGACGCGCTGGACCAGCTCGACAGCCGGCGCGATCTAGCGGCCGGCGTGCTAACAGGAGCTGGCGGAACCTTCTGCGCCGGCATGGACCTTAAGGCGTTCCTCGCGGGTGAGCGCCCGTCCGTGCGACCCCGAGGCTTTGCCGGGATCGTGGAGCAGCCCCCGGCCAAGCCGCTCATCGCGGCCGTCGAAGGGGCAGCCGTCGCGGGTGGCTTCGAGATCGTACTGTCCTGCGACCTGGTGATCGCAGCCGAGAACGCCCGCTTCGGGCTCCCTGAGGTACGGCGCGGCCTCGTCGCCGCGGGCGGCGGGCTGTTGCGGCTCCCCCGCCGTGTGTCCTATTACCGGGCGCTTGAATGGGCCCTGACCGGAGACCTCATCAGCGCAGAGGACGCGCATGCTGCCGGACTGATCAACAAGCTGGTCCCACCGGGCGAGGCCCTGACAACTGCCATCGACCTGGCGCAGCGCATCGCCCGCAACGGCCCGCTGGCGGTAGCGGCCACTAAGCGCATCGTGGTGGAGTCGCGGGACTGGCCAGCTAGCACGGAATTCGCCCGGCAGCGGGAGATCAGCGAACCTGTCCGGGCGACAGATGACGCGCATGAGGGCGCCCGTGCCTTCGTGGAGAAGCGCGTCCCCCAGTGGCGGGGGCAGTAAGGGTCACTGCGGTCCGGGAAACTCCGGCTTGCGTTTCTCCAGGAAGGCCGTGGCCCCCTCGATCATGTCCTCGCTGCCCACCGCCTGCATTAGCATGCCGAGTCCGGTGGAGAATGAGTCACGCGCCGCATTCCACCAGACGTTCGAGCTGATTTTGGTGATTTCCAGGTAACGCGGGCTCAATTGTGCGATCTCCGCACACCACTGGTCAGCCGTCGTCTCAAGCTGGTCATCATCGACCACGGCGTTCACCAGCCCCATCTCCAGCGCCTGCGCTGCCGTATAGCGGCGGCACAGCATGGACAGCTCTTTGGCCCGCTTCTCGCCGATCTGCAGGCTCATGACGTTTGTCGCGCCGGTCACCGGTGAGCTACCAACGCGGGGCCCTGTCTGGCCGAAGGTTGCCGAACGCCCCGCGACAGCCAGATCGCAGGCGACTACCAGTTCGTTGCCCCCGCCGGCTGCTGCCCCGTTGACTGCGGCGATCACCGGCCGCGGGCACTGCCGGATCGCGTCGAACAGGCGCAACGATGCACGGTAAAGTACACGCATATCTGCGGGTGCTGGCGTGCTTAGCTGCTGCAGCGAGCCACCGGCGCAAAAGCTGCCCTGCGAACCAGTAATAACCACCGCATGCGCGCCTGTACTGTTTTCGAGCGCTTCGGTAATAGCGGCCGCCATGAGCGGATCGTAGGCGTTGCGGCGCTTCGGCACGGACAGGCGGATCCAGGTCGCGGGCCCACGCTGCTCTATGACTACTCCGGTCACTTCGATCCTTTCCGCAGGCAGGCGGGTGCTCACGTCCCGTGCCTGCCCTTCGCCTTTGAGTAACGCGACAATCGATGCTAATCTTTACCAAAGATATAAGTGTTCGGAGAAGTTATCAGATTGATCATGCTTTCCCAGCCTGAGGAGGTGCAGTGCCCACTGCCCAGAGGCCTGAGGCCGTGCCGGATGACCGCGGATCGCGGCTGACCGGGAGTCGGCCGCCTAAAGCAGCCATGCTGGTGGCTCAGCGGATCGTGCGCGATGTCGTGCGGGGCGGCCTGCGCCCCGGTAATCTGCTGCCACCCGAGCGGGTCATGCTTGAGACCTACGACACCGGACGGGGAACCTTGCGCGAGGCTCTCCGGCTGCTTGAGTTTCAGGGAGTTATCGCGCTCAAGCCTGGCCCGGGAGGCGGCCCGATCCTGCTGAATCCGGCCGCGTCGCACCTGGCCAGCACACTGCAGCTGCTGATGCAGCTCAACCAGGCGCCGTACCGGGTGATTGTCGAGGTACGGTCGGCCCTCGAGCCGATGATCAGTCAGCTGGCTGCCGAGCGCATCAGTGACGACTCGCTCGCCGAGCTGGGCCGGACGGTAGAGCAGATGCGGCAGGACCTGGACGACCGGGATTCGTTCCTGGAGTCCAACAAGCGCTTCCACGACGTGATCGCGTGGTCCTCGGGGAACGTCCTGTTTGCTTACATCGTGGATTCCCTGCTCGGGATCCTGGACGGCACGGTGCTGGGAATCGACTACCCGAGCTACCGGCGGGTCGCCATCCTCAAAGCCCACGAGGAGATTTACGAGGCGATCGCCAGCCATGACGCCGCAGCTTCCGAGCAGCGCATGCGCGAGCACATCGACGAGTACTCCCGCTACGCGCAGCGCAAGTTCCCCGAAGTCCTGGAACAGACGATTACCTGGGACCGGACGGCAACCTGATCGGCCAGCACAGGTGCCCTCCGGCCCGGCGATGCCCGTCAGGCGCGCCATTGGATGTGCTTGACCTCGAGATACTCACGGATGCCCCACTCTCCCAGCTCACGGCCGATACCTGACCGCCCGTAGCCGCCGAACGGCGCATCTGGCCGCATGCTGCCGCCTCCGTTGATCCACACGGTGCCCGCGCGGATCTGCTCGGCCATGCGGCGTGCTTCGATCGGGTCATCGCACCAGACATTGGCCGCGAGGCCGAAAGGCGTGTCGTTCGCCAGCTGGACGGCCTCGTCGGCATCCCGGAAGGGCATGATTACCGCCACAGGACCGAAGATCTCTTCCTGAACTGCAGGCGCGTCGCGAGGCAGGTTACCCAGAAGGACAGGGTTGACGAACCAGCCGCGGTCGGGTAGCGGGGACGAAACTTCGAGGAGCTTGCGCCCGCCCAGGGCAATTGATCCGTCGATGTAGCTGATGACGCGCCGCTGATGATCAGGCCTGATCATCGGGCCGATGTTCGTCGCGGGGTCCCACGGGTCACCGACGACCATCTGATCGAACGCGGCCGCCCCGGCCTCCAGGAACTCGTCGTAGAGGCTCTCGTGGACGAGTAGTCTGGCCAGGGCCGCGCATCCCTGGCCGGCATTACGAGACCAGCGCAGATGCATGTCCACGGCGATCTTCGAGACGTCGACTCCGGGCATCACGATGCTGGGAGATTTGCCGCCGAGTTCCAGGGTTAGCCCTTTGAGGCCCTCTGCGGCCTGGGCCATGATGTGGCTGCCTACAGCATCCGACCCCGTGAACGACACGTGGTCGACGCCCGGGTGCGACGAGAGCCGCCGGCCGACGTCGGCATTGCCTGTGATCACGTTCATCACGCCGGGGGGCAGGCCTGCTTCGCGGACCAGTTCGCCGAGGAAGAGCGTAGTGACCGGTGTCCGGGGTGAAGGCAGCACAACCACGGTGCACCCCGCGGCGAGCGCGGCACCGAACTTGAAAATCGCCAGATTCAGCGGGTAGTTGTAGCCCGTGATAGCAGCGACCACGCCGACCGGCTGGTGAACGACATCGCTCATGGTCGGCACTGGTTCATTCCAGCCGCCCAGGTGGATGGTGCGGTCGGTCTTCGCCGCCTCGGCCGCCCAGCGCAGATGCTGGTCGACGGCCATCCGCACCTGAAGGTAGCTGGCGAGCGATACCGGCGTGCCGACTTCGTTGACGATTGACGGCAGGAGGCGGTCCGCGGCGTTTTCCAGCATGTCGGCGAGCCGATGGATGTGCCTAGCACGCTCGGTGCCCGGCAGCGCGGCCCATGGGCCGAAGGCCTGCCTGGCCGCGGCGACTGCGGCGTCCACTTGCTCTGGTGAGGCGCCCCCGACTGTGGCGATCACTTGTCCGGTTGCGGGGTTATAGACGTCCCAGCGTTCTCCGGCTGGCTCAACGGGCTCGTTATTGATAGTCAGGGTGCGCACGGACGGAACCCAGTGGCGGTCGTGCTCCGTGATAACGGTGGATGCGCTCATGGCCTGCCTTCTCTCATCTCGGAGCGAGGACCCCCTGCGGCGATATAAGAATAATCATCATCATAGATTTGTCCAACCCTGGGGGTGCCTCCTACGGCCGGCTGGGCGTCCGCTAGCCAAGCGAGCCGGACCTTTCCGCCCTGGTCACAGCCAGTGCCAAGAGCAGCACGACACCGGTGAATACCGACGAGGCCCAGTCCGGCGCGCCAGCAAGACCCAGGCCGACCGTCCCGGTTCCTAGCATTAGCACCGCGATAAGCGTGCCCCAGGCGTTGAACCGGCCCTGCCGGAGCTGGGTCGCGCCCAGGAAAGCGGCAGCAAACGCGTTCAGGAGGTACGGTGGCCCGACGGTCGATGTTCCCGAGGCTATTTGCGAGGTCACGGCGATGCCCGCGACGCCGCCGGCAACCAGTGCGGAGACGAGCAGCACGATAACCTTCAGGCGTTTCACGGGGATCCCCGCAAGCTGGGCGGCATCAAGGTTGTAACCGGTGGCGTAGAACCAGCGGCCTACGACCGTGAACTCTAGAACTGCCCAGATGATGGCCGCTACCACGACCATGTAGAACACGGTGTAGTCAATCCCGGAGACCCCGGAGTTCGCGATGCCTGCGAAGAATCCGGAGGAGAGTTTCTGGCCCACGATCTGAGTCTGGCCGGCCACCACAGTGATGCCCGCGAGGAGCAGGAAACCTGTCGCCAGCGTGCCGATGAATGAATCGATCCTGGCGAACACCACGACGATGGCGTTGATTACGCCGACCAGCAGCGACGCCACGATCGTTATCACCAGCGTGAGCTGGACAGAGATTCCCCCGCTGACTATCAGCCAGGCGCAGAGCACGTTGCAGAAACCCAGGTTATAGCCGATCGAGAGGTCGAAGACTCCCGCAGAGAGCGGCAGGACCAGGGCCAGCGCCACGAGGCCGGTGATCGCCTGTTCGTTGAGGATCTGCTGGACTGTTGCCCACGTGGGAAAGGTGCTCGGCGCCCAGATGGAAAAGATCACGATAAGCAGGATCCACACGTAAATCGCGCCGATGTTCTTGAACGACATCCACGCAAAACGGCCGCGCCGGAAGACCGGCGACTCAGCGTCCGCTCTGGACGGCTTCTCCAGTGGCCTGGTGTGATTAGTCAGCGGCTGACTCGGTACCGAGGTCCGGTGGGGTGGTATTCCCGTCATTGGGTGCTCTCTTCAATGGTCGGGTCCTGTTCTTCAGTTCCCTCAGTGGCGTGAACAATTGCCCCATAGCTAAGGCGGCTGCCCCGCAGCTCACGAAAGATCCGGCCATGCCTTATGACCAGGACCCGGTGGCACAGTGCGATGAGATCCTGAATATCGGACGAGGCCACGACCACTGCGAGCTGGCGTTCGGTAACCTCGGTGCGGATCACGTCGTAGATGGCTTCGCGAGCTCCCACGTCCACGCCCGCGGTGGGCTCGGCGAGGATGAGCACCTTGGGCATCAAGCTGAGCATCCGGGCCAGGATGACCTTCTGCTGATTGCCGCCGCTGAATTTGGGCAACGGCCGCTCGGGGTCGCGGGGGACGACGTTGATCTTGTCTATCCAGGTGCCGACAAGCTTGCGTTCGTCGTCGCGATGAACAATCCCGGCGGTCGCCAGGTCTTCCACTCCCGCCAGGGTGAGGTTCTCTCGCATAGCAAAGGGCGAGATGACCGCCTCCCTGAGGCGGTCAGCTGGGACGAAACCCACACCAAGGCGCTGCGCTACCCGCGGCGATGCAGGGGGAAGCACCCGGCCGCCGACCGTGACCTGGCCGGAGACGAAGGCAGAGGACGCCGACGCGAGGAGGTAGGGAAGTTCCTCCCGCCCGGAGCCGAGAACGCCGGACACTCCGACTATCTCGCCCGGCCAGACCACGAGATCAACGTCCTCGAGCCACCTCGCCGTCAGTGCCCTGGCGGTCAGCACCGGCTCCGAGGTCCTGTCGGCGGTGAAGTCCTCGGAGCGCTTCCGCTCGACTCGGTGTCCCACCATGAGGCTGGCCAGCTGGCCGCTGTCCACCTCATCAGCACGGTAGGTCCCTACCAGCTCACCATCGCGCAGAACGCTGATCCTGTCTGCTACCGCGACGACGTCGTCCAGCCGGTGTGACACATAGATCACACCCGCCCCTTGCTGCGAGACCTCGCGGACAATGCCATGCAGCCGGTCGACCTCAGACGCGGGCAGTGATGCTGTCGGCTCGTCCAGGACCAGCACGCCAGATTTTTCTTCCCAGCCCGCGAGGGCCCGGACGATCGCCACCGCGGTGCGCTCAACTGGCGCCAGCCGGGCCAGCGGGACCTGAATGTCGATAGACACCCCGAACCTGGCCAGCGCCTGGTGCGTCACGTCTGCCTGCTGCCTCCAGCTGATAAGTCCCGCACGCCGCTTCGCGTAACCGCCGCCCAGTGCGATGTTGTCCATCGCATTGAGTTGCAGGACCAGAGCGAGATCCTGGTGCACGAAGCGGATGTTGAGCCCGTGGTCCGCGGGCACTGCGCCGAGTTCGAAAGCCCCGCCCTCCAGCCAGGCCCGCGAGCCAGGGTCTGGCTTGTGATAACCGGCCAGGACCTTGATCAGTGTCGACTTGCCGGATCCGTTCTGCCCGACGAGACCATGCACTTCGCCCGGCTTGACCTCGAGATCGACGTGGCTCAAGACGGTGCGACCAGAGAAGGACTTGGACACGTTCTCCAGGTGCAGGCCGGATCCCGGCCGGGGATGCTGCACATCCCCGGCCGGGGTCCTGGTCTGATCGGTCACTGCTACTTGCCCCACAGCTTGGTGTAGTCGGCCTTCAGGTTCGCGATGTCCGAGTAGGGGACCGAGGTCGGCGCGTTGCTCTTGTTCACGAACCAGATGGTCTGCAGCGCGTTCTCGTCCGGGGTAAGAGACTCGCCGGTGAAGTACCGGGCGAAGGTGTCGATGTAGATGAATCCGTAGGAGCCCGAGTCACCTATGTCGGTAGCCGTCGCGAGGCCGTCATGGATGTACTGGAGGGTGGTGTTTCCTGCATAGTCGGTGACGATCTGCGGCAGCTTTGATATGCCTGCGGCCTTGAGTGCTTGGGGCAGTCCGGTTGCGATCGGATCGGAGGACGCGTATATGCAGTCGATTTTCGGGTCAGCCCGGACGGCGCTCACGATGGGAGTGGTGAAGTCGGAGGCCGTGGCCGCCATGTTGAGCACCTTGTACTTGAGCTTCGGGCTCAGCCGCTTCATTTCCTTCTCATACGCCGTGAGCCGGAACTGCAGCACGAGGTAGCCGCTGAGGTTGACGTAGAGCGTGGTGCCGCTACCGCAGCCAAGGGCGGTCAACTCGTCTGCTGTGACTTTGCCTAGCCGGTATGACGAATCGTGGGTGTATAGGCTCGCAATGATCGGGCCGAACTTGATGTCCGGGTCCTGAACTGTCACCACCGGAATGTGCATGGACTGCAGCTTGGCCAGTTCGGGCTTGGCAACTTCTGCCGATACGGCTGCAACCGCGACGCCGTCTGGTTTGTCCCTGATGGCGGTGTCGTAGGCGTTCACAATCGCGGGCGCTGTGGGCGCAACAGTCAGCACCTTGACATGCCACCCGAGGATCGCCGCGCCCGCCTCGAAGCGGCTCGCGATGACAGCACAGCCAGGAGAAGAGCACGTGAGAAAGTCCAGCCGCTTGCCGGACGGGATGGACTTGGTGATGGGCGCCGTGACCTCAAGCTTGGTTGGCTGCTTCTGGAAGGGCGCAGCGAGAGCCTGCGCCTGCTTGACGACGGCGCTCATCGCCGAGCTTGAACTTCCCGACGAAGAAGCGTCGCTGCTGCTGCATGCGGAGGCGACGATGCATGTCAATGCTGTGACAGCACCGAGCGCCGCCAGGGATCTCGCTTTGGCTAGTACGCCCATTTTTTCTCCTGAGCGGTCCAGACCGATGCTCACGCAAATGCAGGACTGCACTTACGTCCGTCGGTCGCGTTTTGATACCCCAGTGGTTGCGCATAGCCGGGTAATGATAAATATCATGAATATCCTGCGCATGAATGTCAAGGGAGTGTCCTGGCCGTTTCCTGATCGTTACGTCAACCGGCCGGCGCCGCGTCCTGGAAATCAGGCCGCAGCGGATGAGATTGTTCAGTGGTGAGCCTGGAATAAGGCACGGCGATGCCTGGGACCCTGCCGCCTCGGCAGGGCGCCCTTTAACTGAGCGCGGGCCAGACCGCATAGCAAATGACCTAGGCGCGCCAGATGTACTTAGTCTCAAGGTAGGCGCTCATGCCTTCCACTCCGCCCTCACGGCCCAGGCCCGACTGCTTGAAACCTCCGAACGGCTCAGTGACGCACATTCCCCAGCCGTTAATCCACATCTGCCCGGTCCGCACACGTGAGGCGATACGTTCCGCCAGGTCAAGGTCGCTTGCGTAGACAGCCCCGGACAGGCCGTAGGGCGAGTCGTTGGCAATAGACACCGCGCCTTCTTCATCATCAAAGGGGATGAGGCACAGCACAGGCCCGAAGATTTCCTCCTGCGCGATGCGCATGGAGTTGTGTACATCCACGAACAATGTCGGCTCGAAGTACCAGCCCCGGGCAAGGTCCGGAGGCCGCCCGCCCCCCACGACGAGAGTGGCTCCCTCGTCAATGCCGGCACGCACATACGTCTCGACCCGTTCCCGCTGCCGCTCCATGGCCAGCGGGCCCAGTTGAGTCTCGCGGTTCATCGGATCGCCTACGTCTATCCCCCGCATGATGTCGGCAATCTTCTCAGCGATCTCATCCTGGCGCCGCCGTGGCACCAGTATCCGTGTGAGTGCCGCGCATACCTGACCGGAGTGACCAAGGCCGGCCATCACCAGCTCGGGGAGTTCCTCGTCGATGAAGATGTCGTCGGCGATGATCCCGGCCGACTTGCCGCCGAGTTCGAGGGTGACCCGCGCGATACGCTCACCGCACAAGCTCATGATCCGCTTTCCAGCAGCTGTGCTTCCCGTGAACGCAACCTTGTCTACATCCGGATGGCGAACGAGATGCTCTCCGACCTCACGCCCAGCCGGCAGAACGCTGACCACACCTTCAGGGAGGTCGGCGGCCTCGAATGCCTCGGCCAGCAGCATCGCACTGGACGGTCCCTCAGGCGCGGGCTTCAGCACGGCCGTGCACCCCGCAGCGAGCGCGGGCGCGAGCTTGATGGATCCGTTGCCGACCGGCGCGTTCCACGGCGTGATCGTGCCGACGACACCCACGGGTTCGTGCCGGAGACGCGCTGTGCCCACGTCACTGGGCCTGCGCTCTTCGAAGTCGTAGCGCTCGAGCACATCTGCGGCGCTCTCCCACATGACCAGCGCGCCCTGGTGGAACGCCTCGCTGACCGCCAGCGGAGCCCCGATCTCCAGGCTGAAGGACCGGCTCATCGCGGGAATCCGTTTTGCGATCTCCGCCTTGATTCGCCGCAGCGCCGCCGCGCGCTCTGCAGGGGTCCAGTGTGGCCACGGACCATCATCGAAAGCCGTCCTGGCGGCGGCGACCGCAGCGTCGATATCCGCTTCTTGCGCCTCGGCGACGTATGCGATGACCTTCTCGGTGGCTGGAGAAATTACCTCGATCGTGCGGTCACTCGACGGAACGACCCAGCGGCCCCCGACAAACAGCCGGTCGAAACTTCGGACCGACGCCTCGGTCGCGGCGGTCACGTCCTCACTCCCCTGACTGCGACCCGCGCGGCGATTCCGCGAGGCTCTCGGCCGGGACCAGTTTCTTGTCGAACATGGCCGTCTCAAACATCATCGTGTCGCACCACTCATGCAGCTCGACGATCTTGCCGTCGCGGACCGTGATGATCCAGCAGTATCCGTTGTTATATGGGACGCCGTTGCGGCCGCGGGCATCAGAGGTACAGGTAACCAGAACGCGCCCGTCCTCGAGCGCCACCAAGTTCTGAACCTCGAGCTTCAGCCCGTACTCCTCGTCGAGCCCTTGAACACCGCCACCGCGGCCGTCTCCTGTGGTCCAGCACTTGCCGAAGAAGTCGTTGTTAATGGCGTCGAGCCCGTGGTGCGTGCCCGAGACACAGGTCTTACCCGGAACCGTCCACGTCATCTTGGGATCGAGTACTTGATCAAACCCGTCCCAGACCTCGTCCTTGTTTCCGGTCAGCAGCCCGACCCACCGCTTGACGACTGCCTTCTCCTCCTCGAACATGTCCACTCCTTCGTAGAGCACCGCCGCGAAGCTGCGCCTGCGCTGGGATCTTAACATATTGATGAGGATGATTACCAGAGTTATGACGGCGGGTACTTTCGCCGCCATCCCTACGCCCGGCTCCTCACCGCTGCGGATCCGAGACTCCCTCAATCCCGATAACGCGCTGATCGTGCAGCTGGCCGAGCTCCGCGGCGGTCAGCCCCAAGGCCGAGAGGACCTCCTCAGTGTTCTCCCCGGCCCGGGGCGCCCTGACTGGCTGTCCAGCTGGCCGCTCGTCGTATTCGACGGGACTGCCCATGATCGGTACCCGGCCCCCGTCACTGTCCACTTGCTGAATCAGGCCCGTCGCCTTGATCTGCTCGTCTTCGATCGCCTCGGTGACTAGGGCCGCTGGCGCCCAAGGCCCCTCGTTGTCGCGGAGTAGTTCCTTCCACGCCGAGAGCGTTTTGCTGCGCGTGATGAGCTCAACCTCCCGGACGCAGGCAGCGCGGTTGCTGAGACGTGCCTGCGCTGAGCTGAACCGGCTGTCGCTCAGCAGGTCCTCACGGCCGACCCTGCGGCAGAACTCCGCCCAGTAGCGGTCCGCTTCCAGAAACACGAAGTAGAGCCACCGTCCGTCAGCCGTGGGGTAGGAATTCACCATCGGGTGGATTGGCGGGTCGAGCCTGCCCGTGGTACTCAGAATGCGCTCGCCGCTGTGCGCGGCGAGAAGATTCGGGGCCGCTAGCCACATCCCGCTCGACAGGAGAGACACGTCGACTACTGACGCAATCCCAGTACGCTCGCGCCGCAGCAGGGCACCCGCGATGCCAGACGCGAGATTGAATCCAGACTGCAAGTCAACAATCGCGGGCGGGCATAGCGGCGGCTCCGTGGCGGATTCTGGCATCAGCTCGGTGGCCAGCCCCGGGCGTGCCCATCCAGACGACATGTCATAACCGCCCACATTGGCGTCGGGCCCGCGGGAGCCATGCCCGCTACCCCGGGCGTAGACCAGCCCAGGGTTGGCGTCGCGCAGGTCACCGACGTCGATCCCCAGTCGCTGGCGGGCGGGTGTGAGAAAGCTGGTGAGGAAGACGTCGGCGCTCGAGGTCAGCCGTAGCAGCAGCTCGCGGCCCGCAGGACGCGCCAGGTCGATGGCGACACTTTTCTTCCCGCGGTTTACGTGCTCGACCATGATGCGAAGGTGCGGCGGGACGTGCTCGCCGGCGAATATCCCGCGCTGTGGGTCACCGCCGTTCGGATGCTCGATCTTGATAACGTCCGCACCCCACTCGGCGCAGACGGCGCCCGCGGAGGGAACAAAGGTCCACAGCGAGACCTCTATGACTCGGTAACCCGTGAGGATGTCGTACATCAACTGTCCGCTTCTGTGGTGCCGGTGGTGGAGGCGAGCGAGCCCTCAGGTACACAGGCACTCGCTCGACCCGTGATCGGGGTGCGACCGTCGGGCTGGGACAGCGCGACGGAGACCGTGACATCGCAGCGGCCGGCGTCTCGGCAGGGCGATTGCGCGAGGATGGATCCGCTCGTCGTGACGTCCATACCTGCGAGGACGAAGTCACCGATGTCCAGCGGTCCGAGCGCATGTACCCGGAGGCTGGGACCAGCCCAGCGCAACAGCAGTTTCTCCACCATGGCCAGCGCGAAGTTCATGTCGGCGTACGCTCGTGGAGCGCCGCCGGCCTGTGCCGCTCGGTCGATGAGATGACTCGCCGCGAAGTCCCGGCACGCCGCCGAGCACATGATCAGGCGCTGCAGGCTTAGGCCAAAGGTGTGCTGGCCGATCGGTGCCCCGGCTTCGCGATCCCATTGGGCTCGCAGTGGGTCACGTGCTTTGCGAGGCTTCGCGACTGCGCGCGTCGTGGCTGGCGTGTAGCGGAACACTGTCGATCGCTCGGTGGCCACGGTGTCACCTGACCGATCGGCGAGCCGCACCTCGAAGTCCACGAAGTTCCCCTCCCCCACGCTCGTCCGCTTGGGGACGACCTTGGTGACCCGGTAGTCACTGCGGAGCAGATCGCCAGCTCGCAGTGGCCTCTCGAAGAAGAGCCCGACTCGCGTGGACATCATCTCGGTGCCGGGCAGGTCGACGCAGTCCCACGCGAACGGCGGCACGAAACCCTCAGCCAACGGCGGATCACCCGGGCTCCAGTAGGCCGGCATTGCCGCCACCATGGCCATCGACCACGGAGCGATGCGGCGGTCATGACCAGCGGACCGTGCGGCGGCATCGTCGAGGTACGCGTCGCTATCCAGCTCAAATGCCTCGACAAACCGTCGGATGGAGACAGCTCCTACCGGCTCAGCCGCCATCTGCGAGGCGAGCGGCGCGACCGCTTCCTCCGGGACTGTCTGACTCATGGGGAGCCTCCGCAGCTTGGAACTCTCAACCCACCCTCAGGGAGTCTTACAAACATAGCATTTCATGCTTATGATTACTAGAGATAAAGGAGGATGAGATGAGCCCGACGGCGACGGCGACGGCGAATGGACTATGGGAGCGAGCCTCCGCCGAGGCCATCAGGACGTTCGTCACTCAGCGCCTGCTGGAGACCATCGCACGGGCTTATGAGCAGGTGCCGTTCTATCGGAGCTTCTACCGAGCCGCAGGGTTGAACCCCGCGCGGTTGCGGACGTTGTCGGACATCCACCGGGACGTCCCGCTGCTCTCCAAGGCTGACCTTCTGGCGTTTCAGGACGGGCACCCGCTCGCGGACGTCAGGCAGCCGGGAGTCCGGCAGATTCATCTGACTAGCGGCACCAGTGGAAGCGGCCGTGAGGTACACCTTCGAGATTCGCGCGACCTCGCCGCTCTCGGTACTGGAGGCGCATACGCCTACCTGTGGGCCGGCCTGAAGGAAGGGGAGCGCCTGCTGCTGACGATTCCCTATTCGCAGACGATGGCGGGACCGTACTTTCAAGCCTCCTGCGAGGCCGCGCACGTGGTGCCAGTGAACGGGTTCGTGCTCGACACCGAGGCCCGCGTGCAGGCATTGCGCTCCTATCGGTGCGCGGGGCTGTCAGCGACGCCGTCTCATCTTCACCGCCTGACGGTTGTGGCGCGCGAGGCGGGTCTGAAGCCAGCCGCCGATATGCCTTCGCTGCGGAGCATCTTCCTTTCTGGCGAGCCCTACGGAACACAGTGGGCCCTTGGCATGCAGGAGTTCTGGGGTGCCCGGATACATGAGGGGTGGGGGGCGACGCAGACCATGGGGGTGGCGCTGGCCACGTGCTCTGCAGGTGCGCTTGTCATGAACGGGGGGAGCGCGGCCCGGGGCACCCTCCATGGTCTGGACCACCGGGTTTTCGTTGAGGTACTCGGCCAAGACGGCGGGGAGGTTGAGCCGGGAGGCCGGGGCGAGATCGTCATCAGCACATTGCGGGCTTCCGCCATGCCGTGCATCCGTTTCCGCATGGGCGACGAAGTGCGGCGAGACCCGAGACCGGGGTGTGCCTGCGGGATGCAGTTCAGCCGGTACGAGGCGGGCACCCTGCGGCGGCTCGACAACATGATCAAGATTCGCGGAATGAACGTCTGGCCGGAGGCCGTGGATGACGCAATCCTGGAAATGAGTGCGGTGGCCGATTATCGCGGCTCGGTCTATACCGATGACGACGGACGAGAGCAGGTCCTCCTGGAAGTGGAGATCCTGCCCACGGGGCGCACTGGAGATCTGGAGAAGGCGCTCGAGCGGCGAGTCAAGGTCGCCGTCGGCATTACGCCGATTGTTCGCGCTGTGCCGCCGGGCACCCTAGCCGATCCAGCCGGCGCCGGTGATGGCCCGTTCAAAGCCCGCCGGTGGAGTGACCACCGAGCCGCGATCCAGGAGCCGCAGGCATGACTGCCAATTCGGCCGTAATCCTGCTTGCGCGGGAGATCGCAGAGCTCTCCCGGTCGGTGCACCGATGCCGGGCGCTGGTCAACGAGGAGTCCATTGATGCGGTGATCGTCGCGAACATGCTCGCGCGCATCGACGCCATGGTAGATGAGCTCCGCAATGAGCTGGGACCCGGCTGAAGGCTCAGAACTGGCCGAGGGCCTTGGCCGGATCCACGGCCAGGATGCTGGGCACCACCTCGCGGCCAAGCCGTCGGATCGCTGCGATGGTCTCGTCCGCGTCCATGGTCGGCCACTGTGGGCGGACCAGCAGCGGATCTACGGGCAGCGTCGTGACCAGGTCCAGCAGCTGTTCGGTTACCTCGTCAGGCGTTCCTACCACGGCATGGCCGGCGACGGCTTTAGCGAAGTCGTCTTCGAGTCCGGTACCTGCCATCACATCCAGGCCTCGCTGGGCGTAGGTGATGTAACGGCCCTGTGCCACGCGCGCGTATTCGACGATGGCCTCTTCCTTACTGTCCGCGACGAGCACGTTTCGCCGGAGCGGTTGAGACCCGAACTTCTTGCCGCGAGCGGCGAATCCCTCACGCACGATCGCATAACGCTCGGCAACCTCATGTTTGGGCGTCTCCGGCGGGCAGGCGTAGGCATCGCCGAGTCGCCCGGCACGGCGTGTGCCAGCAAGGCTGTGCGCACCGATCCAGATCGGCGGATGCGGCTGCTGGACAGGGCGCAGATGAGGCTTCACTCCCTCGAGAGTCCAGAACCGCCCGTGGAAGTCGACCTCCTCCTCTGTCCACAGCTTGGTGACGAGTTCTATGCACTCGTCCATACGGGCGGCACGCTCCTTATAGGGCACAGCGAAGTAGTCGAATTCCTCGGCTCGGTACCCAAGCCCGGCACCGAAGACTAGACGCCCTTCTGTGACGACATCCAGCGTAGCGATCTCCTCGGCTAGCAGAACGGGGTGGTACAGAGGCGCAATCATGATCTGGGTGACCAGCTTGACCTCGGGCCCGACGTGCGCGGCAAGCCTGGCGAGCAGGGGAACCGGCTGCAGCCAGCGCAGGTCCCCATAAAGGAAATGCTGACCGATGGCGATGTAACTGAAACCATTCTCTTCAGCGGCATCCACGATGCGCAGGACGTCACGGAACTGCTGGGATGGCGACACGGAGGTGGGAACGTCGCTGAGGAGCAGGCCTACATGCACCATTTCTCGTCCTTATCTGACCGGGGGGATGTGAGGCAGGTGTACGGTTACACGGTCAACGTGCCCGGAATTTTCATTTCGCGGCTATCCCCTGCCATGACATAACCTGGGCTGACAGTTTTATTGCCCGCTGGATCTCGATGCGCTTGTGCACAAGGACCAGCCGATCTGCTTCTTCTCGGAAAGTGTCCGAGTAACTGCCGGTGATCAGCCGGCAGCCGTCCGGATCGAACATGATGGCTGTGAAGTAGGCCAGGGCCCGGATCATGCCCGGTGATTCCCGATACGCGGCGACGTTCCCGACGAGGTGCTGGCTCGCCTCCACAGGCGAGTCAAGGAACGCACGGTAGAGGCCGACGAATTCATCGCGGCCGTTCAACTCGCCGTCCGCCCGGCTGACCTTGACATCATCGGACACCAATTCGCCGAGCGCCTCGAGGTCTCCCTCGTCTACGCCGCGCGCGTAGGCGTACAGAACTTGTGCCGCCCGCGCGGAGAGTTCGCTGTCGCCGATCACTTGGCGGTCAGCCCGCCGTCGACGGCGATGGTCTGGCCGGTGACGTAACTCGCGTCGTCGCTGGCCAGGAAGGCGATGACTCCGGCGATCTCCGTCGGCTGGGCTGGCCTGCCCAGGGGGATCTGGCTGACGAAGTTCGCCATCAGGTCGGCAACGTCGGCGCCTGGTTCCCTTCCGAAGAACTGCGCGAGCATAGGGGTATCGACAGATCCAGGGCAGATCACATTCACCCGGATACCGTCCGGCGCCCCGGCCAGAGCCATCGCGCGGCCGAACGCGGTCACAGAGCCCTTGGTAAGCGAATAGATGGGGCTGAACGGTGAGCCGACCAGCGCCGAGGTCGACGCAGTCAACGTCACCGAGGCCTTGCCGCCCGCCCGCTTCAGCAAATCAAAGGCCAGCGTCGTACCGTAGAAGGCGCTCTTGACATTGACGTCCAGGGTGAGCGCCCAGTCAGCCTCGCTGATGTCGAGCCCGGCCGGGCCCGGCATGCCTACCTGATTGTGCAGGATGTGTAGGTGGCCGCTCTCCGCATCGATCGCCCTGTAAAACGCCTTCAAGCTGTCGATACTCGTCGCATCCACCTGTTCCGGCCGTGCTAGCCCACCAGAGGCAGTTATCTCGTTTGCGACTTGCTTGGCAGAGTCTGGATTGATGTCTGCTACCCAGACGTGCGCACCCTCTTCGCCAAACCGGTGCGCGATCGCGCGACCCATCCCAGATCCGCTTCCGAGGACTGCAGCGACGCGTCCATCAAGTCTGGTGCTCATCTCAACTCCTTGCAGTAGGTTACGCCGGTGGGTTCAGAAGGAGCCAGGATTCCACCGTGCCAGACTGCAGCCGATATGGAACCCAAGGGCCGCGTTCTACTTGATCAGACATCCTGCGTCGACGGGCAATGTGACGCCAGTGATATATCGAGCTTCGTCCGAAGCGAGGAACAACAAGGCGTTGCTGATGTCGACGGGCTTAACCCAGGGAGTTGGAAGCGCATTCAACTCATAGAACAGCTCCTTGGCGTCATCCAATGTGGGCGCATCAAGCTCGGGACGGAAAAGCTTGTACGTATAGTCGTTCAGCAGCATGTCGGTATCGACCGCCGTCGGATGAACAGTATTTACCCGTATGTAGTGCTGGGCGAGCTCCCTGGCCAGCGTTCGCATCAGCCCGACCACGGCGTGCTTCGACGACACGTAGTGGGCCTGGTTTTCCCACCCTTTCAGGCCCGCTACCGAGCTGGTCAGGATCATCGCGCCACCGTGGCCACCCTCGATCAGGTGGGGGATCGCCGCCTTGCATGTGTGCCACACCCCGGTGAGGTTGACGTCGATCACGTCCTGCCACGACCGTTCGGTCAGCTCCACCGCAGGCCCGTAGCTGACGATGCCCGCACTGGCCGCGACGATATCCAGCCTGCCAAGCTGGGTGACACCCTCGTATAGGGCTTGTTTCAGCGCGTCGTAATCTCGCACGTCAGTACGAGTGGCGATGATCCGTCGATCTAGCTTCTCAACTAGATGAACAGTCTCCTCCAAGTCCGCGGGGGCCGACATCCGGTATGGAACGGTCTCGACCGGTTCGCAGAGATCAACAGCGATGATGTCTGCTCCCTCTTCTGCCAGCCGTACCGCGTGACTCCGGCCCTGTCCGTGGCCGGCGCCCGTGATGAACGCGACCTTCCCTGCCACACGCCCCATCGCATGCCTCCTTCGGATCACCGCCGAAGCGCTCAGCGCTCGCCAAGTGCTCAACGCTGCTGCCAAATCATAGATATGGTTGTCATAGATTGCAACAGCGCGCTGGGCTCGTTGATGACGTCTGCAGCGATGCCAGGACCGGGCTGAACTGGCCGCGGACAGATCCGGCCAATCTGCGGGTCAGCCCGAGGTCGCACGACGGATCGCTTCCCCTGCACGCACCGTCAGGCGAGATAGCTGCGGCCCCTGCCGGACGCGAAGAACCGCCCGGCGAAGGCGCGCACGCTGTCCAAACTTCACCGAGATCCAACCATGAGACCTCGACCCGGTCGACGCCGACGAGTCGCCGAGGGCGCGCGCGGAACTCTGGTCCAGAATGACGGGAGTGGCGCCTGCCGCGCTCAGTGCGCGGCTCCCGGCTAGGCCGAGCCCGTCCTGACAGGCGACTTAACCTGTCCTAGCGACCCTTCGGGTCGATGGGCCTTCTCCGCATCCATGACAATGAATAGTATTATTCTGGTGCTTCACTCAGGTACACACTCATCCGCGCTGAGAACTTGTCGAGGTAGCCCTGCTGACCAGCACCGGAGATCTGTTCTGTGCCCATATGGCGGGGGCGGACGGCTGACGTGCGCGCCATCCAAGTCACGGCGCTGACGGGCCCCGCCGGTCTGCAGCTGGCTGACGCTGCCGACCCTGTCGGGGAGGTGGTCATCGAGGTTCGCGCGGCAGGCGTCTCGTTTCCGGACCTGCTGCTCAGCAAGGGCGAATACCAGGACCGTCCCGAGCTTCCCTTCAGCCCGGGGGTCGAGGTCTCCGGGATTGTGCGGGAGGCCAGGCCGGGATCTGCCCTTTCCGCCGGCGACCGTGTAGCGGCCTTCGTCCGCCGCGGCGGCTGGGCCGAACTGGCCAGCTGCCGGGCTGAGTTTGCGTTTCCGCTGCCCGAAAGGATCTCCTACGAGGAGGGCGCGGCCCTGCCGCTCAATTACCTGACCGTTCACTTGGCCCTAGGACGCCGGGCGAGGCTACGCGCGGGCGAGTCCGTGCTCGTCCTCGGGGCCTCCGGCGGCATCGGGACGGCTGCTATCCAGGTGGCGAAAGCCATGGGGGCGCGGACGATCGCGGTCAGCTCGAGCCAGGCGGGTGCCGTGACGGCGGAACGTGCCGGCGCCGACGTTGTGGTGGCCGGCAACGACTGGGTGGCCCAGGTCCAGGAGCTCACCGGCGGCTCGGGAGTGGATGTCGTCCTGGATCCGGTCGGCGGAGCTGCCTTCGATTCGGCACTGCGCCTGGTGAAGCGTGAGGGGCGGCTGCTAATCATCGGCTTTGCTTCCGGAGTCATTCCCTCGGTACGGGTGAACCGCCTGTTGCTGCGGAACATCGACCTGATTGGAGTCGCGTGGGGCCCTACTGTTCGGGCCCAGCCTGGCTACGCGATGCAGCAGTGGACTGAGCTGTTGGCGCTGCACGCGGGCGGGGACATCGCCCCGGTACTCGGCGGAACCTACGAGCTGACGGACGCCCCCCAGGCGCTGCGAGACCTAGAGGCGGGCCGTGTCGCAGGCAAGCTGATTCTTCGAGTGCGGTAAGCCGCAGCGACGCCACCAGCCCACGACGAACAGGCGACCCGATGGAGTCGGGCTCAAGCTAGAGCCCGAGCCTCACGGAGCCAGGCTCAGGCGCAGTCCTCACGAGGTATTGGCGCGGCGAACCGGAGCAAGCTCAGCCGGGCAGGGCCGCCAGGCGGAACAGTCGCCGTGCTGAGCCGGCGCCAGGAGCGACAGCACGGCTCAGCCAAGCGCAGTGCAATACTGCCGCCCCCGCGATCGCGCTGCCAGAGCGTTTCCTCGGACCCGGAACCGCTCTCCAGTCGCGGGGCACACTCACAGCCCAGGTCACGGACGTGGTCTGCACCTTGCCTAAATCAGAAACTGCCCCCCCGGGGGCAGTTTCGAGCCTCTTACTCACCGATCACAGATACGAAAAAGCTCTGTGAGCTAGAGCCCCCTTACGGAATCGAACCGTAGACCTTCTCCTTACCATGGACCACCAGGAAGTCTCTGTAGCTGCCATACGGGCCCTGACCAGCGCTGACACTGGCTCCCACTAGCGGAGGCTGGCCCCTGACAGCCCTCACTGGCGGCATTTTGCCCCCCGAACTGCCCCCGGAATTGATCTTCCCCTAACGAGGGGGTAGCCGACCGTGCGTAACGATCAAAGATTCGAGTCCTCAGTGCAAGCATGCTCGCCGCGTCGACGGGCTGGGGCGATGCAGGAGACCTGCCATGGCTGGCTCTCAGGCGGACGGGACCGATCTCCGCCCAGCCGGAATGGCTGTCCATCCGGGATCCGGAACCGACTGGGACCCGCGCACGGGCTCCATCATCTCCAGCATCTGAGCGTGCCACGGGGGGCGCGTGTCATCGGACTGCACAGATCGAGCACCCGGTGCTGTCCTGCGGGATCCAGCAAGACAGCACCCATAGCGCCTGCTCCGCACGGATTCCGCCCGCCTGTGGTCGGACGGTTGTGTCAGGGCAGCGGTAATCAGCGGTCACGCGAAGCTTGCGGAGCCCACCAAGGGAGACATTCACCGCCGCGATTGTTCTTCGTCGAGAACCGTTGCATCCTCCTGACCGAGGATAGGCTCGCGTGCGGTGATCCTCTCTACTGAGCGCAGGGCCTCCTCGACGTGGTGCCGCATGAGGCCGGCCACCGTGGCACCGTCCCTGGCGCTGATCGCCTTCGCGATCTCCGAGTGCTCGGCCCCCGTGCTGTGATCGAAGTCCCGGTCGCGCAGCACGATGATCCTGTAACGGTCCGTCCGGTCCCAGAGTTGGACCAGGACCCCTGCCAGCACTTTGTTGTGTGACGCCGCGTAGATCGCCAGGTGGAATTCGCGGTGGGCGGCGAGGCGGCCACGCAGGTCAGGCGGCCGCGGCTGGGCAGCCAGGGCCGCGATGGTGCGGACCTCCTGATCCGTGGCCTGGTCGGCTGCGAGCGTCGCGGCGAGCGGGTCGAGCTGCTCGCGAGTTACACAGAGCCCGTGCAACTCCTGCCACGTCAGCGGCGCGACGCTGACGATCTTGTGAGCGCTGAGCGCGACCATTCCTTCGGCTTCCAGCCGCCGCAGAGCTTCGCGCAGCGGCGTAACGGACAAGCCGAGATCTGCGGCGAGCCGCTCTTGGTTAAGGGTCGAGCCTGGCGCGAGCGATCCTTCGAGAATCCGCTCCCGCAACACTAGGTACGCCGCTTCCGCCTTGGTCAGGGCAGTGATGCCGTGCCGCTGGCCTCCAGAACGGGAAGACTCGCTCACTCGCTTTCCCCCTGCAGCCGGGCCGTCGTCGTGCCCGAACGTTCGGCGATCCGGAGCTTACTCTGCCAGATGGGGCCGCATGCCCATGGCTGCGCCGGGCCGGCTACTGCCCGGGCTGGTCAGCGGTCCCACGGCCCGAAGTGCCGCTCCAGCGCCACGGCGACGGCCACCGTCTCCGCATCGTGGAACGGGCGGCCCACCACCTGAATCCCGACGGGGAGCCCTTCGTCCGAGTACCCGCACCGCACTACGGTGACCGGTACTTTGAGCAGCGTCACCGCACGGCAGCAGCTTTCTATCTGCAGACCCGTCAGTACGTCGCCACCCACCGTGAAAAGCTCCGCGTCAGGCGGGAAGGCGGGCACCGACGCGACCGGCAGGAGCAGGATGGGCCACTCGCGCATGAAGTCGTAGATCTGTGCCCGGATGTTGTCGGCGGCGGCGGTCAGCTCGCGCAGGTCTGCTGGCCCGGCTGACGGCGGAGCGGTCATCCACTCGCGGACGTAGTCGGTCAGCTCCGACTCGCGGCCTGCCGCCAGCTCCCGGTGATCTGGCAGGCCTTCGAGGCCACGCAACGCCGCGTACACCCCCTCAGCCCGGCCGAGTCCGGGCGCGCGGCGGGCGGTGACCCGGGCCCCCATGCCTGACAGCGCCCGTGCTGCGGCCTCGACGGCCGCCACCAGGTCGCGCCGGACGGGATAGCTCCCGTCGCCGTCGCACCAGGCAACCGCCAGGCCGCTGACGCTGACCTGCTCTGGCTGCCCGAGGGGCACGGGCACGGCGTTGCCGTCGATGTCGTCAGGGCCGGCCATCACCTGCAAGAGCGGCCAAAGGTCCGCTGCGGAACGGGCAAGAGGGGCGATGGTCTGCAGCCTTGCCTGCATTGACGATGTGCTAGGCGGGACAGGCACCGGCCCGGGGGCGAAGGGAAGCTGACCCGTTCCCGGCACCAGGCCGGGCGTGGGCCGCAGCGACGCAAGGCCCGTGCAGTGCGCGGGCACCCGGATGGAGCCGCCGTAGTCGGTGCCGATCCCGAATGCCGCCATGCCCGAGGCGACTGCGGTCGCGTCTCCGCCGCTCGACCCGGCCGGGGAGAGCCCCTCGCCGATCGGGCTGAGCGTCTCGCCGAACAGGCGGTTCCCGGTATGCAGGGCCAGCCCGAACTCTGGGCAGTTGGACTTGCCCAGGAGCACTGCGCCCGCGGTGCGGAGGCGGTCGACGGCTGTCGCGCCCCACGACGGCAGGTAGTCCCGCAGTATCAGGCTTCCGGCTGTCGACCGGATCCCCCGGGTGGCAATCAGGTCCTTCACCGTGAAGGGCACGCCGGCCAACGGCCCCGGATCGGTGCCCGCCGCGATCGCCCTGTCGATTGCCGCGGCCTGTGCCCGCGCGCCATCCTCGGCGAGCGTGACGATCGCGTTCAGGTCACCGTTCCTGGCCCGGACCTGTTCCAGATGGGCCTCCACCACGTCGATCGCCGTGATGTGGCGGTGCCTGATCCGGTTGGCCATCGTCAGGACTGACCAGCTGGTCACCGGCTGGCCGCCGCTGCATGAGTCGGCCGGCATCGGCCGTCACATGCCCGGCGGCGTGACGGCGGGGTCGTCCTGCGCTGCCTGATCCGGGCTGTCGTCCCAGGCGATAGCACGGATGGGGGATCCGCTCGAGTGCGGGACGGGCAGGGGAAGCCCGCAGAACCGCACCCGCCGCCCGGCCAGGCCGGCGAGGTTGGTCAGCCCCTCGATGATGTAGATACCGGCTGACAGGCAGATGCGGTGCGCCGGCCAAGGATCTGCTACCTCGGGGAGGTAGCACCGACGCACGCAGACACCGTCATAGACGTGCTCGAAGCCGAACGGCTCGACGCCGACAGCACCCACCCTCGCGTCTACCAGCCACTGGGCGCCCTCAGGGGTGACATAGGTCTGGTCCACCAGGAACTGCTCGGCAGTGCCCGGCTCTTCTCCTGTGTAGATCAGCACGATGTCACCACGGCGGATGCCAGGGCGAGCGCGGGCGAAGTCGCTGCCGGTCAGGCCGCGCCCGCGGGCGAACGAGCAGTCGATCACCGCCGCCTCACCGAAGAGCCTGCCAAGGTCAAGCTGGTCGACGCTCGGGGCGCCGCGCACGACGTGGCTCGGCGCGTCAAGATGGGTTCCGAAATGGTCGTTCAGGGTCCACTGGCATTGCGCGCCGTTGTCTCCCTGCTCCCAGCTCCGCAGCCAGGAGAACTCGAGGTCCTTGACGGGTGAATCGCCGACGGCGAGTTTGCCGGCCAGGGCGATCAGTGTGTCGTGAGTCATCGGCCGGGTGAGATCGTAGATTCTCGGTGACCATGCCATAGATCCTCAACGTTTCCCGCGAGCCGACCATGCTAGACGGCCGCGTCCCTGATGCGCTGAACGGCGAGGCCGAGATCCTGCTCAGCCCCTCCGAACTGGACCCGGAAATATCCCGGGCCGCCGAACGCCGAGCCCGGGCAGACAGGCACACCGAACCGCACGACCAGGTCGTGCGTCAACCGCTCGGCGTCTCCGGCGAACCCGGGGAACAGGTTCAGGCCCCCGCTGGGGGGAATGCAGCTCAGCCGCGCGATGGCGTTGAGCTCGCTCGCCACACGCCGCCCACGGCCCGCCGCGTCGGCGACCATCGCCTCGACCCAGTCATGTGGACCCGCCAGCGCGGCAAGCGCAGCCGCCTGCGCCGACCGGCTGACTGACAGGACCGACCACTCAAGCATTGCTGATACCTGCCTGACGAGATTCGCCGGAAGCACTACGTACCCCACCCGCATGCCCGGCATCGCGTAATCCTTGGAGAACGATCCGACGAGCACGCCGCCCGGCCTTCGGGGCGCCCCTGCCGCGGGGGACAGGTGGCGGCGCCCACCGTAGACGAAATGCGACAGCGACTCGTCACTGACCAGCAACAGGCCAGCTTCCCCAGCAAGCTCCGTAGCCGCGCTGACATCGCTCTCGTCGTAGACATAACCGGTCGGGTTCACCGGCGTATTGACATACAGAACCCTGGTCCGTGATGTCACGAGCGCCCGCGCCGCGGCCCAGGAGGGCCGGAAGCGGCCGGTGGCTGGGCTCGGGAAATGCACGAGCCGCCCGCCCGCCCGCCGGACCAGACCGTCGATGAAGAAACCCGGCGCAGGCATCAGCACCTCGTCTCCCGGCCCGAGAACGGAGCGGAACACCAGGTCCAGCGCGTGCATGGCACCGTCAGTCACCAGCACCTGCCCGGGCGACACGTGGATGCCCCGCGGCGCGAGTGAAGCAGCGATCGCCTCCCGCAGCCGCGGGTCCCCGCGGGACGGCGCGTACCCCCTCTCCGAGGCGGACGCGAGAACCGCCTCGCGGACATGGCCGGGCAGCTCGGCGAAGGGCGAGCCGCTCAGGTGAAGCCGCTGGTCCGGATCGTATTTTTCGAGCAGGCTCTCAACAAGCCGGGTGATCGGCTGGTCCGGCTCGCTGGTATCCCACGGCGTTGCGCCGGCACCTGTCAGCGAAGTGTCGGCTGACTGACTCACGTCGGGCCGCCAACATGCCTGGACAGCTGAACGCACCTCCTAGGCGCGTGAAGGCCGCTGCGCACTGTGCTCCTCCGCCTCCTCGAATGCCGCCCGCCCGATCGCGGCCTCGGCCCTGGCGAAGCGTTGCCGTAGCACGAAGGTGAGGACTATTCCGGCGATGAGATAACCCAGCACGACCAGCGGCAGGTAGTCATACGGGGGCGCCTGCGGACCGCCGAGCGGGCTCAGCGACCAGAGCGGATAGATCATGACGGCGGAGCCGATCAGGGGCAGCACCACATGCAGGAACGGGTTGAATAGGTGCCGCAGGCTGGTACGGAAGACAACAAACGTCGAAACGAAGACCAGTACGTAAACCGGCACCATGGCGAAGGTCAGCACGGTGCCCAGGTAGGCGTAGGTGTTCTCGGGGCCGACCCATTCGCCGAGCACGACGAACAGCACGAGCGCGAGCGCTGTCTCCGCGACGATAGCCACGACAGGCGTCTTGTACCGGGCCGACACCCTGCCCAGAGCGGCCGGCAGCAGCTTGTCCCGGGCCATGGCGAAGTAGATCCGCGAGACCGCCAGCGTGGTCAGCAGCAGCGACGCCGTGAAACTCGTCACTCCGGCGATGTCGATGGCGAGCCGGAACGCCGGGTTCGCGAAGCGCTCAGCGAGCGTGTCGAAGGGCGCGGCATTGGCGGCGAGGTCGCTTGCATGATTGACGCCGAAGCCGATGGTGGCGGCGTACGAGCCGAACGTCAGGAAAACCCCACCGATGATCACGGCCAGGAAGAGCGCGAGCGGGATATGGCTGCGCGCCCTGGTGGCCTCCTCGCCCGTCGTGGTCACGGCCTCGAATCCGACGAAGGACAGTACCCCGAACACCATTGCCCCACCGAGCGCACCGAACCCGGACGGCGGCTTGAAGGGGACTATCGAGTTCCCTGCCGCGCCGCCTTTCGCGACGACCACGATGCACAGCGCGGTGACAATCACGAGCTCCACGGCCAGGATGACCAGGCCGGTGCGCACGGAAGTCCGCACGCCGACGATGTTGACCGCTGTCACGAGGACCAGCAGTATCAGCGCGATGATGATCCAGTTCAGGCTGACGCCGTAGCGCGCCAGGATGGTCGACACGTAGTCGCTCTCGGCTGCGTAGACGCCGGGAACCACCAGGAAGGACCCGGCAAGGACCAGCCACCCCACGATGAACCCCGCCCGCTGGCCGAGCGCGTTACGGATCCAGGAGTAATAGCCGCCAGCGCTCGCCTGATGCTTGGCCAGCTGCGCCATGCACGTCGCCACGATCAACATGGCGACAGTGGATAGGAGGAATGCGAACGGCACCCCCGAACCGGCGAAGGACGTGGCGATCGGGGTATTGAAGTAGAGCGCGGCCGTGGGGGCGTAGGTAGCGGTCGCCATCGCGATCACATCGGTTGCCGTCAGGGCGTTGCGCCTGAGGCCGCCGTCTAGCGGGGGGTGCGAGGTCAAGACAGGACCCTCCGATCGAGCCTATAGGCTATGAGCGACAGATTAGGATCACCCGGCTAGTAGCGTCAATGACTTGCGCGATTCCTCATCTGACCCTGTGCGTGCCGGAAACCCGGTCCGTGCCGTGCGGCCTGCGGGTACTCGTGGATCACGCCACCAATGACATCGCCTCGGCGGACCCTGAAAGCGTTGAGGTCAGCGACGGTCTCGGGCAGCGGCTTGAGTGACGCGGCCTGGCTGAGGGAGCGGTGCGCCCGGTGCTCGTCGTGGTTGGGTCTCGTACTTTCGCAGCACGTGCGGGAGATGTCGCTGGTTCCAGTTGAGAGTGCGGTCCAGGAGTTCTCGGCGGCATCCGCCGATCCACCGCTCCATGATCGCGTTCGCGCTGGGAGCCTGCACCGGGCTGGTAATACGTGCCGTCGAGGTCCTTCAGTAGGTTGCGGGCCTGCTGGTCACCCACGCACTCGTGGGATGGCCGAGTATGCGGATCCGCCGGGTGGCGTGCTCGATCACGGCCAGGACATAGGCAGTCGTCCCGTCGAGCAGGCTGACGTTGAAGAAGTCGGCAGCGAGGATGGCATGTGCCTGGGAGCGCAGGAACTCGGTCCAGGCCGGACCGGTCCAGCGCGGGCCGGGTCGAGTCCCGCCTTCTTCAGGGCTTCCCACACCGTGGTGGGAGCGAGGCGGATGCCCATGCCGGTGAGCTCCCCGTGGATGCGGCGGTAACCCCATCCCGGGTTCTCGCGGGCCACGCGCAGCACCAGGCGGCGGATGTTACGGCTGGTCGCCGGTCGTCCGGGTCGCGTGTGGCGGGATCGTGCTGCCCAGCGTCGGCGGAGGATGTCGCGGTGCCAGCGCACGACGGTGTCAGGGGTCACGATCATCGGCAGTCCGGTGCGGCGGGCTCATGCTGAGCAGCGTTGCGATCAGAGCACGGTCCGCCCCATGAGGGCCTGGACCGTGGGCCAGGCTGGCGCCGCAGCATCGTCAGTTGATGGCGCAGCGGGAGGATCTCTGTGTCCTTCCAGGAGTGCTCTCGCCGGCACAGCCGCGGTCATGAAGCCATCCGCGTGGCCATCAGGAACACGAGTCGCAGGCACATGCCTGGTGATCATCGCAGGCACGGTCTCCCCCGCATGCCAGCTGACCAGCACGGATGGAATATTCGGCATGGACAGGCCAGTTACGTGATCGCAGCGACGATCAATGCTCAATTTCGCGATCGCCGACAAGCGAGCGTCCGGCGCGAGCATGGCCTGTCGGACGAGACGCTCAGAGGATCGCGAGTGGGTTGGCCGGAGAGCCAGTGCCCCGAGTCAGCCACAGCGGGGAGACGACGAACATGAACTCCCAGCGGTTCTGCTGGTGGCACATTGCGGTCAGTTCACTCAGCTCGCAGTTGTCCACCAGTGCTAGCCCGAGCCTGAAGATGGCGGCGTGGACGCCGAAGGCCTGGCCCTCCTCGTTCGGGACGGCGTCCATCATGTCCCAGCCCAGCACCGCGACGTCCCGCCGCTCGAGGAACTCAAGGCACGACGCGTGGAGGCCGGGGCGCGACGGTTCCGATCCCCACTCGGGATGAGAGGCGTCCCAGGCATCGCGGCCACAGTAGATGAGGACGGCGTCGCCGGCGCTTACGGTGACGCCTTGCGCCTCGGCGATGGCATAAAGCTCTACGGACCGCACCGGCCGGTCCAGCTCGACGCAGGAGGTGCCGCGGAACCCCGGAACGTCGAGCAGGACGCCCCTGGTGATGATGCCGTGTCGCCATTGCTCGATGCCGCCCCAGCTGCTGCCGCCAGGGTCGAGCACGTCATCGGGGTTCCTGCCGCCCCACATCCCGTCGGGACCCCAGCAGTGACACAAGGCGTCGACGTGAGTGCAGCTCACCCCGTGGTAGGCGAAGCCGAGGTACTCCAGCGATGCGCCGGCGCCACCGGGCTTGGCCTCCCGCATGAGGGCCTGGCTCGCTGGCCGCGGGTTCGCCGGTCCTGGCTCGGTGGGGAAGGGCCGGCTGACCGAGATCGATCTGCCGTCCCTCACCAGCGCCGCGGCCTGACGGATCTTCTCTGGCGAGATCAGGTTGACAGTGCCCTTCTCGTCGTCAGCTCCCCAACGCCCCCAGGTGTGTGCGCTTTCGGTCGCGGCCATGACCCTCCTTGCTACGCAACGACGCTAGCTGCAGAAATCGCCGGGGCGTGCGGGCTCCCAGCGGTCAGCCTGGGGGGGGAGGAACTGCCGATACTCCGGCTCTACGTCGAGTTCCAGGGCCGTCCCGCAGCGGGTGACCATGGTGTAGTAGCCGATCGTCATCAGCAGATCGATGCGCTGCGCAGGCGTGAAGAACGAGGAGAGCATCTGCCACGTCCCGGCGTCGATGGCGCCGCCGGTGCTGAGCTGCCGGGCAGCTGACAGGACCGCATTCTCCTGGTCCGTGCAGGGCTGGCTGGCCGGATCCGGCCATGTCGCGACCAGAGCCGCGTCCGCTGCCGTGACCATGAATCGCCGACCGATCTCCACATGATGAGAGAACACATACCGGCTGCCCGCCGCGACAGCCACTTCCAGGATCGCCAGCTCCCGGAGCCGCGGGTCGATGCTGGTTCCCTCGCGGATCCAGTCACCCATGTTTTTCCACGCCCGCAGGGCGCCCGGGCTGTGGGCGAGGATGCGAAAGAGATTGATAGGCCGCGCGGCCAGATCCGGGTCGTCCGGGTCCAGAGCGTCGGACGGCAGGTAGGGCAGCCGGGCCATCGGTTACTGGACCTGTTCGCTGACCGAGGCGAGCTGAGCCAGCGCCGGGCTGTTATCCCACTTGGTGAAGGGCGGGAAGGCGGCCGGATCAACCATCACCTCGACGAGCGTGGGAACGGGGGCTGCGAGCGCCGCCGACAGCGCGCTGCCGAGCTCGGTGGGCGACTCGACCCGCACACCGCTGACACCGCAGGCCCGGGCGATCGCGACGTGGTCGACCGGCCCGAATCCGGTCGCGCTCGTGTGCTGCCCGTAGGTGTGCAGTTCGCCGTGCTGCTGGAACCCGAGTATGTCGTTGCGGAACAGGATGATGACGACGGGCAGGGACTCTCGTACGGCTGTCTCCATCTCCTGCCAGCAGTGCGCGAAGCCGCCGTCACCCTCCAGGCAGACAACCCGGCTATGCGGGCTGGCCGCCTTGGCGCCCAGTGCCAGCGGCAGGCCCCAGCCGAGGCCGGCGAGGCCGCGAGGCGAGATGAAGCGCTGGCCGGTCTCCCGCGCCTCGAGGTAGGCCGCCGCCCAGACAGTCGCGTAGCTCGCGTCAGCGACGACCATGTCCTGCGGACTCAGCAGCGCGTCGAGCTCGGCCATGATCCGCTCAGGCCGGATCGGGACAGCGTCCGAGCGGGTGAGCGATTGAGCTGCCAGGCGGCCTTGCCGGTGGGCGTTGGCGAGGCGGTCGACGGTCTCAGGGCGCCTGTACCTTCGCTTGGTCAGGTCGCACCGGCGCAGCTCGGCGACGAGGTCGGCAAGGCCGGCCTTGGCGTCGCCCATGAGGCGCATGGCATGGTAGTTGCGGCCGATTTCCTTGGCGGCGATGTCCAGCTGGATAAACCGGGCCTGGTCGGAGAAGAGTCGCCAGGTATCGGTGCCGTTCTCGTTGGTCCTGGTGCCGGCGAACAGGACAACGTCGGCGTCGGCGACGAAGGGCTGCAGGCCGAAGTTGTAGCTGGCGCGCCCCATGAAGGGGCCGATCACCCCGGCGGACAGCTCGTGGTCTTCGCTCACTGCCCCCTTGCCCATGGTCGTCGTCGCCACTGGAAGCGAGGCGGCCTCCTGCAGGTCGGCTAGCTCCGGGGCGGCATCCGACAGGTGGATTCCTCCGCCGGCGACGACGAGCGGATGATCAGCCTCGGCCAGCAGAGCAGCCGCCTGCCTTACGGCTTCGGCATCCGGCCGCGGACGATCGAGCGGGTAGGAGCCCGGGTTCGGTCCGGCTGTGCCCTGGCTGACGGCTGGGAGGGACAGCACGTCGCGGGGCAGCAGGACCACGACTGGGCCGGGCCGTCCCTGGGTCGCGATCGAGAACGCACGGAACAGGTCCGCTTCTACTCGCTCCGGGCAGTCCACATCGACGACCGCTTTGCTGCACCCCCCGAACAGACCGTGGTGGTCTAGTTCCTGGAAGGCGTTCCGATGCCGTCGTGTGCGCGGAACTTCCTGCACTAGGGCCACGACCGGCACAGACGCCGCCAGTGCCTCCGAAAGCGGCGGCACCAGCAGCGTCGCGGCCGGGCCATTCTGGGCCGCTACCACCCCGACGCGGTGCGAGACTCGCGCATAGCCGTCCGCCATCGCACCGCCCGCGTTCTCGGTGCGGTATAGCAGCTGGCGGATCCCCCGCTGCTCGGCTGCCAGCATCAGCTCGGTCGGGATGCTCTGACCGAAAATGCAGTCCACGCCGTAGTGCACCAGAATTGACGCCACCTGATCGGCAACGGTATTCGTCGTCAACACTTTCCTTTCCTGCCTGATATTCCGCGCCGGAATGACAACGTCTGTCGGCCGACGGTCACTTGATGGCGAGGGCGTTGCCGGGCGAGCCCGCTCCTCCGATGTGGTTGAGCGGGGCTGCGGTAAACAGTCCCTCATAGACCTGGTCATCGGCGCAGTCCCGGGCCAGCTCGTCCATCACGAACAGCTCGCCCACCGCGAGGCCGAGCAGCGGGATCAGGCGGTAATGCAGGAAGCCGCCCTCGTGGGTCTGGTCGAAGGGGGTCGCCTCGAGCGTCGGGTTGTCGGAGATCACTGCGGCGATCCGGTGATCCCAGAGCCAGCGCGCGGTCTCCTTCTGCGAGGCCAGGCCGGGATTGGGGAAGACCTCTCCGGTGCCGAGAGCGGCCCGGTCCGCCGGCGCGAGCTGCTCGTACCAGCCGATCCAGCCGAAGCGGAGCATCAGGACGTCGCCCTGGCGGAACTCGACTCCCTGCCGCTCGGCGACGCGGTCGAGCTCGTCGCAGGTGATCAGCGTCTTGCTTGAGTAATCCAGCGGCTCGCCGATCTCCTCCCGGTACCGCCCTACATCGAGCAGGGCGAACCGGCTGGCGATGCCGCGGCGGGCGAAGTCCTCGATTCCCAGCGGCGGTCGCGGGCCCTGCGGCCCGTCGGTGGCAGGGTGGCCGTTGTAGTACGCGTACGTCGGATGGTGCACGTGATTGAGCGCGTCCCATTGCGTGGACGCCTGAGGGTAGAAGCTGTCGTAGTAGTCGTCCCAGCCCGCGAATTGCTTGACGTAATAGGACTTGAGTCGCCCTCTGCCCAGGATCGGCGGCTCCGGAAGGGCGATATCCCAGTTGAGTGAGAAGACCCGGCCCTTCCTGACGCGGGAGGAGGCGTAGCGGACTTCGTCGTCGGTGATGAAGTTCAGGGTTCCGATCCGGTCGTCGTCGCCGAACAGGCGCCATGCCGAGTGCGGCGGCAGCGACGGGTCGATGGGAAGGTCGTCGTAGTCCGGGATCCGTTCCGGCAACATCAGGCGCTCGCTCCTGTGATTTCGGCCACTACCTTTTCCAGGGTCGCTTCGGCTTTCGGGAGGACACGGGTGACGTGACCTTGCCAGAGGACAACAATGCGATCCGCGACATCGAGGACCTGCGGGATCGTGTGGGAGATCAGGATGACTCCGACTCCCCGGTCGCGGACCTTGTGAATGATCTCCAGGACCTCCTTTGTCCCGCTGACACCGAGGTGATTAGTCGGCTCATCCAGAATCAGCAGCTTCCTGGCCCACGTCAGGGCACGGGCGATGGCAATAGCCTGACGCTGCCCGCCGGACAGGGCAGTGACCGGAAAGTCGCCCCGCGGAACGTTGACATGCAGCCGGCCCAGCGCCTCGGCAGCTTCACGGGCCATGGTCTCCCGGTCGTAAAAGCCAAGACGGCCGAGCAGGCCGCGGCGGCGCAGTTCCTGTCCCAGGTAGATGTTCCCGGCCACCGATAGGTGCGGTGCGAGCCCCATGTCCTGGTACACCATCTCAACGCCCGCCTGCCGCGCCTCCCCCGGCGACTGCCAGGCTCGCTCCTCGCCGCCGAAGACCACCGTCCCCTCATCAGGCGCCGTGGCACCGGCAATGATCTTCGCCGTCGTCGACTTCCCGGCGCCGTTGTCTCCCACCAGGGCAACGACCTCGCCGGCGCTGACGGAAAACGACACCTGCTCCAGCGCCGTGACTGACCCGTAGGACTTACCCACGCCGACCAGTTCGAGCAACGGCGCCATCACAGCTCCTCTCCCGCCGTGCGCGCCGGCCCGATCGTCTGGAACGCCACCGCAATCGCGAGAAGCAGGCCGGTGACGACGGTCTGCCAGTACGGCTGGACGCCGATGATGATGAGCCCGCTCAGGATGACGGAGAGCATAAGGGTGCCGATCATCGACCCGACCATCGAGCCGCGCCCGCCGAAGAGGCTCGCGCCCCCGATGACGACGGCCACGATGGCGTTGAGCTCGTCATTGGCGCCTTCGCTGGGTGAGCCGATGCCAAGCCTGGCCATCACCAGGAAACCAGCCAGGCCCGCGAGCACGCCGGACAGGACGTAAACCAGGACTAGGTGGCGCCTGACATTAATGCCGCATTCCCTGGCGACCGTCCGGTTCGAGCCGATGGCATAGGTCCACCGGCCGAAGACGGTGTAGTGCAGGATGACTCCGCCGATGACCGCAACGATGATCGTGATGATGATCGGGATGGTCAGCACGCCCAGGTAGGTGTGGTTGCCCACGGTGGACACCAGCACCGGCAGCGGTGTCACGTCGACCGCGCCGGTGACGACGAGGGTGAGACCGCCCGCCACCCCGAGCATGGCCAGCGTGGCCACGAACGGGGAGATGCGGATCTTGACGATCATCAGGCCGTTGACGAGGCCGCACACCAGACCGACCGCGAGAGCGGTAGAGCCGGCGGCGATGAGAGCGGTCTCACCGCCACCCCCGACCGCGCGTGCGACCAGTGCCGCGATGACACCAGCGAAGCCGAGAATCGCGCCGACCGACAGGTCTACTCCCCCGGTAATGAGGACAAACAGCTCGCCGACCGCGAGCGGCGCGAACTCGGTCGAATCCTGGACCGTGGAAACAAGATTGAACCGGGTCACGAAGTTGTGATTGATCGAGCCGAAGATCACGATCATGACCGCGAGTATGACGAGGAGGATGAGCTCTTGGGTCAGCAGCTGGCGGCGGCGGAAACTCGACGTCACAACGGCGCCGTCGTCGGCCGGTACCTCGGCGTCCGGTGTGGTCACGCCGCCAGCTGGCTGGGCCGGCCCTCGTCCCGGGACCTGCGCGGGTTCCGAAGGATTACTCAAGTCGACTCCTGATTGCAGGCGGGCTTCGGTCAGGGTGCGCCGTTAGCCTTCGTTGGCTGCCAGGCCCCGCTGCAGTTCGACAGGGAACTGCAGTAGAACCACTTGGAGGAGTTCGCCAGCGTGGACGGCGTGAGCAGCACATCGGGGACGATCACCGACTTGACGACGTTCGCCGTATGGTGCGTCGCCGCGTCGTAGGCATAGAGCACGGCGAGCGATCCCTCAACCGCCGCCCGCTGGGCAATCAGTCCGGTGAGCTGGCCCTTGCGCAACGCCGCGACCTCGTCCGGCTCGGCGTCGTAGGCGACTACCTTGACCTGGGAGCCCTTGCTGTCCGAGGCGAGCTGGCTGACGACGCCCGAGGCGATGAAGTCACTGACCGCGAAGATGCCCCGGAGTGACGGGAAGCGGCTGAGGACATGCGCCGTGTCCGTCTCTGCGTTACTCGCCACGTCGTTCGTGTCGACGAACCCTTCGTACTTCAGGCCGGGGTACTGCGGGAGCTTTGCCTTGAATCCCTGCATGCGCAGGTTCTCGGTCGTGAAGCTGGGCGAGCCGAACATCACGTAGACCTGGCCTTTGCCCCCGAGCGCCGTGTTGAGCAGTCCGGCCGCGAGCCCTCCGCCGCCCACGTTGTCTCCTGTGATGCGGCTGGCGAGCAGGCTCGTGTCCGACACGGTCGTGTCGACGGTCACGACCGGGATCCCGCTCGAGTGCGCCTGCTGGACCGCTGGCATGAGCGCGCTCGGGTCAGTCGGCCCGAGAACGAAGGCGCTCGGATGCTCGGCCAGCACCGCGTCGACATACGGCAGCTGATTGGTCGGTGTCGGAGTTCCCGACGTTCCCTGGAAGATCAGGTGCACGCCGAGCGCCTTCGCCTCCTGCTCAGCTCCGTAGTGCATGGAGACGAAGAACGGATTCGACACGTTCTCGGGAACGAATCCTATGGTGATGCCCTTGCCCGAGGCCGGAGAACTGCTCCCCGACGAACCCGACGAGCCGGATCCGGACGAGCCGCAGGCGGACAGGACCAGCGTGGCCACCACGATCGCTGACGTCGCCGCGAGTCGGATGGCTGGCCGGGCCTGCCGTCGCGCTTTCGCCGGCTGAACGGACAACCTGTGGTTCATCGCTCCTCCAGCCGTGTGTCGAACGAAAAGTCCCCTCATAGCCTTTGGCTCCTATGCCATTGCCGGACTGGTGCTTGCCTGTCAGGACTACTGTTGTTTGCTGATGACCCCGCGCATGCGGGACGTCGGGCGGGTTACACGAATTCCTCGGGGGAAAAGCCGATGCGCTCATGGGTATCAAGAGACGCGAAGACCGCCAGTTCCTCGTCGCTGAGCGGGTCGAGGTCGAGTGCGGCGAGGTTTTCGCGCATGCGCGAGGGATGGGCTGACTTGGGTATGACGATGTGCCCGAGCTGCACATGCCACCGCAGCACCAGCTGCGCAGACGTGACGCCGCGTCGCTCCGCCAGCGCGATCAGCTCGGGCTCGGCCAGGGTTTGCGCCTTGGCGAACGGGCTGTATGCCTCTGTGCGGATCCCGTGCTCCGCATCGAACTGCCTCAGCTCATGCTGCTGCAGGCGGGGATGCAGCTCGAACTGATTGACCGCCGGCACCACTGAGCTCTCGGCCAGAAGCCGCGTGAGGTGCCCGATCCCGAAATTGCACACTCCGATCGACCGGGCGAGACCCGCCGCATACAGCTCCTCCAGCGCATGCCAGGTCTCGACATACAAGTCGCGGCCAGGCACCGGCCAGTGGATGAGGTACAGGTCCAGCCTCTCCAGGCCCAGCCTCTCTAGGCTCTCGCGGGCGGCCTGGAGTGTTCCGCCGCGACCGTGATCGGTGTTCCTGACCTTGCTGGTGACGAACACCTCGCTGCGCGGGAGCCCGGACCAGGCGATGGCCGTCCCGACACCAGCCTCGTTGCCGTAGTCCGCGGCGGTGTCAAGGCTCCGGTAGCCGGCCTCGAAAGCGGCGAGCACCGTCTCGGCGGCCTGCTCAGGCAGCACCTTCGCCAGGCCCAGCCCGACCTGCGGCATGGCGACGCCGTTATTCAGGGCCACCACTGGGACTGCCATGCCATCGCCCTCCATGCGAGAACGTTCTCGCTATCTGCGTTACCGTAACCGGCGCTATTACTGCCGTCAAGATGCTGAAGGCGCCGAAGGGCGGGCTTCTAACCTGGTACGGCATCCCCGCCGGGCAGCCGCACGGAGAGACCGCCGGGCGCCCCGACCGACCGGCGATCGATCAGGTCGTTCGTCAGGACGATGGGCGGAGACGGCGGGCGGCCGCCAATCTGCGCCACCAGCTCCCGGACCGCCGCCTCGCCCATCTGCGCGACGGGCCGGGCCACGGCACTGATCGGCGGCCGGAAGGCGGCGGCCCAGCTCGCGTCGTCGAAAGTGATCAGGGAGAGATCGGAGCCGACCTCGAGCCCCAGCTTCTGGCAGACGGTAACGACCGCCAGCGCGATGTCGCTGTTGTTCGTGACCAGCGCGGTCGGGCGGTCTGCCTCACCTAGCATCGACGCGGCCGCGGCCTGAGCCGCGTAAGGCTCGCGGGCCGAGGCGTACAGCATCCAGCCCGGCCGCACGGACCGGCCTGAGCGCTTGAGTCCCTCCCGGAAGCCGTCGATGCGCTCCGCGGCGGCGGAGCCGAGAGCCCGCGGCCGCCGGCTGGTGAATCCCGGGCTTGCCCAGTTGCCGTCGATCATGGCGATACGGGTGTGACCGTGACTGACCAGCAGGCTTACCGAGTCGACGGCCGAGCGGAAGTCATCACTGGTCACGCTGGCACCATGGTGATCGGCACGGCGGCGGTCGAGCAGCACCAGCGGTGTCGAGGCCGCGTGCGCGTAGGCGGCGTCCAGCAGCTGGTCGTGCGGGCGGCCCGGGGCCGGCACCACGATCAGCCCGTCCACCCGCTTCTCAACGAAGACCCGGATCGCCCGGCGCTCAGCCTTCTCGTCCTCGTTGGTATCGGCCACCAGAACGTCGTAGCCGAGTTCGCTGGCGGTGCTGGCGACAGCCTTCGTCGCCTGCGCGAAGAACGGGTTGGCAATGTCGGTGACGATCAGGCCGATGGTCGCCGACCTGCCTGCCCGCATCGCCCGGGCCAGGCTGTTGGGCCGGTAGCCGAGCTCCTTGGCCACCGCGTGAACCTTGTCGCGGGTGGCCGGACGGATGCGCCCATAGCCCGCCAGGGCCCGGGACACGGTGGCGCGGGACACGTTGGCTGCCCTGGCCACATCAACGATGGTCACCGCCGGTTGCCGCCGCGAGCCGTTCATGACGAGAAGCCTAGACGCGGCCTTGACACTATGCACAGGCTAGGGCACTCTTCCCTGAGATCGTTCTCGCAAATTCGCGAACTGCCGCGACCCCGGCACCGGCTTGAGGAGGACCGACTGCTACTCCAGCTGGCCATCGATGACCCCGGGCACATCGGCCTCGTGAACGGACTCGCCGAGCTGGTCGACATCATCGAGGTGGGAACGCCCCTCCTGAAGCGCTTCGGGCTGGCCGCCATCGCCACCCTGAAGCAGGCCGGCGGCGGCACGGCAGTCCTGGTCGACTCCAAGACCGTCGACGGCGGCGCGAGAGAAGCCCGGATGCTCTTCGAGGAGGGCGCAGCATTTGTCACCGTCCTCTCGACGGCATCTGCGGCCACGCACCAGGCCGTCAGTGAGGTGGCTTCCGAGTACGACGGCCACGTACTGGTCGACACCATCTGCGCTCCCGCGCTCCCGACGCGCTACGTCAGCTATCCAGACCGGTTCGCCTATCTCGGCCTGCATCTGCCCACGGACCAGCGGCTCGCGGGCCAGACCACAGCCGAGCACATCGACGCGATCCCGGCGATGCGGGAACTCGGATACCAGGTCGCCATCGCTGGCGGGATCAGCCCCGGCAACATCGCCGCGGTTGTCGCCGCGGCACCCGATCTTGTCATCGTCGGCTCCGCCATCACCCACTCCCCGGATCCAAGGAGGGCATGCAAGTGGATCGGGTCCCAGCTGACCGACCGCAACCATGGATGGCCGCGTCCGCCGAGATCCATGAGCTGAGCGCCAGAGTTGCGGAGCAGGATTTCTGGGCGGTGGTCGACGCCTTCGGCGACGAGGCGCGACGCTGGTTCTTCACCGGGCAGGGTCGTTCAGGCCTTGTCGCCGCTCAGGTTGCCATGCGTTTCATGCATATCGGCCGTGACTGTCATGTCGTCGGCGAGGCGACCGCGCCCTCGATCCGGACCGGTGACGGACTGCTCGTCATCTCGGGGTCGGGTGCTACTCACAGCAGCGTTCACTTCGCCGGCCTCGCGCGCGCCGAAGGGGCAACCACAGTGACGGTCAGCCGGATGCGCGACGGCCCTCTAGCCGCGATGTCCGACGTCATCCTTCAGGTGCCCGTCACGTCGACGGCGCAGCTCGGGGGCAACCTGTTCGAGCAGACCGCGCTGGTCCTGCTCGACAGCGTGGTGAACACGCTCGCGGCCTCACTGCCTGATCCAGCGGCAGGCCTGCGGCTCCGGCATGCGAACCTGCAATGACAGCGTCCGGCACAGAACCCGCTGCCCGCGTCACGGTCATCGGCAGTGCCCTCATCGATGACGTCCACGGCGCCACCGGAATAGAGCAGTTCCTGGGAGGCACGGGCTTCAACCTAGCCGTCGCGCTCGCTCAGGAGAACGTTTCAGCAGCGCTGGCCGCGAGCATCGGCCGTGACGACGAGGGCCAGGCGCTCAGGTCAGCGCTGGA
>JBOHCK010000003.1:0-57403 GCA_050698755.1 Streptosporangiaceae bacterium | reverse complement strand
ACCGCGAGCTGCCAGTGCACCACCGCTTGCTCAGCCGGGCCGGGTGGCAGCGTGACGAACGCCTCGGTATGGGCCGGCTCGGTTCGCAACGTCAGCTCGGGATAGCGCCCCGCGAGGGCAGCTGCCTCTGCCGGGGGAACCGGCCTGCACCATTCGATCAGGCCATCGCTGTCAGCGCTCGGGTGGCTCCACCAGATGCAGAAGAACGCGCCTGTTCGTCCCCCCATCCACGGGAGCGGGCGCTCGCGCCAGATCCCGATGAACTCCTTGCCGAACGCCCATTGCCCCTGCTCGTCCACGTTGCGCTTCAAGCAGAGCAGGCTCCGCTCGGGTATCTCCCGGGTAGCGACTTCGTACATGACGGACCTCTCTCCGCGCAATCGCCTGACGAGGTAGTCGGCCAGCTCGCGCCGCGCGTCGTGGGCCGCCTCGGCGTCGCGCCAATGCTCAGCGATGCGTGCCGCCGCGTCGGCCGGATCACACGCGAGCAGCTCCTTGACCGCCGCGAGCGGCAACTGCAACTCACGCAGCATCACGACCAGGCGCGCGTCGTCGAGCTGGGCTGTGTCGTAGTAGCGATACCCAGACGCCTGATCGACGCGCGCAGGCACCAGCACCCCGCGTTCGTCGTAGAGGCGGAGTGCCTTCAGCGAAAGCCGGGACCGCCGTGCGAACTCGCCGATGCTGATCTCTTTCACGCTGACTCCCTCGTCGCCGGGCCGATCCGGCCCGGCAAGGTGAGTGTGCGGGCTCCCCCAAGGGGAGAGTCAAGCCGCAGTACACGACCGCCCTCACGAACCGCCGCCCGCACGCATAAGGGCCTGGTCGAGCAGGCTAACCCCAAGCTCAGAGGCCTGATAGAGGACCGTCCGCCCGCTGCGCTGGCGGTCGATCAGCCCGCCGCGGTGCAGCACCGCCAGGTGCTGCGAAACCGCCGAAGGGGTGACGCCGAAGCGGCGGGCCAGCGCGCTGGTCGTGGCCGGTGACCGCAGCGCGCCGAGCAGCCTGGCCCGCGGCGCGCCGAGCAACGCCTCGATCGCCCCGAGCTCAGCCGAACCCGAACCCGAACCCGAACCCGAACCCGAACCCTCGTCGGTTTGCCACACCGTGGCGGCCCCTCGCGCCGGGTACATCAGCGTGCTCTGGGTACTGGTGGCCCTGCTCACCCCCCACTCCGGCCAGACGAACACACTGGGCATCAGCACCAGGCCGTCTGGCCCCAGCGTGACCTGGGCTTCCGGGTCCGACTCCCAGATTTCCGAATCGGAAAGGAACAGCTGGCCCGCGGACCAGGACACGTTGGGATGGAGGTCGGAGAACAGCGACCGGGCGCCGCCGGCCGCGAGCATCGCGCCCCGGTAGGCGACGTCGCCGTCGAGCACCGAACGCAGCCGTTCCCAGTGCGGGGCGATCAGGCGGTCATGGCCCTCGGCCAGCTCGGCCGCTACCTCGGCGAGGGTCTCCGTCGGCCGCTCGAACAGATCCGTCGCGGCATCCGGCCACTCGCCTTCGCCGAACACGCGCCGCAAGCTCGCGCGCACCGCCTCGGCCGACGTCGCGCACACGCGGGCCAGCTCCTCATCGATAGCGGGGCACTTGCCGGCGGGCGCCGGAAACAGGAATTCCGGCACGAACGGCCCCTCGTTCACGATCAGCGGCCAGACCAAGGGCAGCCGCAGCGGGCGGCGCTCCAGCTCCGCCCGGGCCCAGCGCACCCAGGGCAGGTTCAGCGGGGACCGGTGAGGACGCGCCAGCAGCGGAACCGCCCTGAGCGTCTCGAACAGCGGCGACATCGCGAACCTGGTCGCCGCGAGGTCCGCCACATCGAGGTTCACCGTGACGAGAATGCCGACTCCGTAAGCCGTCAGGATTTAGCCGTCAACTAAACCGTAGCCCACCCCAACCGACAAGAACCATCCTGGCCAGCATGACGCAGGTAGCGCAAACCGGAGCCAGCCAAGAGCCCGGCCAAAAACCGAAGCTGGGTCGGCCCTACTGGCGCATGTGGTGGGCCAACGCGATCAGCAGCACCGGCGACGGGGCCTTCGTGGCGGCGCTCCCGTTGCTGGCGGTGACCATCACCAGGGACCCGCGGCTGGTCTCGGTCGTCACGGCCGCCACCTATCTGCCCTGGATGCTGTTCTCCCTCCCGGCCGGCGCCATCGTCGACCGCTACGACCGGGCCAGGCTGATGTGGCGGTCGCAGGCCGTCCAGGCCGTCATCGTCGCCGCCATCACGATCGGCATACTCTTCCACCAGGCGGACATCGCGCTCCTCGGCCTGGCCGGATTCGGCCTCGGCTGCGCCGAGGTCATCTTCAGCAACGCGGCGCAAGCGATGCTGCCCGCCCTGGTGCCGCCCGAACTCCTCCCGAAGGCCAACGGCAGCCAGCAGATCAGCCTCACCGTGGGGGAGTCGTTCCTCGGGCCGCCGGTCGGCAGCCTGCTGTTCGCCGCGGCCGCGGCGCTGCCGTTCGGCCTGGACGCCGCCTCGTTCGCCGGCTCGGCCGCGCTGGTGGCCAGGCTGCCCAAATCCGAAGCAGGCCGCCAGGACGCCAGCCGGACCACGATCCGCACCCAGGTCAAAGAGGGCCTGCGCTGGCTCATCCGGCACCGCCTGCTGCGCGTGGTCGCCGTCCTGCTGGGTGTCTACAACTTCGCGAACCAGATGGGCCAGGCCATCCTGGTCCTGCTGGCTACCCAGACGCTGCACCTCGGCAGCCGCGGCTACGGATTCCTGCTGGCGGCGTGCGCCGTCGGCAGCGTGATCGGCGGGCTCGTGTGCCCGATGCTGGCCCGCCGGCTGGGGTTCCTGCCCTCGCTGATGATCGGGGGCGCGATAGACGCCGCCGTCTTCGTCGGCATCGGGCTGGCCCCGGACGCGGCCGTGGCCGCGGTCATGCTGGCCGGCCAGGGCTTCGGCGTCAGCTTGTGGAACGTCGTGACCGTCAGCCTGCGCCAGCAGATCGTGCCCTCGGACCTGCTCGGCCGGGTCAACAGCGTGTACCGCATGCTCGGCTGGGGCCTGATGCCGGTGGGCGCGCTGGCCGGCGGCTTCGTGGCTCATGCCGCCGGCCTGCGCGCCCCTTACGTCGTCGCGGGTGTCCTGTGCGGCCTCAGCCTGCTGGCCGCTCTTCCGTTCCTGCTGTCTGCCTCCCGGGTTCCCCCTACGCGTCCCGGCGGAGCAGCACCACCGCGGTGACCGCGATGAGGACGAAGGCCAGGGCGACGAAGATGCCGGTCTCGATGCCCTGGAAGGTCCAGAAGCGGTCGGCGGGCTGGTAAGTGAGGTAGGCGCGGTAGTGGGACAGGGCCTGCAGGCAGGACCCCGTGGGGTTAGCAGGACCGTTGGCTACCGCAGCGCACGAACCTGGGAGGGAGGTTATCGGAACGCCGTCGACATAGGGCGTGTTGTTCGGCTGGGCGAGCGCCTGGCCGTTCGGCCCCACGACGCCCTGCGCGATCTGCCAGAAGGCCCCCCGCGGCGTGAAGCCGCCGGTCGCCTTGTAGAACACGGTGACCGGGCTCAGGTAGTGCGGGCGCAGCCACAATGCGACCACCACCCGCACCCCGATGAACCCGGCCAGGGTGACGGCCATGGCCGGCAGGACCCGGCGTATCAGCGCCCCGGCCGCGATCCCGAGCGCCATCGCGAACAGCGAGTAGGCCACCGGGACCAGGTCCATGATGTCGAACCGGCCGGGATTGAACTGATTGAGCTGCTCGGCGTTGTTCGGGCTGGACCACCAGGTCACCAGCACCGAGATGACGCCGCCCCAGATCGCCGCGGCCACCAGCATCCAGCCCATCTTGACCAGGAGCCAGTGCTTGCGCGTGACGCTCTGCATCCAGGCGAATTGGGTCGTGCCGGCCTCGGCCTCGGCCGCCACGAGCGGTGCGCCCCAGAACAGCCCGACCAGGACCGGTGCGCCCAGCGTCGAGATGACCAGGAAGCCCACGGCGCGGCTGCCCATGAACAGCCCGCCCAGGTGCCGGCATTGCACATGCATGGCGCAGGCGGCTTGCGCCGCGCGGAACTGATCCGCCACCTGTGAGCCGGTGATCACGATGAGGATGGCGAACGCGGCCAGCAGCGCGGCGCCCACGTAGAACTGGATGCGGTGCTGGCGCCAGACGAGCCAGGTCATTGTTCTTCTCCAACCGAGGTGAGGTGCGTTAGGGCCGGCGGGGCGTCCTCGCCCATGTAGGCGAGCACGAGTTCTTCGAGGCTGACCTCGCTGGCCTCGAACGCCGGGTCGACGACCGGGCCGTTCAGCCGGACCAGCAGCGTGGTCTGCCGTGGCGTACGGGTGGCCTGCACGACCCGGTGACTGCGCTCGATGGCCGTGGTGTCCTTGCTCGGACCGATGAGCATCCGGTGCTCGGCCAGCAGGTCATCGATGTCGCCGCACAGCTGGACCCGGGACGCGGCCAGCATGATGACGTGGTCGCTGACCCGCTCCAGGTCGGCGACCAGGTGCGAGGACAGGATCACGGTGAGGCCGCCCGCCTCCACCCCGTCGGCCAGCAGGCCGAGGAAGTTCTTCCTGGCCAGCGGGTCGAGCGCGGCGACCGGCTCGTCGAGCAGCAGCAGCCTGGGCCGTTTGGCCAGGATCAGGGCCAGCGCGACCTGTGCGCGCTGACCTCCGGACAGCTTGCCGACCGGCCGGTTCAGCGGGATCTTCAGCCCGGTCAGCCGCTCCCGGACCGATTCGCCATCCCAGCGCGGGTTCAGGTGAGCGCCCGCGCGGATGTGATCCTCGGCCGTCAGCCGCCGGTACAACGGGATCTCCTGAGCCAGGTAGCCGATGTCGGCCAGGAAGGACGGAGCCTGGTGCGGAGTTACCCCGTTCACGATGACCTGCCCCGAGGTCGGCCGGGCCAGCCCGGCGAGCAAGCGCAGCAGGGTGGTCTTGCCCGCGCCGTTCGGCCCGATCAGCGCGGAAATCCGGCCCTCAGGGACGCTGATCGTGCAGCCGTTCAGCGCGGTCACCTTGCCGTAGTGCTTGGTGAGCCCGCTGGTCTGGACGGCGATGGGCTCGGGGGAGTGCCCAGATCCCCAGTGTCCCTCGGGCCCCGGGCCGAGCGGACCCAGGACTTTCTCCATCGGAGTCATGCCGTTTCCTCCTCTGCCGCTGCCCGCAGCGTCACGCGCAGCAGCGATTCGATCGATTCGTCGTCGAGCCCGGCCTCGCGCGCTTCGCGGACCCACCGGGCCAGGCTGCGGCCCAGCCTCGAATACGAGCCGGGCGGTGGACCGGGCGGGCGGCGCCGGACGAACGTGCCGTGGCCCGCCCGCGCCTCAACTAGGCCTTCGCGCTCCAGGTCCCGGTAGGCCTTGAGCACGGTGTTGGGGTTGATCGCCGTCGCGCTGACCACTTCCCGTACCGGGGGAAGCTGGTCGCCCACCTCGAGCAGGCCCATCCGCAGCGCCTGCCTCACCTGCTGGACGATCTGCAGGTAGGGCGGCACTACCGAGTGGGCGTCAACGCGGAAGGCGATCATGTATTACCTCTCTAAAGTACTAGTCAACTAAGACACTAGACGGCTGAAGCACCCTTGTCAACGATGGCCAGGCTGGCCTCAAGGGCATGTTCGCCATGACCAAGCAGGTCGAGGTGATCAACCGCTGGGTCGACGGGCCGGACGTCCTGACCTGGTTCGAGCTGCGCACGGCCACCGCGGGCCCGCTGGCCATCGTCAACTGGAGCCATGTCGAAGCCGGGCTCATCACCCGGATCCGGGTCACCTTCGACCCGCGCCCCCTGCTGGCCTAACGGCTACGGAGCCAGCTCCAGGTAGGACACCCCAGGCATCGGCAACGAGAAGGCCAGCTCCACGACCCCGCCCGCGGCCGCGATCTGCTCCGGCGGGACCAGTTCCTCCAGCCGGTTCGCCTCGCGCAACACGGCCCACTGCTCCGCAGACGGCCAGGCGGCGCCGCCGCGCATCTCCTCCCAGGCCGGGACGATATTGGAGTGCCCGGCGTCGATCCGGTAGTGCCGCACGGTGTACGAGGCCCCAGGCGGGACATACACGCTCAGCCGCACCGCACGAGACAGCACCGGATCCCCGCCGATCTTGCCCTGGTCCAGGGTGCCGTTCCAGGCCAGGATCCCGATGCGCCCGTCGTCGTGGCGGGCCGCGAGCGCGTCCACCAGCCCCAAGGCCCCGTCACCGCTCACGTGAACCGGCAGGCGATGCGGCCCGAGCCTGGCCAGCAGCGCCAGCGCCCAGTACCGGGGCTTGCGCAGGTTCCCCACCGACAGCAGCCCGAACCCCCCGTGGAACAACTCCGGGGGCGGGCCGAGCTCCTCGAAGTGGTCGGACGCGACCCAGTGCGACAGCGCGCCAACCCGGTCGAGTGCGGACGCCATGCCTCGGAGCAGGAACGCCGCGGCGAACACGGAATCGCCGACGCGGTTGAAGTGGCTCGGGGTCGCCCCCCACTCGGTCCACCAGATCGGCGTGCCCTCCCGGCCGGCCGCCGCGAGCGCCGGCCGCATGTCCAGCGGCACGTTCCCGTAGACATGGGTGGACACGAAATCCAGCGGCGCGCCGGAGCCGCCTACGTGGGCGAGAAGCTGCCTGACCCAGCCCGTCGCCGCCGAGGCCGGCCCGCCGACGCGCAGTCCCGGGTGGACGGACTTGACCGCTCCGGCGGAGGTGTCGTAGAGCCGGAAGTACTCCTGCGCCGTGCCGGACCAGAACACCCCGATGTTCGGCTCGTTCCACACCTCGAACGCCCAGTGGCTCGTGACCTCATCCTCGCCGTACCGCTGCAGGAGGTGGTCGGCGAGCGCCCGGACCAGGTCCCTCCAGCGGGACCAGTTCCGCGGCGGGGAGATGATCCCCTCGTAGTTGAATACGGTCTTGCTCGGGTCGCGGGCCAGGGCCGCGGGCATGAAGGACAGCTCGACGACGGGCCGCAGGCCGTCCTCCATCAGGGTGTCGTACACGCGGTCCACCCCATCGAAGGAGTAGGCAGGACGGCCCTGCGACTCGGTGTACACGCCGAGGTCGTCGCACAGGATGCCGTGCGCGCGGACGGCCCGCACGCCGAACTCGTCACGGGCGATCCGCAGCGCCTTGCGCAGTTCGGTGCCGATCACCCGGCCGCCGGTGCGATCCTCCCGCAGCAGGTAGCTGAGGTGCTCCGAGCCGATCATGGGTTCCCACGGCCGGCCCAGCTCGCCGGAGGGCACGTCGCCGACGTCGATCCGCACCGGGCCCGGTCCCGCGGCCGGCGCCGAGCCCGGTGCCGCCGCGACCGGCGCTGACCTCGGCCCGGCGGACTCCCCGTCGGCCACCGCCGCCACCGCGTAGTACCTGACCCGGCCCGCCTGGCCCGACGTGTCGGCGTACGGCCCGGCCGGGACCGCGAGCACGTCCCCGCCGCCGTGGTCCAGCGGCTCGAACGGGCCGCCGGACCGGTCGGCGCGGTAGACGAGGTACCCGGCCGCCCCCGGCACCGGATCCCACTCCAGCGTGACGTGCCCCCGGCCCGGCGCCGCGCGCAGCGCGCCCGGTGCCGCCAGGCCGCCCGTGCCGTCAGCCTGCCCGGGCACCCCCCGCCGTCCGATCCTGCGTTCCCAGTCGGTGCGCGCCCCCATTACGTTCCTCCTGATTTATCCCGAACGGCGGTTGGTTCCCGTCCCGTCCGCAGTCAGTCCCCGAGGTTGAAGTTCTCGAGGGACAGGTACTCGCGCGCGGCCCAGGAGACCGGATCGCTGGCGAAGTCGCGCTGGATCACGCGGTTGTTGAGCGCGTTGTCCAGCGACGCTATGATCATCGACTGGTCGAGCACGAGGTCGCGGTGGCCGACCGCGCCGGAGGTGGGGTTGACCGCGTCGAAGAAGCCGACAGGCCCGTACAGCCCCGGATAGTCGGCGCGCAGCGCCTGGATGTTGTGGTAAGCCTGCTGCGGCGCGACATCCAGCGCGATGAACGACGCATGCGGGGTGACCACGTCCTCGGTGGCGCAGCCGTGGCATTGCGACAGCCCCTCGTTCGGGTTGCCGGCGGTGGCCCCGGTCCCGTAGTACGGGAAGGCCAGGCCCTCCACGCCGTACCCGGAGTAGCCGCCGGAGTCATCGGCCGTGCTGGACGGCGACATGCCCCACACCTTGTAGCCCAGCTGCTGGGTGGCGTACCTGATCTGCACCTGGACGGTGCGGGCGTCCGCGAGGCCGAAGCTGTTCGGGCCCCAGCTCGTCTCGGGCACGACGATGTTCGGCATCATCGCCTCGAACATCCCGCCCGAGTAGGTCGGGATGAAGGTCAGGTTGGTGCCCGGGTAGGTGTAGTGCCCCTGCCAGACCGGGAACTGCTGACCGGACTGGGGGTCGGTGTAGGTCTGCCAAGAGCCGCCCATCGGCCACTGCCCCTGCCAGGAGAAGTCGGGGTCGGTGGACTGGCAGTCGGTGAACGGGGCCTTCGGCGGGAGCTCGAGCCAGCTGCGCCACCACACGTTGCCCGGCATCTGGTGCAGGCCCATGCCGATGTAGGCGGAGATCCGCGGGTCGCTGTAGAACGCGCCGTTGTGGTAGTAGTACTGCTCCGCGTTGTTGCCCTCGTACGGCGGCAGCCCGACGTAGTACCCGCCGAACATCTGCCCGGTCGGCTGGTTCCCGGGGATGGCCGGGTTGGTGTTGCAATGCGTCTCGGCCCGGTCGTCGTAGAAGATCCCGAAGTTCATCGGCGCGATCAGGCTGTCCGCCAGGTGCGCCTCCTCCGGCATGGCCTCCCGCACGATGATGAGCCCCGAGGCGTACCAGCCGTTATCGACGTTGGACAAGAAGAAGCAGTTGTTGTTCGTCGGCGTCGCCCCGGCGGGGCAGTCGCCCTGGCCCGGGTTGAGCAGTACGTTGCCGTTGGTGGTGTCGTACCACTGATAAAGGAACCCGTCGTACCGTTGCAGGTGCGACACCTCGGTCAGCGTGGCCGTGATCCTGGCCTGCGCCTGCGCCTCGGTGATAAGCCCGAGGTCCCGGGCCGAGACCACGGCCCAGAGGTACACGCCGATGTTGGCCGCCGAGGTGTACCTGCCCTCCGATGTGGGCGTCGCCGAACCGCCCGCGAACGTGATGTTGTCCATCGGCAGGTTCGTCGCCGAGTCAACGTCCACGTCGTAGAACTTCCAGGTGTCGCGGGCGATGGACAGCAGGTTGGCCCGCTGCGCCGGGGTGAGCCCGGTGTAGTTCGCTACCGGCGCGCCGTCCGCGCCGCTGGCGCGGGCCTGCTGCGCGGGCGCCAGCAGCGCGGCGAGGACCGCCACGGTGCCGACCGCCGCCCCGGCCAGCCAAGACTTCGGCAACGCGTGCCGCCACGAGCTCATGTTGCACTCCTGCCTGTTGCCGGGCCCCCCACACCATTGCCTCTTGCCGGGCCCCCCATCCCGTTGCCTCTTGCCGCGCCCCCTATCCCACTTCTGCTCTGATCTGCTCTGCTCTGATCCGATCTATTGACCGCGAACGGGTTCGCTACGGCGTTCAGCAGCTGGATCGTGTACTTGTCCGTCGGGTGCTGCAGGACCTGCTTGGTCTGGCCGCGCTCGACGACCCGTCCCTGGTTCAGCACGAGGATTTCGTCGGTGATCAGGCGCGCGGACAGCAAGTCGTGGGTGATGTAGAGCAGGCTCAGCCCGCGCGTCCTGCGCAGCTCGGCCAGCAGCTTGAGCACCCCGGCCCGCAGCGAGACGTCGAGCATCGAGACGGGCTCGTCGGCCACGATCAGGTCGGGGTCGCTGCCGAGCGCGCGCGCGATGAGCACGCGCTGGCGCTGGCCGCCGGACAGCTGGTGCGGGAGCTTGGCCGCGAACTGCTCGGCCGGGACCAGGCCCACCGTCTCGAGCAGTTCGGCGACCCGGTCCGTGGCCTGCGCGTGGGACATGCCGAGGAAGTTCTGGCAGGGGCGCATCACCGTGTACTCCACGGTGTGCAGCGGGTTGAGCGCGCCGTACGGGTCCTGGAACACCATCTGCACCCGGCGATGAAGCTGACGCAGGCCGCCCGCGCGCAGCCGCCCGACCAAGGTGTCGCCGAACGTGATCTCCCCGGACGTCGGGCGCTCCGAGCCTGTGATCATCTTGGCGAGCGTGCTCTTCCCGCTGCCGCTCGCCCCGACCAGGCCCACGGCCGCGCCCGGGGCGACCGCGAAGGACACGTCGTCGACCGCGGTGACCGTCCGGCGGCCGCGCCCGCGGACTCCGAAGACCTTCGACACGCCAGTAACGGTCAGCGCAGGGACATCGCTAGCGGACACTGCCGACCTCCTCTTCTACGTGCGCGACCCGGGCCCGCACGTGACACGCCGCCCGGCCCGGCGCCAGCGAGAGCAGCGGGGGATCCTGGCTGCGGCAGATGTCCTCGGTGAGCGGGCAGCGGGGCGCGTACGAGCACCCGGTGTTCGGCACCGACAGGTCCGGCGGGGTACCGGGGATGCCGCCGAGCTGGACGACCTCGGCCCGCGGGTCGCCGTAGCAGTCCAGCAGCGCCTCGGTGTAGGGATGGTGCAGCCCGTGGTTCATGACCCGAGCCGGCTGGTCCTCGACGATCCGGCCCGCATACATGACCATGACCCGGTCCGTGGCCTCGAGCACGACGCCGAGATCGTGGCTGATCAAGATGGCGGAGAAGCCGCGCTCCCGCTGCAGGTCCTTGATCGTGTCCATCACCGCCTGCTGCACGATCACGTCCAGCGCGGTGGTCGGCTCGTCGAAGACGATCAGCCGCGGCTGCAGGGACAGCGCCAGCGCGATCGAGACCCGCTGCCGCATCCCGCCAGAGAGCTCGTGCGGGTAGCGGGTCAGCACCGCCGGCTCGAGGCGCACCGCCTCGAGCAACTCGGCGGCCCGGCGACGAACCCCGTCGCCCGACAGCTCGTCGCCCGGTCGCGCGTGCGCCTTAAGGACGTCGCCGAAGTGGTGCTCGATGGTCCGGACCGGGTTCAGGGCGTTCATGCCGCTCTGCAGGACCAGCGCGAACCCGCCGCGCCGAGCCCGGCGCAGCCGCTCGCCGGCCAGGCTGGCGATGTCGGTGCCGTCGAAGTGGATGACGCCGCCCGACAGGTGGGCCGGCGGGCGCAGCATCCGGGTCAGGGCGAAGCCGAGGGTCGACTTGCCGCACCCGGACTCGCCGACCAGCCCGACGAACTCGCCCTGCTCTATGGTGATATCCACGTCGCGGACCGACCAGATCCGCTGACCGCGGGCCGGTGAGTAGACGACGTTGACGCCGCGTGCTTCCAGTAGGGCCATCACTTCTCCCGCAGCCGTGGGTTGGACAGCGCGTCGACACCGAAGTTGATCAGCGTGAACGACACCATCAGCAAGACGATGGCCAGGCCGGGCGCGAACACCATCAGCCACTGCCCGGTGAGCAGCGCATTCTGCTGCTGGGCGTTGTACAAGATGGTGCCCCAGCTGACCGTGGACGGGTTGCCCAGGCCGAGGAACTCCAGGCTGGCCTCGGCCAGGACCGCGGCGGTGGCCGCGGCCAGGAAGCTGGCCGCGACCAGGGGCGTCATGTTGGGCAGGATGTCGCGGAACACGATCCGCGGGAGCCGCTCGCCGGAGAACACCGCCGAGGTGACGAAGTCGCGCGTGCGCAGCGTCTTGGTCTGGCTGCGGATCACCCGGGCGCCGGTGGCCCAGCTGGTGAACGCGACGACCAGCACGATCGTCCACACCGAACGGCCCTGCAGGTAAGCCGCCAGGATGATCATCAACGGCAGCGCCGGGATCACCAGTGCGAGGTTGGTGACGACGCTGAGCAGCTCGTCGATCGCGGCGGGCCGGTAGCCCGAGATCAGGCCGATCGTCACCGCCACCAGGGTGGCCAGCGCCCCGGCGCACAAGCCGACGATCAGCGAGACCCGCGCGCCGAAGATGAGCTGCGAGAACACGTCCTGGCCGTTGCCCGTCGTGCCGAGCAAGTTGGTCGCGCTCGGGCCCGCGTACGGGGTGAAGTTGGTCGCCGTGGGCGAATGCGGCGCGATCAGCGGGGCGAAGATCGCCGCCAGGACGATCAGGCCGAGGATGATCATTCCGGTTCGCGCCTTGCCGTTGCTCCACAGGGTGCGCAGCGCCCGCCCGATGAAGCGCAGCGGGCTGTGCCTGCCTCGGGGGGACGACCCCCCCAGACCCCCCCGCGCCTGGGGGGAAGCCTTTCCCCCCAGACCCCCTCGGGGAGCCTCCGGCGGCGGCACGGGGGTGATGATGGTCATGTCGCACTCCGGACTCGCGGGTCGAGGCGCGGGTAGAGCAGGTCGACGACGAAGATCGCGACCAGCATGCTGAGGGTGAAGACCAGCAGCAGCGCCTGCATGAGCGGGTAGTCGTGGTTGCTGACGGCGATGTAGAGCAGGTTGCCGACGCCCGGGTAGCTGTAGATGCCCTCCACCAGGACCGACCCGCCGACCACCGCGCCCAGCATCAGCCCGAACGCCGTGACGTTGGGCAGCAGCGCGTTGCGCGCCGCGTACAGCAGCGCGACCGTCCGCGAGCGCAGGCCGTTGGCCTCGGCGAAGGTCACGTAGTCCTCGCCCAGGGTGTTGATCATGTTGTTGCGCATGCCGAACACCCAGCCCGACAGGGTCGTGATGGCCAGCGTCAGCGCGGGCAGCACGCTGTGGTCCAGCGCGTCACCCAGGAACGACAGGCTCCAGTTCGGCGTCGTGCCGGGGGAGTAGCCGCCCTTGAGCGGGAACCAGCCGAACTTGAACGCCAGCCAGTACAGCAGCAGCAGGCCGAGCCAGAACGGCGGGAACGCGCCGAAGATGGTCGCGCCGATCGTCACCGAAGTGTCGGCGAACTTGGCGCGGTGCCACCCGGCGTAGACCCCGAGCAGGGTCCCGATGACGAACGCGAAGATCGTCGTCGCGCCGACGAGCACCACCGTCCAGGGCAGGGCCTTGCCGATGGTCTGCGCGACCGTCTGGCTGGGGAACGAGAACGACGTGCCGAACCGCAGCGTCGCGATGTTCCGCAGGTAGTCCCCGTACTGGACGAGGATGCTCGTGTGCGGTGCGCCGAGCTGGGCCTCGACGGCCGCCTTTTCCGCGTTGGTGATCGGCACGCCGGCCGACGCGAGCTTGCCGAGCGCCGCGTCGACCGGTGAGCCGGGCATCAGCCGCGGCAGGATGAAGTTCAGGGTGATCGCCGCCCACAGCGTGACGATGAACAGCGTCACCTTGCGCAGGATGTACCGCACCGTGCGCTCCTTTCACCCTGCCGCGCCTCAGGCCTTGACCAGGCGGGTCACGACCGTCAGCAGCGAGTAGTTGTAGTTGGTCGGCAGGGTGTACGGGTCGCTGGCCGACGGCCAGCCGGTGAAGTGCTTGGTGGAGAACAGGCCCCAGCTGCCGCCGTAGTACAGCAGGACGACCGGGACGGTCTGGTACATCATCGTCTCGAGGCGATCGGTGGCCTGCTGCTGCGCGGACGGGTTGGTGGCCGCCGCCAGCGAGGCCAGCGCCTGGTTGACCCCGGCGTTGTTGAACCGCTCGAAGTTGTTCACCGTGGGCGTGTGGACCGGAGCCGCGTAAGCGCTGTTCAGCGCCAGGTCGTAGTCGTTGTACGGGATGCCGGTGCCGCCGAAGCCGCCGATGGCGGCGTTGAACGTCCCGGCCTGCGTGGTCTGCGCGTACTGCGCGTACTGCGGCTCGTCCAGGTTCACCTTGATGCCGACCTGCCCGAGCTCACTGCTGATCTCGGTGGCCGCCGCGGCCCAGTCGGTGAAGCTGTTCGGCAGCACGATGGTCACCGTGGCCTGGCCGTTCGGCCCCATCAGCTTGCCGCCTTGAGAGGTGTAACCGGCCCTGGCGAATGCGGCCATGGCGGCGCCATGGTTCTGGCTGACCACGCCCTGGCCCAGCAGGCTCGGGTCGAGCCACTGTTGTTCGTTCGGAAGAATAATCCCGCTCGTGCTGGCGGGCCTCATGTAGCCGTTGACCGCCTTCTGCGCGATCGTGGCGCGGTTGAGCGCCAGCGAGACGCCCTGACGGAAGTTGACGTTGCTGTACGGCGCCTGGGTCAGGTTGAGGAACAGGCCGATGGTGCCGCCGGGCGGGAACCAGTACTGGTTGGTGGACGGGTCGCGGTCCACGTAGGTCGCCTTGACGTCGGGCAGGTACGTGTAAGACCAGTCGAACTGGCCCTCGCTCACCTCGAGCTGGTTGGTGCTCTGGCTGGTCGCCTGGGCGGGGAACACGACCGAGGTCGGCGCGATCTTCGACGCGTCCCAGTACAGCGGGTTCTTGGCCAGCGTGTACTGGGTCGGCGCGAAGGTCTTGAGGGTGTAAGGCCCGGTGCCCACCGGGTGCGTGTCGGTGAAGGTCACCGGGTTGGAGATCGACGACCAGATGTGCTCGGGCACGATCGGGGTCTGCGCGATCGTCGCGGCGAACGGGACGTCGGGCGCCTTGAAGGTGAACGTGACGTCGTTGCCCGAGGCGGATACCGCGCTGATCTGCGACCAGACCCCGTTAGTGTCCAGCGCCTTGTACTTCTTCAGCAGGTTGAACGTGAACACCACGTCGGCCGGGGTGAACGCGGTGCCGTCGCTCCACTTCACCCCCTGCCGGATCGTGTACACCAGCGTCGTGGGGCTGGTGAACTTGTACCCGGTGGCCAGGAACGGCGTGTAGCTGCCGTTGATCGAGCTGACGGTCTCCAGCGGCGCGTAGATCAGGTAAGCGCCGTGCAGTTCGGTGGCGGGCTGGAACGGGTTGAAGTTCTCGACCAGCGTCGGGTTTCCGGTGTCGCCCTGGATGGTCAGGGTGCCGCCCCCGCTGCTGGTGCTAGTGCCGGTGCCGGCCGCGTGGGGATGAGCACGCGCTGGCGCCCGCCGCGAGCAGGGCCGCTGCGCCCACGCAGGCCGCGACCGATCTCAGGTTCGGCAGATTTGCCATGATGGTTCTCCTTTGGTGTGCTATCGCGCGCAGCCGCAACTGCGGCGGATCACGACCTCGGTCGGTAGCACGACCGAGGCCCGCGGTGCGGCCCTGTTTTGGATGCGATCAAGCAAGATCCGGACCGCCTCCTCGCCCAGCGCTCGCATGGGCTGGCGGACGGTGGTCAGGGTGGGGCGAACGTGCTGGGCGACGCCGATGTCGTCGAACCCGGTCACGGCGATGTCGGCCGGCACGCGCAGCTTGCTGGCCCGCAGCGCGCTCAGCGCGCCGATGGCCATCTCGTCGTTGCCGCACACGATGGCCCGGGGCCTGCGCCCCTCGGCGATCAGCGCCGCCACGGCCGCCCCGCCGCCGGCCTCGGTAAACCCGCCGCTGGCGGTCGGGGCGTCCGGGACGGGCAGGTCAGCCTCGCGCAGCGCCTCGCAGAAACCCGCGAAGCGCTCGCCGGAGTCCGGCGAGTCGGCCGGGCCGGCCAGGAACGCCAGGTCGGTGTGGGCGTGGACGCGGATCAGGTGCGTGGTGATGGCCCTGGCTCCGCTGCGGTTGTCGGCGCCGACGAAGTCGGGTCCGCCGCCGGTGTAGCGGTCGGCCAGCACGACGACCGGCAGGCTATTGAACAGGACCGCGATGTCCTGCTCGGAAAGGCAGCGTGCCATGATCACCAGGCCGTCGACCTTCCCTGCCACCATGAACGCCAGGTCACGGCCTGCCGTGGTGTGCGTGGCCGCGATCAGGACGGCGTGAGCGGCGGAGGTCGCCGCCCGCTCCGCGCCGCGGATCACCTGATCCACGTACAGCGGCGACTCCTCCTCAAGCTCTCCGGAGTTGCCCAGGTCCGGGAACAGCAGGCCGACGATCCCGTTGCGCCGCGAGGCCAGGCCGCGGGCCGCTCCGCTCGGTACCCAGCCCAGCTCGGCTGCCGTGGCCCTGACCCGCTCCCGGGTGGCCGCCGAGAAGCCCTTGCCGTCGGCCATGACCCTGGACACCGTCGCGGTCGATACGCCGCTGCGCTTCGCGACTTCGTAGATCGTCAGCCGGTCGGCCATGCTCACGTCCTCTGCGCGTCGGCGGAGTAAGCGCTTGCTCTGGTTAAGCGCTTACTCAGCTACCGGTCGCAGTACGGCCCAAACCGGTTGTTGGTAGCATGTTATCGAAACGTTATCTTTATCCCTGGACGGCGGACGCTCGTGGCAAGTAGTGGAGAAGGCCGGGACGGACCGGCGGGGCTGCAGCCGTCTCGCGGCGACAAGCGCCTGTACTTCCTGCTCATGGCCATCTGCATCGGCCTGTTCGTCCTGGCCTGGGCGGTCCTGGACCGGTACTCGGCGACCGCGGCGATCGCCGTCTCGGCGGTCGCGCTGGTGATCCCGCCCTTCGCGGTGATCATCGCGAACGCGGCCAGCGCTACCGACCGCCGTCGCCGGTAGCGACGCACCTCGGCTTCCCGCCCGTTCAGGCGCACCTCGGCTTCCCGCCCGTTCAGACGCACCTCAGCTTCCCGCCCGTTCGGCGATCAAGGAGCCGAAGTTCTTCCTCACCGACGGGCCGCCGCCGACCGGGGGCGGCCCGGGGGACGCGCTGACGTACCGCGAGCACGTCTGGCGCAGGGAGGACCACGAGGCCCTTTTTCGGTCATTCACATCGGAATAATAGATAATAATCTCAGGCCGCGTGCTTAGTTAAGCACCGCGAGGACGAGTTCGCTGAGGCGGTCGGGGTCGGCGATCACCTCGATCTGGGTGATCTTGTCGTCGGCGAAGGTGAAGGCGAGCGCCAGCGTCAGCCGCCCGGACGGGGCCATGATGATTCCCGGGCTCCCGTTGATCAGCGCGAGACCAGTGTGCCGGGATCGGCCGGAGGCGGCGATCGCGCCGTGGGCGATGACCGCCGCGCCGCGGATGGTGATGGGGACGCCAGAAGGCACGGCGCGCGCGTCCGCGTGCAGCACCACGTCGGGGTCGAGGATGGACAGCAGCGCGCTCATATCGCCGCCACGCGCGGCGGCGAGGTACGCGGCGGCGATCTCCCGCTGCCGGGCCAGGCGCGTCCCAGGGACCGTCGCGGTGCCCCGGACCCGGCGGCGCGCCCGGCTGGCCAGCTGGCGCGTGGCCGCCGAGGAGCGCCCGGTGACCGCGCTGATCTCGCCGAACGGCAGGCCGAACATGTCGTGCAGCACGAACGCGACCCGCTCGGCGGGCGCCAGCGTGTCGAGCACCACGAGCATGGCGAGCCCCACCGAGTCGGCCAGCACCGCCTCCTGCTCGGGTCCGGCGGCCGCGATGGCCTGGTCCATCGCCAGCGGCTCCTCGCGGCGCGACTTACGCGAGCGCAGCATGTCCAGGCACACGCGCGCGACGATGGCGGTCAGCCACCCCTCCAGGTTCGCCACGTCCCCCGCGCCGGCGCGTTCGGCGTGGATCCACGCCTCCTGGACGGCGTCCTCGGCCTCGCTGAGCGAGCCGAGCATCCGGTAGGCCACCGACTGCAGCCGGGGCCTGCTGGCCTCGAACCGCGAGGCCAGCCATTCGTTCTCGTCCATCGGTCACATTGTCCCCTCGTCATCCGTTATCGGCCTGACGGATGGGCCCGCGGCTATGTGACAAGGCCGGGTTCTCTAGGGAAGGAGTGTCCGCTTCTCCATAGTCAAGCAGAAACTTGACTGTTTGGCCGCGGCCAGGAATACTCAAGCACGTGCTTAACGATGCGCCGGACCTGGACCGCGTTTTCCACGCGCTGGCCGATCCCGGGCGAAGGCTCATGCTGGAGCGGCTCAGCCAAGGGCCGGCCTCGGTCAGCGAACTCGGCAGGCCGCTGACCATGTCGCTCGCCGCGGTCGTCCAGCACGTGCAGATCCTCGAGGCCAGCGGTCTCGTACGGACGCAGAAGCTCGGCCGCACCCGCACGTGCAGCCTTAACGCGATGACCTTGCGATCGGCCGAACGCTGGATCTCCGAGCGGCGCACCTTCGTTGAGCGGCACCTGGACCGTCTCGGCCAGTACCTGGCCGAGACCACACCGAACCACGAGGAGATTCCATGACAGAGCGGCCCGTCATCCACGACACGTTCGAGATCGAGCGCACCTACCCGGCGGACGTATCCCGCGTGTTCGCCGCCTTCGCCTCCAAGGAGGCCAAGGAGGCCTGGGGCGACACGGGCGACCTGAGCGAGCCTGGCGCGGACGCCGGCGATACGGAGTTCGACTTCAGGATCGGCGGCCGCGAGCGCTTCGGCTTCGGCTACCAGGGCGTCAGCTACCGGTACGACGCCTGCTACTACGACATCGTCCCGGACCAGCGGATCATCTACAGCTACGAGATGTACGCCAACGACGCGCGCATCTCCGTCTCCGTCGCCACCATCGGGTTCGCCGCGACCGCCGAGGGGACGGCGCTGACGTGGACCGAGCAGGGTGCCTACCTCGACGGCTTCGACGGGCCCGATGCGCCGCAGTTCCGCAGGGAAGGCACCGCAGAAATGCTCGACGGCCTCGCCAAGTACCTGGCCTGATCCGCTATGCGGACGGTGATAGCGCGGATCTTCGACTACTCGCTCGACGGCATCATCGCCGTGGAGGACACCAGCTTCTTCGACTTCTGCCGCGACGTTCCGGACGACCCGGCTCTTGAAGGCCGCACCCGCGACTTCTACGAGGGCGCCGACGTGCACATCATGGGGCGCAAGCACTACCAGGACGCGGCCCAGTACTTCCCCGAGGCGGACGATCACCCCTACGCCGACGCCATGAACGCCGCGCGCAAGATCGTCTTCAGCCGCACCATCACCACCGCCGACTGGGCCAACACGTCCGTCGCGAGCGGCGACCTGGGCGCGGAAGTCGAGAAGCTCAAGCTGGACGGCGACGGCTACATCGTCGCCCACGGCGGCGTCGGCTTCTGGCGGTCGCTCATCCACCTGGACCTCATCGACGAGTACCGGATGTCGCTCTTTCCCTACCTAGCCGGCCAGGGCACGCGCCTGTTCGACCCCCCGGGCCCCTCACCCAGGCTCGACCCCATCTCGGCCACCACCTTCGCGAACGGAGTCACCGAACTAGCCTTCCGCAGGCTCCGGTAGCAAGTCAGCGACGTCGGCTGAGCTACGATCCGCGCCGTGGACTCTATCGAGACTGACCTCCCGGCGCTGGCCCGGCGCGGCGCGGCGGCGGTGGCGGCCGGGCGGGTAGCCATCGGCCTGGCCGCGTTGGCCCGCCCGTCGGTACCATCCCGCCCTTGGGTGGGCGCGGCCGCGGATGACCTGGCCGCGTCGGTGTTCGGGCGCGCGCTGGGAGCGCGTGACGTCGCCTTGGGGCTCGGCGCGCTAACGGCCCTGCGGAGCACGGCCGCCGATCCCGGACCGGCCAGCGTGTGGGTCGCCGCGGGCGCCCTATCCGACGCCCTGGACGTGGTCGCCAGCCTCTCGTCGTGGCGCCGGCTGCCGCGGACCGGCCGGTGGCTAGTCGCCGGATCCGCCGGTGCCGCGGCGCTGGTCGGCGCCGCGGGGGCCCTGGCCCTGCACCGGGACCGGACCGGCACCGGGCGCGCCAGTCTCCCTGACGGCGCGGGCCAGGGCCACCGTCCCTGATGAGCGTGGCGCACGCATAGCCGTCATGTAATTCCTTGACAAGCTATCTAGCCATGCACATATAGTGCTAGGTACCTAGATAAATAGAGGTCCAGCATTGGAGACTCAGTGATCGAGTTTCACCTGGACGGCCGGTCCGGGGTCGCGCCGTACATGCAGCTGATCCACCAGGTCCGGCACGCGCTGCGGCTGGGCCTGCTACACGAGGGCGACCAGCTGCCGAAGGTCAAGGACGTGTCCGCCGGGCTCGCGATCAACCCGAACACGGTGCTCAAGGCCTACCGGGAGCTGGAATACGAGGGGCTGGTGGCGGCCCGGCCCGGGATCGGCACGTTCGTGACCGGGACGCTGGCTGACGGCTCGCTGGCCGCGCACGGGCCGCTGCGCCGCGAGCTGCAGCGGTGGCTGGGCCAGGCGCGGCGCGCCGGGCTGGACGACGAGTCCATCGAGGCCCTGTTCGCCAGCACTTTCCGGTCCGCGAGTGAGGAGGACATAGCGTGACCGCTGTCATCGAAACCGAGGGGCTCGGCAAGCAGTACCGGGGGCGGTGGGCGCTGGCTGGATGCACGCTGTCCATCCCGGCCGGGCACGTCGTCGGCCTGGTCGGCCCGAACGGGGCCGGGAAGACGACCCTGCTGAACCTGGCCGCGGGGATGCTGACGCCGACCACGGGCACGATCGAGGTGCTCGGTAACCGGCCCGCGGCCGGCCCGGCGCAGCTGGCCCGGGTCGGGTACCTGGCCCAGGACGCACCGCTGTATGCCGGGCTGCCGGTCGTCGACCACCTGCGGCTGGGCGCACACCTCAACCCGGCCTGGGATGCAAAGCTGGCCCAAGCGCGCGTCGAGCGGCTGGACCTGGACCCCAAGCAGAAGGCCGGGACGCTGTCCGGCGGGCAGCGCGCCCAGCTCGCGCTCACCCTGGCCGTCGCCAAGCGGCCGGAGCTGCTGATTCTGGATGAGCCGGTGGCCAGCCTCGATCCCCTAGCGCGGCGGGAGTTCCTGCAGGACCTGATGGAAACCGTCGCCGAACAGGAAGTCAGCGTCGTGCTGTCCTCGCACCTGATCAGCGACCTGGAACGGGCGTGCGACTACGTGATCGTGCTGGTTGACTCGCGGGTGCGGGTCGCCGGGCCGGTCGAGGAGCTGCTGGCCACCCATCACCTGCTGTCCGGCCCGCGCCGCGACCCGGCCTCGCTGCCTGACCGGCTGCAGGTCATCTCCGCCAGCCACACCAACGTGCAGACCACCCTGCTAGTCCGGAGCAGCGGGCCAGTCTTCGACCCGGCCTGGACGGTGTCCGAGGTGAGCCTGGAAGACCTGGTTCTCGCCTACATGAGGCAGGCCGCCAGACCCGCTTCCCGCCACGACCACCGTCACCTGGAGGTGCGGAAATGATCTGGCTGACCTGGCGGCAGTTCCGTGCCGAGGCCATCACCGCGGCCGCGGCGCTGGCCGTGTTCGCGATCGTGGTGGCCGCCACCGCCTCGGACCTGTCCGGCAGGTACAACAGCAGCGGGCTCCTCACCTGCCACGGCGATGCCTGCGCGGGGCTGGCCAGCACGTTCCTTAGCAACCTGGCCTCGGGGGGAGGAGACTTCCTCGTCCCAGGCAGTGCCTACGCGATCTTTTATTTCTTCAGCGTCCTGGTCATCCTCATCGCGCCCGCGATCACCGGCGTCTTCTGGGGCGCCCCGCTGATCGCCCGCGAGCTCGAGACCGGGACCTTCCGGCTGACCTGGAACCAGAGCATCACCCGGACTCGGTGGCTGGCGCTCAAGCTCGCGCTGACCGGGGCGGCCGCCATGGCCGTGACCGAGGCGTTCAGCCTCCTGCAGGCCTGGTGGGCGGCGCCCATCGGCAAAGCCGTCGGGCTCGGCGGCAGCTCCTCGATCTTCAGCGAGGGCCGGTTCGGCTGGTTCGTCTTCCCCACGCACGGCATCACCCCGCTCGGCTACGCCGCGTTCGCCTTCGCGCTCGGCGTCACCGTCGGGCTGGTCATCCGGCGCGCGATCCCCGCCATGGCCGTCACGTTGGCCATCTTCGCCGCCGTCCAGTTCATCACCCCGCTGTGGATCCGCCCGCACCTGTTCCCGACCAGCCATACGGTCACCACGATCGCGGCCGCGGGAGCGAACGTCAGCCTCCGTGCCAACCCCAAGCTGGTCCTCACCGCCAGCGCCGTCCCTGGCCAGCCCGGCGCCTGGATCATGTCCAGCCAAGGCGTCAACGCCGCCGGGCAGCCGGTCAGAAGCATTCCCGCGTCCTGCGAGCCGCTGGTATCGGACTCGCTTGGCTCGCACCGAGGCACCGCGGTGGGTCCAGGCTCAGCCACGCTGAACAACTGCGTGGCCAGCCACGGGATCCGGGTCGCCGAGAGCTACCAGCCCGCCAGCCACTACTGGCCGCTCCAGTGGTCCGAGACCGGGATGTTCCTGGCCCTCGCCCTGGCCCTGGCCGGCTACTGCTTCTGGCGGCTCAACCGCCGCCGATCCTGACCAACGGCACCAGCCTGCGGTGCCGCTCACCCGCCGGTGCCCCGATCCCGGCTGAACACGTTGACCAGGTTCCCGGCCGGGTCCCTGAACATCATCGACCGGTTGCCCCAGGGCTGGGTGGTGGGCAGCATCACCCAGTCGACGCCGAGCGCGGCGATCCGCGGGTACTCGTCGTCCACGTCATCGACGAGGAAGTCCAGGATGATCTCCTCCCGGCCCTGACGTTGCGCGGGACACTCGGCCTCGCGGTACTCGGTGAACCTCCGCCGGCAGAAGCCCACCGAGCCCGGCCCGGCCGCAATCTCGACGTAGTACTCGTTCAGCGCGGCCGGCACGCCGAGCAGCTTGGCGTAGAACCCGGCGAGGCCCTCGACGTCGTCGGTGACGATCCGGCTCTGTACCAGTTCCATCAGTTCCCCCGCCTCGTCCGGAATGTCTCACCGCTGAAGGACGGGACCACCGACCAGAACGTGACGCTGTCACTTTCAGCGCCCACGTGTCGTCCTATCGACAAGGGGCACAAACCTGCCGGGAGGTAAGGCGCGACCGTGGACCAGAACGATAAGCAGGTCATCCAGGCCTGGAACGAGCATCGCCCGTACCTGATCGACCTGGCCTTCCGGATGCTGGGCGACATCGGCGCGGCCGAGGACGTGGTCCAGGATGCGTTCACCAGGTTGCTGCGCGCCAGGCCCGGCGAGATCGAAGACGAACGAGGCTGGCTGATCGTGGTGACCAGCCGGCTGTGCCTGGACCAGATCCGCTCCGCCCGGTCACGCCGGGAGCGTCCGCAAGACGCCGGCGAGATCGAGTTCGCCACCGGAGCCGGAGCCGACCGCCAGTCGCCCGTAGGCCTCCAGCCGCCCGCCGACCCGGCGGATCGGATCACCCTCGACGACGATGTCCAGCTAGCCCTGCTCGTCATGCTGCAGCGGCTCAGCCCGGCCGAACGGGTCGTCTTCGTCCTGCACGACATCTTCGGGGTGCCCTTCGACTCCGTCGCGGAGACCCTCGGCCGCCCCGCGGCCACCTGCCGGCAGCTGGCCAGGAGGGCCCGTCAGAAGATCGAGGCCGGTCAGGGCGTCGCCGGGGTCGACGTCGACGCGGTCGAGCACCGGCAGGTCACGGAGAGGTTCATCGCCGCCTGCGCCAGCGGAGACCTGGACGGCCTGCTCGAAGTGCTGGCCCCGGACGTCTGGGGCGACTTCGACGCGGGCCCGGACGGGCCGAGGGTCGGCGTGATCCGCGGTGCCGACCGGGTGGCCAGGAACCTGCTGTACTACCTCGGACCGGGCACCACCCTGGTCACGCACCCGGTCGCCGGCCAGCCCGCCCTGCTCGCGTTCACCGGCCGCACCCTGTCGGTCGTCCTGATCCTCACCATGAAGGCCGGCCGGATCCAGGCCATGCACGGCATCGGCGACCCCCGCAAGCTCGGCCTCCTGTCCGGCCAGCTCGGCTGAAGCCCGTCGTCACTGGCGGTCCCGGATTAACGGAAGGCACCAGCATGGCCGCGTCCGATACCCGCTCCTCCAGCGCGTCGGAGGCTGACGGACAGCGGTCGCATATGCTGCTGTTCCGGGACTGGCTGGCCAGGGTTGACGGCGGTGGCGATATGACCGACCTGCAGGGCGTGATCGGGCTGCTCTACCGGGCCAACTGGACCAGGCTCAGCCTGTCTGCCGACACGCACTCCGAAATCGACCAGGACCTGCGGATGAGTCGGGTGCGCGCGATACGGCCGTCGTGGGCCCCTGAGGGTCGCATCTGGAGAATCCCGGTAGTAGAGAACACCCCGCTGACCTGGGAAGAGGCGACCAGTGAAGAACTGGAGGGCTATAACTCCTGGGACACGGCGCTGCTGATCGCGCCGGGTAGGCGCTACCGCCAGGAGTACCGGGATGAGCCTTCCGGGCGGGTCATCGGGAGCGACGGGGAACGCAGCTGGGTATGGCGTGCGCAGGACCCGGCGCCGCCTGAGCCGCCGGTCGATGTCGGGCCTAAACCGCCGTTGCGGCACCTGTTCTGCCCGTCCGAGCTGCTGGAGAGGTTCGCGCTGGAGGTGCGGGGGCCGTTGACCTCGTGCGGTCGGGACGCGATAGCGGTCGTGGCCACCCCGCGGACCAGCACCGAGCCCCTATCCCGCCTGCGCGCCGGTTCTCTTTCTGACCGCCTTGAGGTAATCGTCGATGCCGAGCTCGGCATCCTGTTCCGCTACGAAGAGACGTTCGAAGGCCAGCGGCTGAGCCTGACCGAGCTGACCGCCGTCACGCTCGACCCGCCCGAAGCCGCGGACGCTTCTAGGTTCACGCCGCCCCCCGGCAGCCAGATCGGCCGAAATCTCAGGGAGAGCGTGCGGGAGACGTCCAGCGGGCCCGGCTCGGATGCGGCGAAGATCGTCTCGGGGCTGGCTGCGGACGTTATCGGGGCTTCCATCCGGTTCGCGTCGCACCGCCCGGGTCGGCAGAACTCCTCCGAAGGCGACCTCCAAGCGGCGATGCCGCTCGCCGAGCCGGCCGTACTCCAGACGGAAGGCGGCCCGCCACCGCCCGACGATCTGCTGTACCTGCTCTACCGCAGCGGCGACAACCCGTCCTTCACGGCCACCGTGGACCATTGGAATGACCGGTCCGCCCTGGCGGCGCAGATTTCGGATTCGGCGCGGGCCGCGGGCCGCGGCGGCATGGGCTTCTTCCTCGACTCGGTAAACGCGATGACGCACGAGGAGCCTGTCACCCACATGGTTTCCCGCGTGCGCGTCAGCGGTCGGAACAAGTACCGCGTCGACCGCCTGGCCGGTTTGCTCCGGAACCAACCGGAGACGATCATCTGCGACGGGGAGCATCGCTGGCAGATATCCGCGGCCCAGACCGTGGTCGGGCCGGCCGACCCGATGTCGGGTATCTTCGCCAACCTGGCCGACTCGTCCTGGCTGCTCGGATGCCGGCTGTCGGGCGGCGCGGAGATCAGTTACCGCGGGCGTCGCGCTTACCAGCTCCGCGCGGTCAAGTACGGCGACGGCTGGCAGGCGAAACCGCAGCTGTTCTTCCCCGCCGACGTAATCGTTGACGCCGAGCTCGGATGCGTGCTCCGGCAGATCTCGTTTGCCGGCGCCCGGCCTGCCTCGTTGTTCGAGCTGAGCGCCATCGACACCGAGCCGATCCCGGACGAGGAGTTCCGCCCGGACATCCCGCCCGGCGTCCGCGTCGTAGAGCAGACGGGTAACCCGTTCACCGACATGCCAGGCGCGGCCGGAACCGCGGTCCGCACCGCGGCCGACGTCGTCCGCCGGACCAGCGACGCAGTCTCCGCCACCCGGAGCTTCCTAGATGACCTTCTTGGTAGGAGCCGAAGTTAAGAGTCGGGGCTGGCGGTGGTAGCGACGTGACCGACCTGGCGGGCGTGATCCGGCTGCTGTACCGGCCGACTGGACCCGGCTCAGCCTAGCTGCCGACGTGCGCTTCGAAAGCGACCAGGATCTGTTGGCGAGCCGCGTCATGGCCCGAATGCGCGAGAAGCTGCAGCCCTGGGTCTCCACCTCGTCGGCCAGCGCGGAGCCGCCCGATGAGGAGCCGCGGGGGTACCAGTCCTGGCCCGCGACGCTCCTGATCGCGCCGGGCGGGCGCTACCGGCAGGAGTACCCGGATGAATCGTCTGGGTACGTCATCGGCAGCGACGGGGAACGCGGCTGGGTATGGCGCCCGCAGGATCCGGGGCCGCCCGAGTTCCAGTCCGATGTCGCGCACAAGCCGCCGTTGCACCACCTCTTCTGCCCGTCCGAGCTGCTCGGCGGGTACACGCTAGAGGTGCAGGGGCCGGTGACCGCGTGCGGCCGCGACGCGATAGCGGTCGTGGCCACCAAACGGACCGACATCGGGCACGCAACCCGCCTGGGCGCCAGCTCTCTCGGTGACGACCTGACGGTGATCGTGGATGCCGAGCTCGGCATCCTGCTCCGCTACGAGGAGACGTTCGAAGGCCAGCGGGTGAGCCTCACCGAGCTCACGACCGTCGTGCTCGACCCGCCGGAAGCAGCGGACCTTTCCAGGTTCGACCCGCCCGCCGGCAGCCGGATCGGCCAGGATCCGGGGGAGAGCCTGCGGGTGACGTTCAGCGGGCCGGGCTGGGAGACGATGAAGACCGTCGCGGGGCTGGCCGCGGGCGCTCTCGGGGCCTCCATCCGGTTCGCGCCGCACCGCCCGGGCCAGCAGAACTTTTCCGAAGGCGACCTTCAAGCGGCGATGCCGCCCGCCGAGCCCGCTGTACTCGAGCCGGCCGTACTCGAGTCGGATGGCGCCTCGCCGCTCCCCGACGAGCTGCTGTACCTGCTGTACCGCAGCGGCGAGAACCCGGCCTTCACGGCCACCGTGACCGAATGGCATGACCTGAGCGCCATGACGGCGCGGGTTCCGGATTCGGTGCGGTCCGCGGGCCTAGGTGGCGTGGGCTACCTCATCGACTCCTTTACCGGGGCGACCCACGGAAGGCCCGTGGCCCGGACGGCGTCCCGCCTGCGCGTCAGCGGCCGGGACAAGTACCGCGTCGACTATCTGTCCCGCTCGGGCAAGAACCACGCCAAGACCATCGCCTGCGATGGAGAGCGCCGCTGGCAGGTGTTCGACACCACCACCGAGTCGGCCCCACTCGGCGACTTCCGCCTGGAAACCCCGCCCGGCACCCACGTCACGGAAGAGACGGGCAACCCCTTCGCCGACGCGGCGGCAGTCATGCCAGGCGCGGCCGGCCGCGCGATACGCACCACCGCCGACGTCGCCCGCCGGACGAACGACGCCGTCTCCGCCGCCCGGAGCTTCGTAGACGACCTGCTCGGCAGGAGCCGAAGCTAAGCCGGTCTAGAGTCCGGCGTGGGCCCAGTCCGTCGTCGTGAGTACGACCCATTCCTGGCCGGGCGCGAATGTCATCCGGGCGCCGGAGGGCAGGGTGTAGGTGGTGCCGCTGTCCGGGTTGGGCCGGGACCAGCGCACCCGCCAGGCGCGTCCGTCGCGGAGCACCACGGCTGTGCCGGATCCGGTGGACTCGGCGTACGGGGGACGGAACCCGTATTCGCGGAACCGGGACGTCCGCACGTCCGTGTCCTGGATGATCACGGTGGCCGCGCCGAGGTACCCGCCGGCGGCGTCGGTGGCCTGTGTGCCGTCCATCCAGACCAGCCAGCGGTGCGGCCGCGCCGACCAGCGGAAGGTGAACGTGGCCTCCGGGTAGGACACGGTGAACGATGTCGTGGGGTGCCCTCCGGGCGGGGCCGGGCCGAACCGGAACCCGATGTCGTGGGCGGTGCTGGCTCCCCGCAGCTGGGCGCGGAGCACGCTGCCGTAGGCGTACAGGTTGTGCGGAGCCACCCGGTTGTCGTCGCGGAAATACGCCGAATAGTCGTCCAGGTAGTACAGGTTGACCACGCGGGCGCGGGCGATGAACGGAAGCAGATGCGGCGTCGCACCGGAGTAGGCGAATCCCGGCCTGCCGAACTGCGCCAGCAGCTCCAGGTCGTCCTCCCGGGCGCTTCGCACCGGGCCGATGACGTTCGGGATGTGGGAGGAGTACACCGCGAAGATGCGGCTGAGCCCGCCCTCCACCGGCAGCAGGTACACGATATCCGCGCTGGTCAGGTTGTCCGGCGGCCGCGCGTCCACGATGTTGTCGATCTTCACGGCGAGCACCCGGCCCAGGGTCTTGACCGGCTCGCCGGTGAACGGGGAGACCAGCTGCGTCGGACCCGCGACAGGCAGCGGCCCGACCGGCATATGCGCCAGATGCAGGACGGGGATCTGCGGCTGCGCGACCGGGACGGCCCGCTGCGCTGCGGCCGGCCGGCCGCCGGACAGGAGCAGCGCGCCCAGCCCGGCCGCGACCACGGCTGTCCCCACGCCAGCGAACGCGATCTTCCGGTGTGCCCGAACCGCGGCAGGCAACGGCCGGACCGGGCGCCGCCGAAGCGCGGCCGTGACCGCGCGCCGCCACACGCCCGGCCGGCCGCCGGAAACGAACAGCACGAACAGCACGCCCAGCCCGGCATCGATCACGGCCGTCACGGTGCTGGCGAACGCATCCCTCCAGCGGCGCTGCATGCTCCGGCGCCCCTTCCCTTAAGGGTGGCTCGTCACCTGCGCCCGTAAAGCATGACATGCACGCCCCAAACGGAAGGCCGGAACGCAGCGACCAACGGATAAACCACCCTGCCCCGGGGAAGACGGCGGCCGGCACCGCGGTCCGCACCGCCGCCGACGTCGTCCGCCGCACGAGCGACGCGGTCTCCGCCAGCCGGTGCTTCCTCGACGACCTGCTCGGCAGGAGCCGGAGTTAGGGTAACCGCGTGGAACCGGACGAGCGGCAACGTCACGCGTCGTCGTTCGGAACTGCGGCGGCCGCCTACGACGAGCACCGCCCGGACTACGCGCAGGCCGCGGTGCGCTGGGCGCTCGAGCCCGCGCCTGGCCCGCGCGTGCTCGACCTCGGCGCCGGAACCGGCAAGCTGACCGCCGTGCTGATCGCGGTGGGCGCCGACGTCATCGCGGTCGAGCCCGACCCGGCGATGCTGACCGAGCTGCGCTGCGCCCTGCCGGCCGTCCGTGCCCTGCCGGGTCGCGCCGAGGCGATACCGCTGCCGGACGCGTCCGTCGATGCCGTGCTGGCCGGTAACGCCATGCACTGGTTCGACATGGCCGTCGCGGGATCCGAGATAGCCAGGGTCCTCGTCCCAGGCGGCATCCTGGCCGGCCTGTGGAACGTCTTCGACGACCGGCTCGACTGGGTGGCCGGACTCGAGCGGGTCGGCGGGAGCGCGGCCATTGGCCCGCGTGACACGCTCAGCAGCTGGCGCGCAGAGACGGCCGACGCGCACCTTCCAGGCCTTGGCCACCTCGCCCAGTTCGGATCGCCCGAGCAGGCCGAGTTCCCGCACGGGCACCGCCGCACCGCCGACTCCCTCGTCGCGACGTTCGCGACCAAGGCGGGGATGCTGGTCATGCCAGAGCAGGAACTTCAGGCCGCGCTCGGCCGGATCCGCGCTTTCCTCGCGAGCAGGCCGGAGACCGCCCGCGGCGAGTTCACCCTCCCGATGCTGACCGGCGTGCTGCGCGTCCACCGGCTGTGAAAGCCCCTGGCTGTAATGCCTTCACGCTCCCGGCTCAGCCTTCGTGACGGCCGAGGCCGCGGTAACGGCCCCGGCGTGGTTGCGGATACCCCGGAAGCGTTGCTGGGCGCCTTGCTTGGTGAGCCCGTAGCACGCGCCGATCTCAATCCACGTGGCTCCGGCCTTGCGGGAGGCCGCCACCTGGGCGGCCTCGAGCTCCTCGGCGGCTTCTCGCAGGCGCCGGGCGGCGTCGAGTCGGCTGACCGGCCCGTCGGCGGCGTCGAGAGCGCCGAGCGCAGCCAGGATCCGCTTGACAGGGCTCTTGGAGGCCACCGTCACAGCGTATTCGACATCTGGTCCTCGTCAATGATACGTTGACGGCTCGGTCAACACTTCGTTGACCTTCCTTGGCTGGGAAGCGGGGTGATCCACGTGGCCAAGAAGAGCAAGAAGAGCAAGAAGGGCAAGAAAGGGAAGTAGAAGTTCCCCAACCTAGACGGCAGCGGTCCGGTGACGGACCGCTGCCGTCTGCATGCCGGGCCACCGGCGCCTGCGGCACGCAGCGCCGGACGGATAAACCGGCCCGCCCGGGGAAGACGATCGCGGGATCACTGCGTTCGCCTCTGGGAGGCCGGGCATGACCGAAACTCTGGACAGCAGAAGGCTCGCGCTGGTCAGTGCCGCCCAGCAGCGGTGGATCGCGGCGCTGACGGATCTGGGCGGCCGGAACACGCTGCTGTACTACAAGGACCGCCGGGCGGCCACGCTCGACCTGGCCCAGGCCGACCCCGAGGCGCTCGACCGCTTCACCAGGACCGGCTCGATCCGGCTGACCAGGCTGTTCAAGGACGTCGACCTGCGGTCCGACGCGATCAGGCGGGTCCAGGCCATCCACCGCAAGGCCCGCGAGCTCCTTGAGGAGCGCGGCATCAGGGCCGGGTACCTGGCCACCGGCATGGCCCGCTGGGATGAGCTGTTCCTCGAGCCCGCCGCGCCTGTGCTGCTCCGCGGGCTCACCATCACCCCGACCCGGGCCAGGTACGACGACTTCGAGCTCATCCTCGACGACGAGGTGGAGGTCAACCCCGTCCTGGTGCACAAGCTCACCACCGTGTTCGGGGCCGAGCCGACCAGGCTGACCCCGGAGAACGCGTTCGACCGGCTCCAGCTCGCGGCCGACGCCGCGGAGGTGCCCGGCTTCGAGATCACCGACCGCCACGTCATCGGCACCTTCACCTACGCCAAGCTGCCCATGGTCAGGGACATGGAGGCGGCCGGCGACCTGCTGGCCGAAAGCGACCTGGTGGCCGCCATCGCGGGCGACCCGGAGGCGCAGGAGCTGGTCTCGTCCGACCTGTCGGCCGCCAACGGCCACCAAACCGACGACCCCGAGGAGGACTACTCGGTCCTGGACGCCGACTCCTCGCAGCGCCACGCGATCGACACCGTCCTGGCCGGGCACAGCCTGGTCATCCACGGCCCGCCCGGGACCGGCAAGAGCCAGACGATCGCCAACCTGATCGCCGCGCTGGTCGCGCACGGCCGCAAGGTGCTGTTCGTCGCGGAGAAGCGCGCCGCCATCGACGCCGTGCTGTCCCGGCTCAAGGGCGTGGACCTCGGCGACATGGTCCTGGACATCCACGAGGGCACCAGGGACAGGCAGCGGATCGCCAGCGACCTCGGCGCGACCCTCGACCTGGCCGGCCAGGCCGCCACGCCGGAGGTCGGGCGTCTGCAACGCCGGCTGGTCGACCGGGTCCAGCGCCTGTCCCGGCACGTCAGCGCGCTGCATGAGGTGCACGAGCCGTGGGGCCTGACGCCGTTCGCGGTCCAGTCCGCGCTGCTCGGCATCCCCGAGACGGCCAGGACGGCGTTCCGGCTGCCCGCGCCAGAACGCCTGGACGCCGAGGCCGCCGAGACGGTCCGCGACGAGTTCCGCGAGTTCGCCCACCTCGGCGGGTTCACGCTGCGGCGGTCGAGCACCCCCTGGTACGGCGCCCTGATCCGCACCGCCGCCGACGCGCAGCAGGCCATCGAGCTAGCCGGCATGTTGGACACCGAGACGCTGCCGATGTTCGCGCACCGGCTCGACGCGCTCACCGCGGAGTGCGGACTGCAGCGCCGCACCAGCTACGCCGAGCAGGCCGCCCTCATGCACCTGTTCGCCTCGATCGCACAGACCCTGCGGACCTTCGACCCCGCCGTGTACACCTCATCCCCGGCCACCCTGGCCGCCGCCACCTCAGAAGGCGGAGGGCTGGGCATGCTCGAGCGAAGGCGGCTGCGCAATCAGGCCAGGTCTCTGTGGCGCGGCGGCCAGGACGCCCAGAATCCCGCGGAGAAGCCCTCGTGGGACGACCTGCACCAGGCCCTCGACCAAGCCGCCGCCGAACTGGCCGAATGGCAGCGGCTCAGCGCCCCCGACCCGGCGACGGCCAAGCCGCCATACGTCCCGGTCGGGTACGCCGCGGTGGCGCGCATGTTCCTCGACGCCGAACGCCAGCTGGACGCCCTCCGGGCGTTCGTCCCCTCCCTGCCGCAGGGTCCGGTCGAGCAAGCCGTCCATGCCCTGGCCCAGGACCAGCAGACACCGTGGCAGCTGCCCCGGTTGTACCAGCTGGCCAAGCGGTTCGACCGCCTCGGCCTGCGCCCGCTGCTAGACGAGCTAGCCCGCAAGCGAGCCAAAGGCGACCACGCCACGGCCACCTTCGACTACGCGTGGTACGCCTCGATCCTGGACCAGATCCGGGTGCGTGACCCCCGCTACGCCGCCGAACCCGGCGGTTCCCTCGACGAGATCGCCGACGACTTCCGACGGCGGGACGTCGAGCACCTCGCCGGGAACCGGTCCAGGGTCCGCCGGACCTGGGCCGAGATGACGCGCGACGCCGAGGAGCGGCACCCGCTGCAGGCCAGGGTCATCCGTAAGCAGGCCGCGCTGCGCCGCGGGCACCTGCCGCTGCGCAGGCTGCTCGACCAGGCTCCCGACGTGCTCTTCGCGGTCAAGCCATGCTGGGCGATGTCCCCGCTGATGGTGAGCCAGGTGCTGCCCGGCGTCCGGCTCTTCGACGTGGTCATCTTCGATGAGGCCAGCCAGATCGTCCCCGCCGACGCGATCCCCTCGATCATCAGGGCGCACCAGGTCGTGGTGGCCGGGGACGACCACCAGCTCCCGCCGACCAGCTTCTTCCGCCAGTTCGGGGACGCGGGTGCCGAGGACGAGGACGACGAGGACACCGTCTCGTTCGAGGCCGGGTTCGAGTCGGTCCTCGACGCGCTCAAGCCGCTGCTGCCCACCGCGTCGCTGAGCTGGCACTACCGCAGCCGGGACGAGCGCCTGGTGGCCTTCTCCAACGAGCGCATCTACGGCGGCACGCTGACCACGTTCCCCGGCGTGCTGCGCGACGACTGCCTGCGGCACGTGGTCGTCGCCCAGGACGCCTCGCCCGGCCAGGACGCCTCGGTGACCGCCGAGGTGACCCGGGTGGTCGAGCTGATCCTCGAGCACTCCCGCACCAGGCCAGATGAGTCCCTCGGCGTGATCGCGCTCGGCATCAAGCACGCCGAGCGGATCGACCTGGCCCTGCGCGAGGCGCTGGCCACGACAGGCCCGCAGACCGAGGCGTTCTTCGCCGACGACGTGCCCGAGCCGTTCTTCGTCAAGAACCTGGAACGGGTCCAAGGCGATGAGCGGGACGCGATCATCCTGTCCATCGGCTACGGCAAGCACCCGGACGGCCGGATGCGGTACCAGTGGGGCCCGCTGCTCCGCGACGGCGGCGAGCGCAGGCTGAACGTCGCTGCCACCCGGGCCAAGCACCGGCTCACCGTGGTCAGCTCGTTCTCCAGCCACGACGTCGACCCCGACCGGCTGACCAAGGCGGGCGCCAGGCTCCTGGCCGAGTACCTGGAGTACGCGGGCGCCGGCGGGACCCCGATGGCCGCGGCCGGCGCCGGGGCCGCCGACGCGTTCGAAGCGTCGGTCCGCGAGCGCCTCGCCGGGTACGGCATCATCGTCGTCCCGCAGTACGGCGTCGGCGGCTACCGCGTCGACTTCGCCGCCGCGCACCCCGACGACCCCTCCCGGATGATCCTCGCCGTGGAAGCCGACGGCGCCTCGTACCGCGACTCCGGCAGCGTCCGCGACCGCGACCGGCTGCGCAAGGAGCACCTGGAGCGGCTCGGCTGGAACGTCCACCGGCTGTGGTCGACCAACTGGTTCCACGACCCGGACGCCGAGGTCGCCAAGCTCCGCGAGGCCTACGACCGCGCGGTGGCCGCCGCGCCGCCCCCCGAAATGCCTGAAACCTTCGATCTCGAGCCCCAGCCTGCCCGCCCCCCAGGGCCCGACGAGCCGCCCCTGCCGCCCGAGCCGCCCCTGCCGCCCGAGCCGCCCCTGCCGCCCGAACCGCCGTGGCCGCCCGAACCGCCCCTGCCGCCCGCCACTACGGCCGCCGGCCAGCCTTCCACCGCGGTGGCGACCAGGACGCCCGCGGCTCCTGCCTCCCGCGAGTAAGGCACTCACCGGGAATCCAGGCGGGTCAGGGCCGCTTGCAGGAAGGCCTCGCGACGTTCGGCGAGCAGATCGCCGGTCAGGTCGGGGCGTCCCTGATCGGCGATGGTAGGGGCCACCCAGGCCATGTCCGGCGGAGTGGCGAGGGCCGCCACGGCGTCCCAGTACGGTACGTCGGGGGCAGCGCGCCCAGCCTCGTCCTCCCAGCCGGATAGCACCTCGGCCACGGCGTCCTGGCCGTAGCACAGGGCCGCGTCCAGGCGCACCGAGCCCAGGTCGATGCCCGGCGAGCCGAACCCGGCGGCGTCCCAGTCCAGGAGAGCCGTCAGATTGCCGTCGTCGTCCCACAGGGTGTTGCCGTACCAGAAGTCACCATGGGTGAGCCCCGTCCGCGTGTCTTCCGGCTTGGTACTGGCGACTGCCGCCTCGGCCTGCATCAGGATGGCGGACGCGCCGCGCTCCTGGCGCAGGCGCGCCCAGGGGAAGTCCGCGATCGGGCCGGACCTCTCCGGCAGGGCGTCTGAAGGTCCGGCAGCTACGGCGCCGATCCTGGCGGCCATGGCGCCGATGGCCCGCAGGCGCCTGGCGTCCGGGCTGAAGGGGATTCGGCTGGAGCCCGGCCGCAGCGCCGTGAGGACGAGCGCGAATCCGGAGGCTGTGCCGTCGTCATGGCCGAGAACCTCCGGGGCGGGCAGGCCGGCCCCGGCCGCGTACCGCAGGGCGGCCACTTCGGTGGCGAGGCGTTCCCTGCTGTGCAGTGGCGCGACGCGGAGCACGGCGGATGTGGCGCGGGCGCGGATGAGCCACGGCGAGCCGCCTTCGCGCAGGCCCCGTTCGACCGTGACCTCGCCGCCGAGGATGCCCGACGCCCAGGTGAGCGCTGCTGGTTCGGGACCGCTCGCCGGCTGGCCGGCGGCCTCGGTCTCAGTCTTCTCTGTCATGCCTCGTTACGCTACGTTCGCGAACGGCCCAAGGTAAGGTCCACTTCTACGGCAGAAACGTGGGCCAAATGCCAGCGGGCTACCCTGTGAGCAGGATGCCGAGACTCGGAGGTAGCCCGATGACCGCCAACCACCGCGCGCTGCTCGTCATCGACATGCAGAACGCCTTCTGCCACCCCGATGGTTCGTTCGCCCAGATGGACATGGGCCTGGAGGGCGCGCTGGAGGCCGTCGCCAGCGCCGCCGTGGCGGTGGGGCAGGCCCGCCGCGCCGGGATCCCCGTGGTGTTCACCAGGCACGTGTACCGGCCGGGCCGCGGCGACGAGGGCGCCTCGCTCAAGCGCAACAGCCCCGCCCTCGCGAGCCTGCAGGGCCTGGCCGCTACGTCCTGGGACGCCCAGGTGATGGACGAACTCGGCTGCGGTCCTGACGACCTGGTCGTTGACAAGGTGCGCTTCGACGCGTTCCAGTGGACGTCGCTGGAGCCCCTGCTGCGCGGCCTCGGCGTCGCCGAACTCGTCATCTGCGGCGTCATCACCAACCTCTGCGTGGAGAGCACGGTGCGCTCGGCGTTCATGCGCGACTTCCCGGTCACCCTGCTGGCCGACTGCTGCGCCGCCAAGACCCGCCGCCTGCACGAACTGTCCCTCGAGGTGCTGTCCAGCTACGCGCTGGCCGACATCGCCAGCATCACGGAAGGCTTCCACGTCGGCGCCGCTCCGGTCGCCGTCGGAGCCTGACCGCCGCGGGCGCCAGGCGCGGCACCACCCGCCAGCCCAGCAGGAACAACCCCAGGAACGCCAGCGCCACCAGCACGAACGCCACGGCGGTGCCCTGCCCGGTCACCACGCGCAGGACCATGCCCAGGGCCACCGTCCCAAGCCACGCGCCGACCCCGGCCGGGAACAGCGCGAGCGGCCGCCGCCAGCCCCTGACCGCCAGCCACCCGCACGCCAGGCCCGCGAGGAACGGCCAGGCGGTCGACGCGATCCCGCCCAGGCTCTCGCCGCGCTCGTGACTGGCCCGGCCGATGATGACGAACGCCAGCACGCAGCAGCAGTCAAGCACCAGCGCCAGCCGGATCGCCCGCATGGGCCCAGGTTAGCGCTGCGGCTCGATCATCACCTTCAGGCCGGCGCGCCCGGCCGCGTCCCCGAACGCCGCTCCCGCCTCGCCCAGCCCGGCTCGCCTGGTCACGAGCGAGCCGAGGTCCACCACGCCGCGCGCGGCCAGGCTGATCGCCCGCGGGTACACCTCGTTCATCCGGCGCACCATCGCGATCGTCAGCCCCTTGCGCCGTGCGGCGGAGGCCCCGAACCTGATCGTGTCGTCGCCGGGGATGCCGGCCAGCACCACCCGTCCGCCCGGCCGCACCGACTCCATCGCCAGCCCGACCGCCTCGTCGGTCCCCGCCGCCTCGAACGCCACGTCCACACCGCAGTCGGCCAGGCCATTAGACGAGCCGGGCTCAGCTACCGAATCCGCGCCGAACCGCCGGGCCGCTGCCCGCCGGTGCGCGAGCGGCTCGACGGCCAGCACCGTGCGCGCGCCCGCCGCCTTGAGCACCCCGATGAGCAGCAGCCCGATCGGACCGCAGCCGATCACCGAGGCCGTGCCGCCGAACGGCAGGTGCCCCAGGTCGACCGAATGCAGCGCCACCCCGAGCGGCTCGAGCAACGCGCCGGAAGCGTCTGACACCGTATCGGGCAGCGGGTGCAGCAGCGCGGAGGGCCAGGCCATGAGCTCGCGCATCATCCCGTCGGTCTCGCCATGCCCGGCGAAGCGAATCCGGTAACACAGATTCCGGTAGCCGTCCCGGCACGCCCGGCACGTCTCGCACGGGATCGCCGGGTCGATCGCGACCCGTTCGCCGCGCCGCGGCCCCGCGGCGATCACCCCCGCCCCCTCGTGACCCAGCACGAGCGGCTGGCCGATCGCGGCGTCGCCGATCGCGCCCTCGCCCCACCAGTGCAGGTCGGATCCGCATATCCCGACCGCGGTGACCCGCACCAGGCTCATCCCCGCTCCGGTCGCAGGCGCCGGCTCCTCGCCGACCCGGATGTCACCGACCGCGTGGAGCCTGGCTGCGCGCACCGGTTCTCCTCCCGTCAGCCCTACTCCCTTTTTATCCCGAACGAACGTTGGTGCCCCTCCCGGGCTGCCTGCGCGGACCGGAAACCGGGGCAAAAAACGGCGGACCGGTGATCCCCGTTGCAGGGCCGGGGATCACCGGTGTAGGGGTCCGCCTGGTCGGTGCGGGCCTGGGTTAGGCCGCAGGACCTGTGGTGAGGGTCAGGGTCTGGGTGTGCGACTGGCCGGACTGGTCCAGCCAGGTCACCGAGATGGAGTCGCCGGGGTGGTAGGAGACCAGGACGTGCGCCACGTCCTCGGCGGTGGCCACCTGCTGGCCGCCGAGCGAGGTGATCTCGTCCCCTGCGGTCAGGCCGGCGTTCGCCGCCGGGGAGCCCGAGATGGTCCCGTTGATCGAGACTCCGCTGCCGCTGCCGCTGGTGCCGGACCCGGAACCCCCGGACCCGGAGCCCCCGAACCCGCCGCTCCCGAACCCGGAGGAGCTCGCGGGCTGGATCTCGATCCCCAGGAAGGCGGTCGCCCCGATGTGCACGTCGGCCGACGTGGTGCCCGCCTTGATCTGGTTGGCGATGGAGACCGCCTCGTTGATCGGGATCGCGTAGGCCTGCTCGCCGGAGGAGGACTGGGACTGGAACTGGTAGGACGAGGACGCCGCGGTGTCGATCGCGATCACCTGGCCGTAGGCGTTGACCAGCGAGCCGCCTGAGTCGCCCGGCTGGATGTCCGCGTTGGTCTGGATCAGCCCGGTGAGCTGCTCGCTGGTCCCGGACCCCTCGTCGGACGCGGTGATCGACTGGTTAAGCGCGGTGACCGAGCCCGCCGCGACCGAAGGCGTGCCGCCCTTGCCGCCGGCGTTGCCCAGCGCGACCACGTTGTCGCCGACCCGTATGGAGCTGGAGTCGCCCAGGCTGGCGACGGTGAGCCCGGACGCGCCCTGCAACTGAAGCACCGCCACGTCGTGGCTGGCGTCGTAACCCACGACGGTCGCCGTGTAGGTGCGGCCGTTCCCGACGTCGGTGACCTTGATGGCGGTGGCGCCCTCGATGACGTGGTTGTTGGTCAGGATCTCGCCGTTCGAGGTCAGCACGATCCCGGTGCCCGCCGAGGTGGCCTGCTGGAGGCCGTCCGTGGCCACCACGTCGACCAGCGCGGGGTCCACCCGGGCCGCGATCTGGCTCGTGGACAGGACGGTCTTGGAGGTCGCGGTGACGGTAGCCCCGGCGGTCGAGTTCAGGTGGCCGATCAGCCCGCCCGCGCCGACCCCCGCCGCGAGCGCCACGGCCCCCGTGACGATCAGGCCCCGGAGGTGGTTCCGGCGCCGCGGTGGCGGCAGTGGTGGCGTGGTTCCGTAACCGGGTAGGCTCGGATAGGCGTCGTAGGGGTAGTTCTGGCTCATGTCTGGCCCTTCCTCCGGGTCTTTACATCCCTGATAATCGGGTGCGGACCTGGAGGGCAGCCCAAGATAACCAATCGCGATGCTCCAAGTTTCCTGAATGTATCCTGAACGCGTTCAGGTTGCCGGAGTCCCGGCCGCCGGGAGCAGTTCCAGCTCCCCGGCCTCGCCAGCGAGTTCCCCGGCCTCGTAGGGGTCCGGCTCGTCGTCCCTCCTCAGCACCTCGCGCACGGCGAGGTAAATCAGCGCGGGCACCAGGTCCTTGGACCGCCGGATCACCCATGCGGTGCCCTTGGTCGCCATCCACGCGAACTCGGCGAGGCGGGTCGGCGGCTGGCTGGACGGCTCGGGGTCCGGACCGGGGCCTACGGGGTATCCGGCCTCGGCTAGCAGGTGGTGGAAGCGGCACGCCATGAGGCGGTGCCCGCGCTCGTTCGGGTGCAGCCGGTCCACGCTCCAGTAGCGCCGGTCGTAGGTGTCCTGGTCCCTGGCCGCGTCCATGAGCAGCGCGCCGTAGCGGCGCGACACCTCGTCTATGGCCCTGTTCACCGCGTGCATCCGCCGGGCCAGCGGCCGGGCCAGCGCCTGCGGCAGGCCGAACATCTGGCCGGGATCGGGCAGGGTCATCGTCAGCACGTGAGCGCCCGACTCCCGCAGCGCGGCCACCGTCCGGCCGACCGACGCCCCCGTCCGCTTCGGGTCGAAGTCGCCGCGCAGCGTGTCGTTAATCCCCACGACCAAGCTGACCACGTCCGGCCTCAGGTCCAGGGCGGCCGGGAGCTGGACGCGCTCCACGTCGGCGGCCTGGGCGCCGAGGAAGGCGAGATTGTGCAAGTCCGGCTGGGGCAGGGTGTCGGCCAGCAGAGCAGCGAAGCCCCGCCAGCCCTGCCCCTCGGGCGCCGGGTCCCCCATGCCCACCGTGATGGAGTCGCCCATCGCGACGAACGTCGTCATGCCATCCTCCGGCCTGCCGTGACTACGTCTGTTGCGGTATCCGATCCGAGTCCGCCGGCCTCGGCGAGTTCTTCGTGCACGGCCGTGGTCATGCCATCCTCCGGCCCGCGATGACTACGTCTGTTGCGGTATCCGACCCGAGTCCGCCGGCCTCGGCGAGTTCTTCGTGCACGGCCAGGAACGCCCGGATGGCCGCGGGCCAGCCGTAACGTTCGGCCGTGGCCCTGGCCGCGACCCGGCGCTCCGGCTCCGGGCGGGACAGGACGTCGGCTACCCCGGCGGCGAGGTCCTCGCCCGCCACGCTGGCGCCGGCCTCGCCCACCACCTCGGGCAGCGCCGACTCCGCGCTCACCACCACCGGCGTCCCGCAGGCGAGCGCCTCGAGCGCGGCCAGCCCGAAGGTCTCCGCCGGGCCGGGGGCGATGGCCACGTCGGCGCTGGCCAGCAGCGCGGCCAGATCGGTCCGGCCGCGCAGGAACCCGGCGAAGGTGACGGGCAGCCCGTCGCGGGCGCCGGTCCGCTCCAGGGACGCGCGCAGCGGTCCGTCGCCGGCCACCACGAGGCGGATGGGCAGGCCCTGGGCCCGCAGGGTGGCCAGCGTGGTCAGTGAGCGCTGCGGCTTCTTCTGCGCCGACAGCCGGCCGCAGTGTACGAGGAGCGTCTCCTCGGGCGAGGCGTAGCAGGCGCGCAGCGGCTCGCTGCGCCGGGCCGGGCTGAAGGTGTCCAGGTCGACCCCGAGCGGCGCACGCACCACGTTGGCCGCGCCGATCTGGTCGAACTCGGCCGCGGCCCAATCGGTCGTGCAGATCACCCGCGGGTAGGCCAGGGCCGTGCGCCGGTTCAGCGCATCCGCGACGGCCCGCCACGCTCCGGCCGACCCGACCGGCATCATGGCCAGCAGCGCGGTGAGGCTCTCGTGCGACACCATCGCGGCGGGCACGCCGTGCGCGCGCGCCCAGCGCCCGGTCCAGCGCAGCGTGGCCCGGTCCGACACCTCAAGGGTGTCCGGCTTCAGCTCGCTGAGCAGCGCGGCCACCTTCCGCTTGCGCGTCAGCACCCGGTACCCGCCCAGGAACTGCACGCGCGGCCCGTGCAGGGTGATCACGCGGCCCTGCACGGGCCGCGCGTCGCTATCCCTGTCCCCGCGGCCGCGGCGCCACGACGAGCGGCTCATGGCCGCGATCGACGAGCAACTCGGCGACTCGCTGCACGCTGTGCGCGACGCCGTTGAGGTCCGGCGGGAACGATTCGGTGATAATCGCGACCCTCATGCTCACACGGTGCGACATCGGAGGATCTTGACGCCGCTGCCGCCATGACTTCCAGGCGAAATATCTGTGACTTCTTGGATTTTGCGACAATGACCGCATGCCCCAGACGGACACCGCGACCTGGATCGTACGGCTCGAGGCGGACGGGGGTGGCGCGCGGCTCGCCGTCAAGGACTGCATCGACGTCCAGGGCCTGCCCACCACGGTCGGCTGCCCGGTGATCGCCGAACGGGCCCGCCCGGCCGAGCAGGACGCGGCCGTGGTGGCCACGGCGCGCCGGTCCGGGGCGCAGATCGTCGGCAAGACCAACCTGAGCGAGCTGTGCTGGTCGGCGGCCGGGACGAATTCCTGGTCCGGGACCCCGGTGAACCCGATCGACCCGCGACGCGTGCCGGGCGGCTCGTCCAGCGGCTCGGCGGTCGCCGTCGCTACCGGCGAGGCCGACGTGGCGCTCGGCACCGACACCGGCGGTTCAGTCCGGATTCCCGCGGCCTGCTGCGGTGTCGTGGGCTTGAAGACCACCTGGGGCCGTGTGCCGGTCGAGGGGGTGTACCCGCTGGCGCAGTCTTTCGATACGGTCGGCCCGCTCGGCGCGGACGTGGCTGCGGTCGAACTCGGCATGCGCCTGATTGAGCCTGGCTTCGCGGCGGGGTCGTGCGAGCTCAGGACCGCCCGGGTCCGGCCGGAGACCGAGCCCGAGGTCGACGCGGCCGTGGAGGCCGCCATCGACGCCGCGCTGGCCGCCGCGGGCGTCGTGACTACGGAGGTACCCGGCCTCGACTTCGCCGCGGCCAACGCCGCGGCCAGCCTGCTGATCGACGTCGAGGCCTACCGGGTGAATGCGTACCTGACGCCCGACCTCGCCCGGCTCAACTGGTACAACCAGCGCAACCTGCCCGCCGCGGCCGCGATCACCGCCGGCCTGGCGGCCGCCGCGAACCGGACCAGGGCCTTGGTGCGCGAGTGGTTCGCTGGCGTCCTGGCTCGCCACCCCTTCCTGGTCATGCCGACGTTGGTCGGTGCGCCGCCGCTGATCGACGGACCTCGCCTTCCGCTCACCCTGCTGACCATGCCCGTCAACCTGGCCGGCCTGCCCGCGGTCGCCCTGCCGCTGCCAGGCGGGCCAGCTGGCCATCCCGCGTCCTTGCAGCTCATCGGGCGTCCAGGGGGAGAAGAACAGCTCCTGGCCCTGGCCCGCGTCCTCGAGACCGCGACTGTGGCGGGCTGAGGGCGCGGGCCGTTCGGACTAGGCCGCCGCGCACCCCTGATCGGCGGGCAGGTCTTCTTCGCCGTCGGACCGCTCCGTCCTGGCGGCCGATGCGCCCACACCGGCGGGCAGGTCTTCTTCGCCGTCGGACGGCTCCGTCCTGGCGGCCGGTGCGCCTTCACCGGCGGGCGGTTCTTCTTCGTCGGCGGGCGGCTCCGTGCTGGCCTGCGACTCTGTGCTGGCGGGCAGCCCGCCGTCACCGGCCTGCGCCGAGTCGGCCGGCGATCCTCCGGCCAGCGAAGTGCCGACGTGTCGCAGTGCGAGCCGTACGGGCCGCAGGTCGACCTCTCCAGTGGCCTCGGTGCGGCGGTAGCCGACCACGCCGTCCTGGTCGTTGGGGTCGACGGCCGGCTCGCTGAGCGCGCCCACGCCCTGGTGGACGGCCCGGCCCGCGTCGATGAGCTGGTCGGAAGCGGCGCGCTGGTGCCCGGCCTCGGTGACTCCGCTGGTCGCGACCCGCTCGGCTTCCCGGCCGAGGGTGGCGATCTTGTGATCCATGACGTCCGCCTGCTCGTGCAGCCTGCGTTCGTCGTTGAGCGGCCGCTCGGTGGCGGCGCCCAGCGCGTCGAGCCGGTCGGCCTGGGCGGAGCCGTCGAGCGCGTGGACGGCGATGACCATGGTGTTGGCCAGCACGCTGACTACGGCGAGGGTCAGGCCGATGATGATCGCGCTGACGCCGGCGGACGGCCCGAGGGCGTCGATGACCTCCGCGTGCATCCTGAAGTACATCAGCGTCCCGAGGGTGGCCAGGGCGACGACCGCCAGCCCCGCGATCGCCATCGTGGCGTCGTCGAGGCCCCGCAGCGGAACGGTCCCGGCGTCGTTCTTGTACTGCTGCAGCCGGTCCCCGGTCAGCCGGAAGAAGGCGAAGCTGATCCCGGTCACCATCACGGCCAGCATGAGCGCGAAGACCAGGGCGGCCGAGACGGGGCTGCTCCAGTCGACGTTCGTCACGCCGGAGAAGAAGTACAGCAGCAGCAGCCCATCGGCGATGAGAACGAGCCCGGGCATCCGGCGCAGGGCCCGGGGCAGTCGGCGATGCCGGCGCGAGCCGGCCCCGATGTCCGCGGCGATCTCGGCGCGCTGCCGGTCCTGATCCTGCAGGGTCTTGGCCACGGTGTGCACACCGCCGTCGGGGTGCCGGACGAAGTCTTCCCGGCGGTACCCGGCCCGGGTGCGCATGCTGGCCTGCTGGGCGCGTAGGGCATCGGTCCTGGCGGTCAGGCGGTCGAGGGCCCGCCGGGTTCGGCCTAGGACGTGATCGCCGGCGGCCTTGCCGAGGGCGCGGAGGAGGCTCTCGCCGTAACTGGTGGTGCTGGGGTGCCGCTGCTGGCGGATGTGGATCTGCTCGATCGCGAGCATGCGGAGGGCGGCCCGCCGGGAGACCCGGCGCCCCCGCAAGACCCGGTGGATGCTGCGCCGCAGGCGGGCGGCCGGGGCGCCTTCCTCCGGGTGCGGGACGATGGAGAGGTTCGGCCTCACGGTGGCGGGCTGCGGCCCGTCGGGGTGGTTCGTGTTCATAGTGCTCTTTTCGCTGGCTGGGATCATGCATTGACGGCGGCGGGGGACTGGACGACGATCACGCGGCGAAGCTGAGCACAGATGGCCTCGTCCAGCTGACCTCCTATGAGGCAGGCGCTCAGGGTTTCGCCGTCGGTGCCGGCGCCGGTGACGCTGGCGATCTGGGCGGCGGGCACGCCGAGGGCCTGGAGCCGGCGGCTGACCGCTTGGGCCCGGTTCCGGGACAGGGCGAGGTTGTAGGCGGCGGAGCCCCCGTCGGGGGAGGCGTACCCGGTAATCGACAACCTCAGGTCAGCGCTGATGGCCTGCTCAGCCAGCGGCCCCAGGATGCTGTCCGCGCCGGGCAGCAGGGTGGCGCTGCCGAAGGGGAACAGCAGCGGGTCCGGCAGGGTGGTGGTGACGGTTCCGCCGGGGCCGCGGACGCTGCTCACCGCGGGCACCGGCACCACGGGCACGGGGGTGATGCTGAGCGACGGCGGGTCGGGCCTGGTCAGCTCGTCGACACCGCAGGACGCTGCCCCGCTGGCCCGGCAGATGGCCAGCCAGTAAGAGATGAGTGTGGTCCGCTGCGGCAGCGGGAGGGTGGGCTGCCGGCCGGCCGCGTCGCCCAGCCCGGAAAACAGCAGGTGATACCCGGCTAGGTCGGGCAGCAGCCCGCGCGCCTTGAGCTGGGCGGCGATCGTCAGGGGGTTGGCGTCCCAGCCGACCTGCCTCAGGTCGAGACCGCCCGCGGTGGATAGCCCGGAGCTGACCACGATCAGCGTGGCGGGCGGGGAGGCCACCCGGGCCGCCATGGCCAGCAGGGACAGCAGATCGAAGGGCCCGTGCGCGGCCTCGCGCTGCACGGCCCGCTGCACGGCGTTCACGTTGGCGGTCAGAACCTGGCCGCGGGTGGGGCCGAAGTCGACCTGGCCGTCGGCGCGGCGCGGGGTCAGCGGCAGGACGGCGGGCTGGCCGGAGTCGGGGGCGACTACGAGCGCGGTGGCGTCGGTGCTCGTGGCGCCCGCCGAGTACAGCATCGCCGCGATGGCCGAGGAGAGCATCGGGCCGGGCTCGTTCGCGGTGGCCGACGCGGCGATGATGTAGGTCTCCGCCGCCGGACTGGGGCCGCAGGCGCTGATCAGGCCCGCGGCGGCGCCGGCCAGGAGGAGCCAGAAGACGGCGGCCGCCAGCCTGGCGAGGATTCCGGCGGAATCGCGCCGGAGGAGGGGATGACTCATGACTTCCTCCCGGAGAGACGAGCGCCCGGCGAGCCGGGGCGGGGCGAGATGCCGGGGCCGCTGATGCTCAGGCCGGGCCGGGGGCCGATGAAGGTGACCGCGCAGGCCGCCGAGTACAGGTTGGCGGCCACGTACAGACCCGGCACGAGCAGCCAGGTGGGGACGCCGAGGAGCCGCAGTTGCCGGACGGCGCGGGAGTAGATGTGGTCCTGGGCCACGAGGAGGACCATGAACGCGTCCCCGGCCCGGCCGGTGCGTCCCGGCCGCTGATCGGCCAGGCGAACCTGGAGCAGGTAATTCAGTTCCTCAAGCACCGCCTGGTCGGCGCCGTGGAGGCCGCGGCGCACCAGCCACGTGTTGCCACCGGATTCGGTCATCACGTCCAGGTGGTGGGTAGCGGTCGCAGTGGAGGCGGCGCACCGCACCCGCGTGCGCGGGTCGATAGACCTGGCCGTGGCGTCTACGAGGTCGAGGCACGTCCGCATCTCGCGGTAGGAGGCGCGGCTTTGAGGTTTGTCGTCGACCAGGCCATGAGAGACGGCATCGGCGTCGATGAGCAGGAGCACGCGCGAGCGCGGGGAGAGCCCGGCCGGCAGATCCGGCGGATAGGGCACGGCAACCGGCGCGGGCGGCGCGTCAGCCGGGGCGATGAGCGGGTTCATCGTCGTGGCCGTTCCTTCCTGTCGGGGGAGGGAGGGTCCGGCAGGTCCGGAATTGCGCCGCCCGGTCATCACGCGGCCCGGCGGTACGAGTCGCCGTCTTCGTCGTCAGAGGCCCTTGTGTCGTAGCCGCGGTAGCCGACGCGGTTCAGGCGGCGAACGCCGCGGGCCATCTTGCTGTCGATGTCCTGGGTCAGGCTCTTGTCGCGCTCTTCGCGGTGGATGCCCAGGCAGATCACGATCAGGACGCCGATTCCGACGCCGGCGATCACGAGGACGGCTGCTGCGATCAGGTATCCGATCATGGTTTCCTCCTTCACCAGCGGTTACTCTGTTGCCGATGAAGACGAAATGGGCGGACGTTTGATTAATCAGGTCAGTGGCCGGAACAGGCAGGAAGGCCGAAACTCAGTTAGTTCACCGGCCTAGCGGCGAACGAAGAAGCGAGGACTCCCGGTGAGCCTCGGGCGGTCAGCCGCCCGCCCGGTGCCACACCACGTGTTCGGCATCCCGCTCGTCAAGGCGCTGTCTCCGGGCGGCCGCGGGCACGTCGCTGAACCCGAGGGCAAGTACGCCGACCAGGTCGCCAGCGATACCGAGGGCGCGGCGGATGTCGTCCTCGGCGATCACCACGTCACCCATGAACGCGACCCGGACGCCGAGAGCCTCGGCGGCCAGCCACATGTTCTCGATGGCCGCCCCGATGCCGATCATCTCCAGGCCATAGCCCACCAGCGACCCGGCGAGCGCCGGGCGGCTCGCGCTGACCAGCGCGGACCGGCCGTTGCTGAACAGGCCGCGGTTCTCGATGAAGATCGCCGCCGACACCTCGCCGAGAACCTGCGCCGACTCATGCACGGTCGACACGTAGGCCGCTCGTGGCCGGCCTGTCGCCGGATCGTGCGGCACGTACTCCTCCGCGCCCTCGGCGTGACGGACCGCTTCAGCCAGGTGGGCGAGAGTCGCCTGGTCGGTGACGACGTGCATCCGCCACGGCTGGGCGTTCTTGGACGAAGGCGCAGCCAGGCCACACCGGATGATCTCTACCATGACCGAATCTGGGATTGGTCGGCGATCGAAGCCCTCCCTGACGCTTCGCCGGGCTAGCATGGCGGCGATGACCCGAGGCCGCACCGCGTCGTCGAGTGGAGTATCCGGCCGCGGCATGGATTGTCCTTCAGGCGGTAGACAAAGTGCAGTACGCGATCTTCCATATTAGTTAAACCGCACGTTCGGACCGATGCATATGTCAACGACCTTGAGTGTGGCGCAGCGGCTGAAGTTCCAGTTGCTGGCCGAGGGAATCGAGATCTCACCGCTGGCCCGCAAGGCCCTTCGCGAGAGCACCGACGGAGAAGACCTGACGCCTGCGGATTACGCCTCGACCAGTGGCCTGATCCTCGAACTCGACGACGACGTCTGGGTTAACGCGCCCATTAACGACTACAACCCGAACTTTGTTTCAGGCTCACGGTATGTCCTCGACTACGGCGTCGACGGCTTTTGGGTCCACGGGGCGGGGTTGGCCAGCCCCGCCATGTTCTGGCCGCCGCCGAGCTATCACGGGCAGGCGGCGCGGTTCGGTCCGCTCAACAACTTCGTCGTGTCCCACGGCGACCGCGCGCGGCTGTCACCGGTGCGAGGCTGCGCCATGACCTGCACCTTCTGCAACATCCCTTACGACGATCCGCTCGACGTGTACGGCACCAAGCCGATCGATGCTTTGCTGGAGGCCGCCAGGATCGCGATCTCGGACGCCCGCCAGCCCGCGCACCACCTGCTGATTTCCGGCGGCACGCCGAAGCGGCCAGACTTTGAGTTCATGCAGGAGCTCTACCAGCGGGTGCTGACTGAGTTCCCGCAAACTCCGGCCGACATCATGATGGTGCCCCTGCCGGGCCTGTTCGACCTTCCGCTGCTGGACAAGCTGGGCCTGAACGAGATCTCGATCAATATCGAGGTGTTCAGCCGGGCGCACGCGGCCGAAGTCATGCGCCACAAGTACCACCAAGGGCTGGATTTCTACCTCGGCTTCATCGAGGAGGCCGCCGAAGTGCTCGGCCCGGGCCGCGTGCGCTCGATGCTGATGGTCGGCCTCGAACCGACGGAGATGACATTGGCCGGCGTGGCGGCCATCGCCGAGCGGGGCGGTGTCCCGGTGCTGAGCCCGTTCCGGCCCGATCCGGCCACGCCGCTGCGCGACAGGAAGCCGCCGGGCGCCGCCGAACTTGAGCAGACGTATCTGCGCGCCGAGGACGTCGCGGCCAGCCACGACATCGTGCTGGGCCCGAACTGCCCACCCTGCACACACAACACGCTGAGCTTCGTCGCCCCCGGCTCGGCGTATCGCTACCCGCGGCCGGTGATGGTCTGAGCCCGGCACCGAACCGGGTGGTCGTAGGCGTCGACGACCTGGGCACGGAGGAGATCCGGCACATCCTGTCGCGCGCGACCGATCTGCGGGCAGGCGCGGGCGGCCGGCTGCTCCGGCCGCCCCTCGTGGGGCTGCTCTTCCTTGAGACGTCCCTGCGGACCCGGGTGGGGTTCGCGGCGGCTGCGGCCCGGTTGGGCGGCCAGTCCATTGACATCGCCGAACGCCGCGGGAACGCGTTCTCGATGCCCGAGGGGTGGGACGACACCCTGCGCGTAGTAAGCGGCAACGTCGACCTGATCATCGCCAGGCCCGGTCGCCAGCTCGACGCATCGCAGTTGCGCCGGCTGCTGGTCAGCGGCTTCCTAAACGGCGGCGACACCGGTGGCTCCGGTGAGCATCCGTCCCAGGCTCTCATTGACCTGTACGCGATCGAGCAAGCCCGCGGGCCGGTTTCCCGGCTGACGGTCGCGATCTGCGGTGACCTGAGGATGCGGGCGGTGCGCAGCCTGGTGCGGCTGTTCGCGCGCTTCCCGCCTCGGCGACTCGTGCAGATCTCCGACTCTCGCCTGCGTGACGGCACCGAAGTCGTACTCGAGGATCGGACCCCGTGGGACCTCGGCGACGTCGACGTGCTCTACGTGGCCGGCATCCCGCACGGCGCCCTGGACGAACCTGGGCGCGCACGCCTCCGGGTTGACCGGCGAGCGCTGCAGGCGCTGCCGGACGACGCCGTTGTCCTGTCGCCGATGCCCGTCATCGACGAGATCGCTACGACCGCGCGCTCCGATCCGCGTATCCGCATGTTCCAGCAGAGCGACGACGCGCTGTTCGTGCGGATGGCGCTCGTCGAGGCGCTACTGTTCCCGCAGTTCGCTTAGCTCCACCATGGCCGGTTCCCGGCGGTAGGCCATGAGACGAGCCTGATGCACGAGCGGTGAGCGATCGGCGATGCCGCTCTCGGCGAAGTCGGCGGTCGGCCCGGCGTTGGCGGTGTCATCGATGTTGACTGCTCCGTAACGGGTGCAGTTCTCCAGCGTCACGGGGTAGCAGCTGCGTTCGCTCACGTTGAGCAGCTGCCACACCACGCTGTTATCGATGCGCGCGCTCCCGGTCAGCCCATCGTCGAACCACGTGTTCGCGAGGACCGAGCTCTGCACCGTCAGCTCGATGTCGCCCGGCTGGTCCTCGGCTTCGCCGATGCGGCGGCTGATCGATAGGCCGCGGATCGAGCTGCCGAAGATCTGGATCTTCGCCGCGCCCTGCTCGGTGATATCGAGGGACGACCCGGCGATGTGACGCAACGCCAACTCGCCACCATCCCGGAACCGGCCGCTGCGGACCATCAGGGAGCTCAGCCGGCCGCCGTACATGGTCAGTCCACCGCGCTGCGCTGCCCACTCCAGCAGAGTCGAGCGGCTGCCCGGATGGCTGGTCACTGGTATGCCTGACGTGACCGAGTAGAGCGTCTCACCCGAGAAGTCCTCGCCGCGGTAGTAGCCGAGGGCGGTCCGGGTCGAGGCGTCCAGCCCGGTCAGCGCGAAAGACGGCATGCCCTCCTTGTCATACGCGGCGGCCGGGGCGCTTACCGGTCCGATGATCTCGCAGTCGCCGAACGTCGCCCCGTCCAGCAGGCAGTTGACGAACACCGTGCCCTCGAACGAGCAGTTCTCGAAGCGAGTGCCCCGGAAATCGCAGTTGGCGAACACGATATGCCGGAACCGGGCGGTGACCCGGCAATTGCGCCAGCGCAGGTTGACGATGGTCCGGTCCCGGCCGCCGCCGTCGAACTGCGGCCAGTACTCCTCGGCGTCGTCCCGGATCCAGTCGTACGCGTCACCCTGGGCGCCGGTCAGCAGCACCAGCGCTGCCACGGGCCCCTCGCTCTCCGACTCAGCCCAGTTCACCAGCGCGTCGCCGAACCCGTCGTGGATCAGCGAGAGCATGGTGATGTCCACCGCAGGGGAGGTCGGCCGGATCAAGGACGAGGTGGCGAGCCACTCGAGCGCGAAGGCGAAACGCCGGAGTTCCTCGATCACCACCTCATGCGGCGCATAACCGAACATCGGGCCTGCGGACAGGCCTTCGGGATCGGCTTCCCAGGGCGACACCGCGATCCCGAGCTCGGCCAGCGGCGAGTTCTGCGACATGACCGCGGGCGCAGGCATGCCCGCCGCCGCGGCCACCGTGGCCCGCGGCACGTTGAGCAGGTCTGCGGAGCCCGAGGCGGGCGACGTGGCCAGGGCGTTGAGGCCGTAGATCGTGCGGAATGCCTGCTCCGTAGCGTCCGCGTCGACCTCACTGAGGATCCGCAGCTCGCGCTCCAGCGCGAGCTGGGCCAGATCCCAGGCCTCGCGGTCAAGCTTGAAGCCGCCGCTGGACAGGTGCGCCGCGATCCGCCGCACCGCCTCGCGGGTACCGGCGATCAGGAACTCATCGAGGCTGTTCGCCGGGTCCTCGTCCAGGCAGGCTTCCTCGCACAGGTCGAGCTTGCGGGAGACGGACTCGCTGAGGCCGAGGGTGAAGATGTCCTGGTGGTGGCGGGCGGCCGTCGAGATCATCTGCTGGACATGCTCGGCCCGGATCGTGCCGAGGTCGGCCTTCGCCCGGGCGTGCAGCGCGTACAGCGCGCCCTGCAGGTGCAGCAGGCCGACGTCGGCGGAACCGAACTCGGTGTTCCGCACCTTGTTCCACTCGCTCAGCAGCAGGTCGATCGCCTGCAGGGAAATCATCATGCCCGCGGGATCGTCGCCCGCCACGCTTGCGGTCCCGGCGGCTCGCAGCCAGGCCGTGCTGCCCTCCTGGCCGGGGTTGCCGCTGGCTACGATGTCACGGATATGCTCGGGCGCCGTCAGGGCGTCCAGCTCGAATGTCGACATCGAGAACGGCCGGATCTGCGCGTTGAGCGCCTTGAGCCGATGGACGTACTCCGAGCGCAGCGAGATTACGACGTGGATGTTGTACCGGCTGTTGAGCTCGACCACCCAGTCCAGCGCCCGCTTGAAGAACTGCTTCTGGTGCCGGATGAGCTCCTCGAACTGGTCGAGCACCAGCACGGCCAGCTCACCGTAGTCCCTGTTGAGCTGCTCCACCATGGAGCGCGGTGCGGCGTCACCGATGTCGATCCCGAGCGACCGCAGCTCGGCGGCCACCTTGGCCGCGACGAAGTCCTCCGGCCGGTCGGGACTCCCCGTCTCCCTGGTCCAGTTCCGGCAGACGATCGGCTGGAACCCGCGTTCGGCAAGGTCACGGACGAGGCCCACGTTCAGCAGCGACGACTTTCCGACGCCGGACTCGCCGTGCAGGATCACCAACTGGTGGGTCAGCACCTCGTGCGCGAAGCGAACGCGATCTTCCTGCCGACCGATCAGCAGGTCCTCATCGCCCGGTTCCATCGGCTTGGGTCCCCGCCAGGGGCACGTGTCCTTGTCGAGGAAGTTCTTCTTCCATTGCTCGAGCGTGGTCACGTCAGCTCACATCTCCTGCGCGCGGCAGGCCTATGCGTCGTGCTCTGCAGGTGCCGGAGATAGTGCTGGAGATCAACCTGGAAGTTCTCGCACCGATCAGTCACGACATCGAAGTTGTACCAACCGAGCAGGTCGCGGACGGTGTCGTCGGTCCGCCAGTTGACGACAAGTCCGGCGCGGCTCGGCGTCGGCGCCTTCTTGACCGCTTCGCCATCGATAGAGGTGGGGACCGTCATTTGCGAGGCGAAACGGTACCGGATGCTGCTGTCGCTGACCTGCACCCCCATCATCATCCAGAACCTCGCGAAGGCCGAGCCTCGCGTGCCGAACATCGCGGCCGGCAGCCCCTGCCGCACCCGTTCGTTGCTCCGGTCGGGCTGGTAGATGAGGAACTCCGACGCCACGTGCTGCATGGCCGAGTACTCGTCAAGCAAGGCCACGTGCGCCATGCTCAGTTCGGGCTCGTTGACGTCGGGGGGCTCTGCTGGCAGGTCGATGTGGTAGTCCTTGGCCAGCCGCTTGCACAGGTCGTTCCAGTCGCTGCCGTCCTCGGTCCACAGCCGCGGCGCGCTCATCAGGGGCGATCCGCTCAGCCGTACCACGACCGGGTAAATCCCGTAGTCCAGTTCGTAGGCCGTGTCCCCGTTGAGCAGGAACCAGTCGGTCTCGTCGGGCGTGCACAGCTTTTCCAACTGCTCGGCGTGCGTCAGGCTGTGATCGGGCCGGATCAGGCAACCCAGCCAGCATACGGAAGCCAGGCAGTCCTCGGGCTCGCCCACGTCCTGGATCAGGTTCATCGGCACGGCGACCACGAAGGCCTCGGTGCTGGAACGCCACATGGCCATCTCCAGCTCCAGGTCGAACGAGGTGACGAACGCCGACGCGATGGGCGGCTGCAGCGGGGACGACGGCAGGAATTCCCTGCGCAGGGCGGCCTGCTGGCGGAGGATGCCGGCCACCGTGGCGTAAAACCGTTCCCTGTCCGATTCGGTGTCGTCCACCAGCTGGTCCCAGGACCTCCCGGTGGTGGCCGCGTAGCGCTGCCGCACGAATTGGCCGGCCGCGTCGATGTCATCGAAGGCCGGCCGGGGCAGCCAGCGGTCGAACAGCGCAGGGGATGTCCGAGTGGATAGGTGCAGCAGCAGGTCGTTCCAGCCAGGATAGACCGACGTGTCCTGGGTCAGGGAATACCAGCACAACTCGGTCAGCAACTGGATGTCGGCCACGCGCAACGACGGCCGGTGGCCCCGCGAGTTGAGCGAGCTGTCGATGGTGGTGAGCGCCGAGTGGAGCACCGCGTCCCCGGTGTCGGGACTGTTCTGGTCGGTCGAGGCGATCAGCTCCCCGAGCAGCGCGAGGACGGGAGCCAGAGCGTCGCTCTCGAGTTCGGCCGACCCGGCCCGCCCCGTCGGTAGGCTCACCCGGTCATGACCCGTGCGGCTCAGCGCGTCAGGTGCGGCGGCGCTGGCCAGGTGGTACAGGCGGGTGAGCAGAGCGGCGCAAAGCAGCAGCTTCGCGGTCTTCAGGTTGGTGTGGAACGAATCGCCCGCCGACGCGCTGAGATCCCCCGGCTCGGCCACCTGTTGTTCGTGGTCGCCGCTGGCCGGTGACGCGGGAGGCCCCAGCCGGTCGGCGATAAGCGAGGCCGCGAACGCGCCGGCCAGCTTGGCCGAATTCGTCCCGTCGGGTAGGGGAGCATGGTCGGCCAGCAGTCGCTGCACGATGGCGGGCACGTCGTGGATCCTGGTCCCGCTGATGTCGTGTGCGGCTTCCAAGCAGCCGCTACCCAGCACCAGGGTGATCCACGGATATCCGCTGCGCTTGTAAAACGGGCCGAGCGGCGCGTGGATCTCCTCGAGCGCGTTGCAGAAGCGGCGCGGTTCGACGTACCCCGCCACCTTCGCGGCCAGGTATTCGTCCCGGCCGTGTTCGAAGAACGTCCTCTTCTCGGACCGAGGCTCTCGCCGGGCCTTGAACTGCCTCATCTAGCCCCCCAATGGTCCTGGCGTCATGACCTGATCGGCGTGCCGCGGCGGCCGTGTTTCCGCGGCCACCGCCGCGCTGGTCGCCGCGATCGCGCCGGCCTTCCATTGTGAAACTACCCCGGCGAACGGCTCGGTCAGTTCGAACCCGGTTCGCGTCACGGACTCCCGGCAGACGATGCGGGCGACGGCGGCACCTCGCTGGGTCAGCAGCCCCGGCCGCGTCTGCACCTCGGCACGGATGGCCCGTCCAGTCGCCATGGCGAGCCGGACCAGCGGGGAGGTGTCCAGTCGTTCCGCCTCGCCACCTACCCAGTGCACGACGAAGTGTGCCAGGGCGGGCGCCTCGGCCGCTAGCTCACGGACCGGGCGCTGCCTGGGCGCGGCCATGCCCATGACGGCCGCCAGGTGCTCCAGCATCAGGCAGCTCTCGCCTGCGTCGATGGCGAGCTTGCACGACGCGTGCGTCGAGCCTTGGAAGCGCGGGTTGATCTCGGTGAACAGCGGCACCCCGTCGTGCACCAGGAAGTCGACGCCGAAGGTGCCGCGGTAGCCGTAGCTCCCCAGCCAGTTTCCTATTGTGACGGTGGCCGATTCGATCTGATCGAGTACGGCCCGATCGAAGTCCTTGACCAGCCCGTAGTCGTTACCGCAATACCCGAACGGGCGGGTCACGCAGTCGGGTATCCCGATGAGCTGGACCGATGGGTAATGGACGGTTACCCCATCGTGCCACACTGTGGCGCCCACGTTGACCGGCACGCCGCCGGAAAGGTAAGGCGCCACGCTGACGAACGCCTCGGGCACATTCGGCCACTGCTGCCTCGCCTGCCTGGCGTCGTCCACCCGGACGATGCCCTCGCCGCCGGAGGTTCTGCTCCGCCGCAGGATCAAGGGACCCCTTCGCAGCATCTCCTCAGCAGAAAGCTGCTCTTCGTCGGCCACGTAGGTCCACGGGATGGTGCGCACGCCCAGGTCGGCCAGGGACGTTTCGACCCACGGTTTGTGCTCGAACGCGGCCTGATGGCCGCCGAACAGGCCGACGTTGAGGCAGCGGGCGCGACGCGCGAACCAGATCGCGGACAGGAAGCTGGACGGGCGGTAGGGTAGCAGCGCGCTCGGGGCCGACAGCGCCTGGAGCATCACCCGGCGGAACGTCGCCGTCTCCGGCGCATCGAGGTGATCATCGATGTCCCACGTCTCCAGGTCGACCCGGACGCCGGTGAGATCCTCGTAGGCCATGCTGTCGACCGACAGCCGCCTGGAGTAGGGGTTGATGATGGTGTAAGCGCCCTCGAACTGCGGAAGATCGGCGAGAGGTTCGGCGTCGTCACCCCTGATTCCGGCCCAGACCAGCCGTCGGTGGCCCAGCTTGGCCGAGACCTCCCGGAGCAGCGCGGCCCGATTCACGACGCACCGCCGGCGGCTACCCGTTCGATGTGCTCGCCCGTCGTGAGCAGCAGCTGGTCAGGCGCCTGCGTCCCCGACAGCGGCCGGACCACGACGATCTCCTCGGCCGGGGAGCCGAACCGTGGTGCCAGCGAGCCGGTCGAGCTGCCCTCGGCCACGATGGGTTCGCCGTCCATGTCCCGGCCGGCCAGGGCATAGACGGCACGCCCGGCCGAGCGAGCCGCGTCGAACGAGCTGACCTCGGCGATGCCATGGGTGCGCACGTCAAGCTCCCAGCCGCGCGGTCGGCCATCGTTGTCTACCGTGAGCGTGCGGCCAGCTAGTATCGCCGCGCAGCGCGTGGGGGTGTCGAAGACCTTGGTCAGGACCGGCTCGTACCGAGGGCGGACGTCGGCCCGATAAGTGGCCAGATCGGTACTCAGTAGGCATTGCACCTCGTCACCGTAGTCAACCGCCACCGCGAGCAGGCGCCCTTCCCTGACATCCGGCGGCAGCTCGAACGATTCCGGCCACCGGTCGAGCCGGGGCAGTACGCGATCGACCCAAGCCAAACTGAGGCGCCCCTGGTTAAGCTGGGCGACCACCCGGGCATCACCGCTGAGCGCCAGCGAGGCGTTCACCATCCGCAGATGGCTGAGGTCCGCCCCGGTCCCGGGGTCCACCGGTCGCAGGTCGGGCCCGGTATCGCCAGGAACGAGCTGCCAGTGCCCCCGAAGGCCGTGGACCATCGCCCAGCGCCGGATTCCGTCCGAGACCTGGCGCCGTTCGGGCGTTGCCTGGACCGGTTCCACGGCCACCTGCATCGGCTCAAGGAACCGCCCGCTGTTGGCCCGGCTGTACAGCACTACCCGGCTCCAGCCAGGTTGCGACTCGTCAAACGCCGCCCGGCCTCTGGCCACCGCCTCGTCCACGGTGCTGCCGCTCAGCAGCGACTGGTAGAACGCCTCGGCGAAGTCCTTGGCGTCCCGGTCCGCGACCGCATCCCGCATGGCGATGACCACCGGCACGATGCCGGTCAGCGACTGCGCGACGCCCGGCTCGCCGGTGGCGGCCTGGTCGTCGGTGTAGCAGGCGTTGACGAACGCCAGCGATGTCCCCGCCCAGCGCAGCCGGCTGCCTAGCTCGTCACCGCGGTAATGCTGGTTCCCCGTGTCCTGGTCGCGGTAGAGCACCAGCGCGCCGGCCTGGCCGTCGCGCGGTGGCCGGCCGTGCCCGGTGAAGTGAAAGATGTCGAGGGGGTCGTCGCTGTCGGCGATCTTGTCGATGTACTCGTCGATGGACTGCCTGGTCGGATGGGGCAGGTCGATCCGCTGCACCGGCATCGTCTGCGGCAGCTTGTCGGGGAAGTCGGGAATCAGCTCGTCCTCGTACTGCACCTTGGTCGCGTCGACGACCAGGATGACCAGCTTGCGCCGTTGCTTGGGCTGGTCTACCGGCCGATCGTCGATGACCGACCTGACCAGCGAGAAGCGCTCGTCCCGCAAGAGGTACCTGGGCCGCGGCCGGGGCGGCAGCTCGATGCGCGCGAACTCCCAGGGCCAGCGCGCCAGCTCGTCATCGACGCACCGCAGCCGGATCCGGACGCCCGTGCCCTCGGCCAGCGTGCGCAGCGTCTCATGGAACGCGGCCAGCACACGCGGCGGGAACATGCACCTGCCCAGTTCCTCGCCCAGCTCGTTCCGCTGCTCCGCGTTCGAGCCGGGCAGCAGCCGGGTGATCGATGAGGTGCGCGACTGGGCGTCGGTCGGGCCGACCTGACCGCCGTCCGGCTTCACGCATTCGACCGTGATCCGGTGGTCGTACTTGCCCTCTCGGCCGAGACGGACCACGATCGAGAACTCGACATAGTTGTACAAGGAGACATCCGATCGGAACCGACGCCAGCTCAATCGTAAGCCACGGTAGCTGGCCGAAGGGGGAGGCGATTGCTGGGCGGACCTTCCTGTCGCCCTCTCATGGCGGATCGGGTAGTTCGGTGACCCGGACTCGTTGCGGCCGCGCCTCTTCATCGGGTGCCTCGGCGTAGATCTCGGCCAGGTCGTTCTCGAAGACCGCTGTGTGCCGCGTCAGCCGGCCGCCCGTCCAGCCGACCCACACGGTGGCGCGGCGGGCGTGGGGATCCCGGATGGCGATCCGCCACTCGCGTCCGCCCTCAGGCTCGGCGGTAATGGACTGGTCCTCCCGGCGGCCGCGGATATACAGGGAGCGGACGTTACCCGCAGACCCGCTACCCGAACGCCGTACCACGTCCAACGGCTGAAACATCAGCCAGGCGAGGTCGAGATCGTCGGGCGGCGCGTCCGGGTCGACGCGATCAAGGTCGGGCGTGGCCAACCGCTGCCGCTGCTCCTCGCACTCAGGGCAGCCCGGATGGGCCCGGTCAAGTAGCTCCCGGTGCATCAGGGCGCTCTCGTCGGTCCCGACCGTGTGGCTCAGGAACTCGCGGCTGGGATGATGCTCGGTCCAGTGCCGCGCTGCCATCGCGACGTTGCGCCGATTGTTTGCTACCACGCGCGCGTGCTGCCAGCTGTCGAATCCGTAGCACAGACCCAGCGCGAAGGTGGCGGCGTCGACGCCGCGCAGGTCCATTTCCGTCGGCGGGCCGAAATACTCGGCGAAGATCTCGTCGAGTTCGCGACTGATCTCATCTGGCTGTTCCGGTGCACTCATGGTCTTTCCGCCTCTGGTCATGCGCCTGAGGCCGTGTGGAGCGCACACGGGCTCTCGATGCAATGCGGGCTGGGATTGGGAATGGCGGCGGCATACTTAGATTCCGCGTCATGCAGCTCGCGCAATGTCGCCACATGCCCGCCCGCTCGGGCCTGGATCGCGGCCTCGGCCTCCTTGGGCAGCAAATAGGCCTGGCCCAGGGGATCTAGCTGGACCGCGCTCCCCGCGTCGAGCAGCAGGACCCGATCCGCCGCGGTCAGGCTGGTGGCCACTTCGAACAGATCCAGGTGTGAGCGTATCTCCGCTTCGCGGATCGGAGCCTTGACGATTCCCAGGATCTGGCATAGATAAAGCGCCGCGCCCAGCTTCGGCTTGAGTTCGGATCTCATCTGCGAGATTCGTCCTTGGGTCAGTCCCAGTCGCTTGGCCAGTTCGCGCTGCGTCAAGCCCTCGGCCGTTCCCCCCCACGGCCCCGGCGAGTTTGATGTTTACGTCCGGATGAGTCCTTCAGGTCCTTCTGCGCCTGCGTGCCGCGCCTGGGCATAGTGCCCGTTTTGACAGGCGGGCACGGGTTCCCAAGATCGAAGGTG
>JBOHCK010000002.1:0-59054 GCA_050698755.1 Streptosporangiaceae bacterium | reverse complement strand
GCTCGTCGACGAGCGCCGGGGCGGCGTGCTCAGCTCCGGGATGGAGTACCCCGGGCGGTACAGCCGTTGGCACATGGCCTACGCCGACCCGTGCGCGGAGATCATCGCGACCGGCAGGCGGGTCACCGCGCGGTCCCTGAACGACCGCGGCCGCGTCGTCCTCCCGGTGATCGAAACGGCCCTGGCCAAGGCCGGCCGCAACGCGCCCACCGGAACCAAAGACGAGGTCAGCGTGGAGATCAAGGAAACCGGCCAGCAGTTCACCGAGGAGGAGCGCAGCCGCAGGCCGACGGTGTTCAGCGCGCTGCGCGAGATCGCGGCGGCGTTCGGCTGCGAGGACCCCCACCTCGGCCTGTACGGGGCGTTCGGGTACGACCTGGCCTTCCAGTTCGAGCCGGTCCGGCTGCGCAAGAGCCGTCCCGAAGGGCAGCGGGACCTGGTCCTGCACCTGCCCGACGAGATCTTGATCCTCGACCGCAAGCGGGAGGAGGCCATCAGGTACGCCTACGAGTTCGAAGTCGGGGGCACCTCGACCGCTGGCCTTGACCGCCGGACCGAGGCAACGGGACCGGGCGGGGAACCACCGCTCGTTCGGGATGGAGAAATTCCCCCGCCGTCGGAGCCGCAGCCTGGCCGGTACGCGCAGGTAGTGAGACAGGCAAAAGAGCGGTTCGCCCGCGGCGACCTGTTCGAGGTGGTGCCGAGCCACGTCTTCCACGGCCGGTGCGCGTCGCCCGCCGCGTTCTACGAACTGCTCAGGCAGCGGAACCCCGCTCCCTACGAGTTCCTGTTCAACCTGGGCGAGGGGGAGTACCTGGTCGGCGCGTCGCCGGAGATGTACGTGCGGGTCACGGGGGACCGGGTGGAGACCTGCCCGATCGCGGGCACCATCGCGCGCGGCCAGGACACGCTCGAGGACGCGGCGAACATCGCCACCCTGCTCGGCTCGGCCAAGGAGGAGTCCGAGCTGACCATGTGCACCGACGTGGACCGCAACGACAAGGCGCGGGTGTGCGTGCCGGGCTCGGTGCGGGTGATCGGGCGCCGGCAGATCGAGATGTACAGCAGGCTCATCCACACCGTGGACCACATCGAGGGCCGGCTGCGGCCCGAGTTCGACGCGCTCGACGCGTTTCTCACCCACATGTGGGCGGTCACGGTGACCGGCGCGCCCAAGACCTGGGCCATGCAGTTCATCGAGGACCACGAGGAAACCCCGCGCCGCTGGTACGGCGGCGCCGTCGGCAAGATCGGCTTCGACGGTTCGATGAACACCGGGCTCACCCTGCGCACCGCGCACATCACCGGCGGCATCGCCAGGGTTCGCGCGGGTGCGACTCTCCTGTACGACTCGGTCCCCGAAGCGGAGGAACAGGAGACTCACATCAAGGCCCGCGCCTTGCTCGAAACCCTTATCGAAGCCGAACGCCGCGCCCGACGCCCCGGCACCCCCGAGCCTGCCGAGGAGGGGACGGACGAGCGCGCCGTCGGCCGGGGGCTCCGGGTCCTCCTCGTCGACCACCAGGACTCGTTCGTGCACACGCTCGGGGACTACTTCAGGCAGCACGGCGCCGAGGTGACCACGCTGCGGTCCGGGTTCCCCCCGGATCTGCTCGACTCCTACGCGCCGGATCTCGTCGTCCTGTCACCCGGGCCCGGGCGGCCGTCCGACTTCGGCTGCGCGGCGCTGCTCGATGAGGTGTATGGGCGGGGCGTGCCGGCGTTCGGCGTATGCCTGGGCCTGCAGGCCATGGTGGAGCACGCCGGGGGCGCGCTGTCGCTGCTGCCCGAGCCCGCGCACGGCAAGCCCGGGCTGGTCCGGGTGTCCGGGGGAGCGCTGCTGGCCGGGCTGGGCGCCGAGTTCACCGCGGGCCGCTACCACAGCCTGTACGCGCCGCCGGGGGAGGTCCTAGGCGGGTTCAAGGTGACAGCATGCACACCGGACGGCGTGGTGATGGCCATCGAGGACGCCCGCGCCGGCCGGTGGGCGGTGCAGTTCCACCCCGAGTCGATCCTGACCGCCTCCGGCCGGGCCGGCCACCAGGTCATCGCCAACGTCCTTGAGCTGTGTCGTGCCCGGCAGAAAACGGGCGCCGCGCTGTAGTGTGCTGTCCCATGAGGAGCGTGGAACCCGAGGTCTTGCTGATCGCGAAACCGCAGGTCGACTACGAGGCGATGGCGGCTTACCTGCGCGAGGTAGGCGGGGAAAGCTGGCTGGAACGGCTGGACAGGGACCAGCTTGGTAACGACGCGCAGGACCTGGCCGAGTTCGCCGGGAAGATCTGTTACCGCTCCTGGGAGCCCGGCCTGAACCCGAACGTCCGCAAGACGCGCGACGACCAGGATGCGTACCTGCGGAACATCCTGCGGCAGCAGCATGGCTCGGTGCTCGAGCACGCCAGCTTCAGTTTCGTCCTGCACAACGTAAGCCGTGTTTTCACTCATGAGATCGTGCGCCACCGCCCGGGCACCGCCGTATCGCAGGAGTCGCTGCGGTACGTCCGGCTCGACGAGCTGCCGTTCTGGTTCCCCGAGTGGGCGCGCGAGGACGCGGAGCTGATGAAGCGGGCCACCGCGCTGCTGGCCGAGCTGGAGCAGTTCCAGCAGTGGATGGGCGACCACTTCGGGCTCGACGACGACGAGACCAAGATGCACGAGAAGAAGCACAAGACCTCGTTCATGCGCCGGTTCGCGCCCGAGGGCCTGGCCACCGGGCTGGTCTGGACGGCGAACATCCGCACGCTGCGCCACACCATCGAGGCCAGGACCGACCAGGGCGCCGAGGAGGAGATCCGCCTGGTGTTCGGCAAGATCGGCGAGATCATGCGGGCCGAGGCGCCTTCGCTATTCGGCGACTACACCGTGACCGACGGCACCTGGGTGCCGGGCTGGCGCAAGGTCTAGAGGAGGCCCGGAGTGCCCGAGGTAACGGTCGGCCCCACGTCCGGGTACCTGGCGGTGCCCGCGGGGTCGCAGGGTCCCTGGCCCGGCGTGGTCGTCATCCACGAGCTATTCGGGCTGAACCGCGACGTCCGCGCCCACGCGGACCACCTGGCGGGGCTCGGCTACCTGGCCCTGGCGCCCGACCTGTACGGCGGCAAATCCTGGGTGCGCTGCGTCCGCAGCGCGATCCGGCAGCTTCACGCCGGCTCCGGGCCCGCGTTCGACGCGCTCGACGGGTCCCGGAGGTGGCTGGCCGCGCGCGAGGACTGCACCGGCCAGACCGGGGTGATCGGGTTCTGCATCGGGGGCGGGTTCGCGCTGCTGTGCGCGCCGCGGGGCGGCTACTCCGCCGCGTCGGTCAACTACGGCGAGGTCCCGGCCGACGGGGAGCGGGTCCTGGCCGGTTCCTGCCCGATCGTGGCGAGCTACGGCGCCAGGGACATGATGGGTACCGGGCCCCCGCAGCGGCTCGCCGAGGCGCTGACCACGCTGGCCGTCCCGCATGACGTCGAGGTCTACCCCGGTGCCGGGCACAGCTTCATGAGCCCGAAGCCGGCCGTGCTCGGGCCGCTCGTGAGGCTGATGCGGGTGGAGTACCAGCCCTTCGCGGCCGAGGACGCCTGGCGGCGGATCTCCGCGTTCTTCGGCGAGCACCTGCGCGACGCCCCGGCCACCGACGGCCCGGCGGCGGGCGACCTGACCTAAGGTAGGGCACGAGTCTGGCCAGATCGTCCCGGCCCGCAGCGATTCGGGTCAGGGCGCGGAAGAAGCGCATTCGCTGCAGATCCATTGCGGGCGGGAACATTGCCCTTATTTCGGCATCCATAGAGAACAGTTGTCCGTAGAAATACGTCATTGCCGCATCGGCGTCCTGCTCGAGCAGAAAGAATGAACGCTGGGCGGGATCAAGGATGCTATCAACAGTGCGCTGAGGCGGCACAAATTCCTCTTCGTGATGCGGCGATCCGCCGCCTGCTGATAGTGTCATAACTCTCAGTGTCGCATTCGGAGCAGAACGTTACAATCGTTTACCGGCAAGAGGGGAGCAACCGGTGCATGAGATTTTCCCGGTGAACAGGCCCGGCGTGGGCGTGATGGACCATTATGGGCACTGGAACCTTTTGTCAGGAGGACGACGGATGGGCCGCCCGATCATCGGCATCACCGGCGAGCTTGAAGCCGCTCGCTGGCGCACTTGGATACGAGAGGCCGTCGTCTCGCCGGTGAGCTACACGCGAGCCGTCGAGCGCTCCGGCGGCACGCCGGTCGTGCTGCCGCCGGTCCCCTCAAGCTCGATACCGAGCCTCATCGCCATGCTCGACGGCCTGCTGGTCGCGGGCGGCAGGGACGTCGACCCCTCACTCTACGACGAGGCGCCCCACGACCAGACCGACCTGCCCGACCACAGGCGGGACAGGTTCGAGCTGCTCATGGTCCGCGCCGCGATCGACGCCGACCTGCCCTTCCTCGCCATCTGCCGGGGCATGCAGGTGCTCAACGTGGCCCGCGGCGGCACCCTCATCCAGCACCTGCCCGACAAGGTCGGCAACGAGAGCCACCGGCCGGACCCGGTGAAGCTGACCACCCACGACGTGCAGATAAGCGCCGGTAGCAAGCTCGCGAGCGTGCTCGGCGAGTCCTCGCTGGTGCCGTCCTCCCACCACCAGGGGATCAACCGGCTGGGCACAGGACTCACCACCGTGGCGTGGACAGAAGACCAGGTGATCGAGGCGGTCGAGCTGACCGGGCACCGGTTCGGCATCGGCGTGCAGTGGCACCCGGAGGAGGGCGACGACGCGCGGATCTTCGAGGCGCTCGTGAACGCGGCCAAGGCCGCGCCCGTGCCGCAGCCCGCGCAGGTCGCCCAGGCGGTCGGACAGTCGACGGCCGACGTGTCCAGCCGGTCCAAGCGGCCCGCGAAACGGCCGGCCGCCCGCCGCTGACCCGTTCCCCCTCGATCACCCCGCGCGGTCGCGCGCTGGCCCGGTTAGCCGCTGGGCCGGAGCGCGACCGCGCGGTCGTTTTTTCCGGCACGCTCCCGTCGCGCCCTCCGGCTACGCCGTCCCGCGCCCAGCGCCCCCGCGACGCCGCCGGGCGATGACACTTTACGCAAGTCACGCTTGCCGCCCGATATAACGCGTGATTAGGACATGTGCTGGCTACGCCATCTCAAACTGGGTTCCCCCGCCATTTCCATTCTTTCTCACCTGAGCGGTCGAGACGCGGCGTGCACAATTAACAGGGTGTGGATAATTTCCTGGCTGTGGAAAAACCGGTGAATAAATTGCCGAGCAGCATTTACCTTCCCGAGCCAGGGAAGCTTTTGATCCACAATCACGAAATGGCGGGCACGGGGGAGCGCGAGTCCGTGGTTCGCCCGGGCGGATGCGCGAAGGCGCCGCAGGACCGGCTAGATGGGAGGCTGGTAGTTGCTGACCCAGTGCACCTGAAGCCAGGCCACAAAGGTCGACCACGCGCCGGTCACCTCGAGCAGGCCGACGCATACCAGCATGGCCCCGCCCACCTGGGTGATCAGCCGGGCGTGCCGCCGGGCAAACGAGAACGCCCGCATCGCCCGCTGGAAGCCGAACGACACCAGCACGAACGGGACGCCCAGGCCGAGGGCGTAGACGAACGCGAGCAGCGCGCCGCGCGCGACGGTGCCGGTCGAGGCCGACAGGGCCAGCACGGCGGTGAGCGTGGGCCCGATGCACGGCGTCCAGCCCAGCCCGAACATCACGCCGAGCAGCGGCGCGCCCGCCAGGCCGGCCTTCGGCCGCGCGGACGGGCGCAGGATCCGGCCCGCGAACCAGAACCGGTCGAAGACCCCGGCGAACAGCAGCCCGAGCAGGATGGTCAGGCCGCCGAGGACCTGGGTCAGCGTTCTGGCGTGCCCGGTCAGCAGGTGGCCGAGCCCGCCGAGGGCGGCCCCGTAGCTGACGAACACCACCGAGAACCCGAGGACGAACAGCGCGGTCCCGGCGACCACTCGGCTCTTGGCCGGGGCGGGTACGGCGGGGGCGACCGGCGGCGCGGCCACGGCCAGCCCGGAGCCCACAGGTCCTTCCCCCGCCCCCGATCCATCCGGCACCGGGTCACCGGCCGTGGGGGCGGGCCGCGGGCCGCCCGTCCCAGCCCCGGCCATGCCGGTCACAAAGGAGACATAGCCGGGCACCAGCGGCAGGCAGCAGGGGGACAGGAAGGTCACCGCCCCGGCCGCTGCGGCGACGGGCAGCGCCAGGAGCAGCGGCCCCGACGTCACGAGCTGGCCGACCCCGCTCACTGATCCGCCCCCGGGACGGCAGGGGCACACTGCGGGCGGCCAGTCATGGATTTACTATGCCACGCGCCCGCCGACCGGTCGATGCGCGGCTCCTACATTACGTAGTAGACGCGTGCGAAGCATCGGTCGGCGCGGCCGAACGCGCGAGCGCCCGCGCCGGGCCCGGGGCCAGCACCACGAGCAGGGCGATGTAGCAGCACAGCGCGAGCGCGAACCCGAGCGACATGCCCAGGGACGCGCTGGCGGCCCCGCTGCCGACGAACCCGAGCCCCGCGAAGCCAGCGCCGATGATCGACACGAGCGCGATGGCCGACAGCCAGATCGACAGGCTGTGCCGGGCCCCGATGGCCCTGATCAGGTGGAACACCGCGGCTACGAACAGCAGGAGGCCCAGGATCACGTGCAGGGCGATCGTCGGGCTGGAGAACAGCCCGATCGACTTCTTCGACGTCGGCGCGGTCCCGTACAGGTTGTAGATCATGCCCAGGATGAACTGGAGGACCAGCATGGCCACGAGGCCGATGCTGGAACCGCGCAGCCGGACGAGCTTGTCGGCCTGAGACCGCCCAGCCCGGGACCGCGGGGCAGCATCTGCGTGCGACATTTCCCTCTCCTCCGGAACGGGATCCCAGCCCGAACGGCTATGGTTGGCGAGGTGAGATCCGTGCTCACCCGCCAGCCTACTGCGGCCGGGACAGCCAGGCCGCCCGGCGGGTGGCTGCTCGTGGCCGGCGTGGCGGCCTTCGTGGTCGCCCTCGGCGGCTACGTGATCTACACGGTCATCCACCCGATGAGCTACACCCTGGACCCGGTCGACCTGGCCGTTTACCGGTCCGGCGGGCTCATCGTCCGGCACATCAGGCCGGACTACAACCCGCACCTGGCGGCGCCGCTGTACGACTGGGTTGGGTACGGCAAGCTCCACCTGCCCTTCACCTACACGCCGTTCGCGGCCGTCGCGTTCGCGCTGGTCTCGTTCGTCCCCTACGCGCTGTCCCTGAAGCTGTCGGTGGCAGTAGACCTCGTCTCGTTCCTGGCGGCGGTCTGGTTCACGCTCGGCGGGCTCGGCTACCGCCGCTACGCGATCCGGGTCGGCGGGACGCTGCTGGGCACGGCGGCGGTCCTGTGGACCGAGCCGGTGCTGCGGACCATCTACCTGGGCCAGGTCAACCTGGTGCTGCTGGCCCTCATCCTCTGGGACCTGACCCAGCCCGACACCGGGAAGAGCCGGTGGTGGAAGGGCTTCGGCGCCGGCATCGCGGCCGGCATCAAGCTGACCCCGCTCATCTTCATCCCGTACCTGCTGGTCGCCAGGAAGTTCCGCCAGGCGGCGACGGCGGCCGCCGGGTTCGCGTTCACCGTGCTCCTCGGGTTCGTGATCCTGCCCCACGACTCGGCCAAGTGGTGGTTCGGCGGGCTGTTCTTCCAGGGCAAGCGGACCGGGTTCATCGGCTGGGCGGGCAACCAGTCGCTCGACGGCTTCATCACCAGGCTGGCCGGCAGCATCCACGGCGGCCTGGTGCCCTGGATCGTGGTGGCCCTCCTGATCGCCGTGGCCGGCGTGGTGAGCGCCGGGCTGCTCGACCGCAAGGGGCACGCCATGCTCGGCCTGCTCATGGCCGCCCTGACCGGGCTCCTGGTCTCGCCGATCAGCTGGGATCACCACTGGATCTGGATCGTGCCTGGCGTCGTGGTGGCGGCGCACTACGCGGTGCGGGCCTGGCAAAGCGGAGCCAGGCGCATCGCCACCGCCTGCGCGATCGGAGCCGTAGCTATCGCAGCCTGGTTCGGCGCGTGGCCCACCAGCCTGTTCCATGTCAAGCCGCCGCACCTGGGCAACGACTCGCTCGGCCTGCTCTGGATCCCGCCGAACACCGAGCCCTACTACTACCAGTGGTACGGCGACCAGCGCTGGTTCCCCGAATACCACTGGCACGGCCTGGCGCTCATCACCGGCAACGCGTTCGTCCTCGCCGGGCTGGCGGTGTTCGCGCTCATGCTGGCGGCCTGTTTGCTGCTGCCGCATCCGACGAAGGGGGACGACGATGAGCCTGGGCGAAGTCACCCAGATCAGCGAGGGCATCTACGCCTACCTGCAGCCTGACGGCAGCTGGTACCTCAACAACACCGCGTTCCTGGTCAGCCGCGACGGCGTGATCAGCGTCGACGCCACCTCCACCGAACGCCGCACCCGCGCCTACCTGGACGCGATCGCCTCGGTCACCGGCCAGCCCGTGCGCACGCTGCTCAACACCCACCACCACGGCGATCACACCCACGGCAACTACCTGTTCGCCGGGGCCACCATTGTCGCCCACGAGCGGTGCCGCACGGCGATGCTGAACACGCCGATGCCCCCGCCGCCCGGCATCTGGACCGAGGTGGACTGGGGGCACCTGGAGGCCGCCCCGCCGTTCCTCACCTACACCGACGGGGTGACCTTGTGGTCCGGTGACCTGCGCTGCGAGGTCCGCTACGTCGGCACGCCCGCGCACACCACCAACGACTCGATCGTCTGGATCCCCGACCGCTCCGTGGCGTTCACCGGCGACCTGCTGTTCAACGGCGGCACCCCGTTCGCGCTGATGGGCTCCATCAGCGGCTGGATCGAGGTGCTGGAGACCGTGCTCCGCCCGCTCGGCGCCCGGACCCTCGTCCCCGGCCACGGCCCCGTCTGCGGCCCCGAGGTCATCGACGACATGCTCGCCTACCTGCGCTTCGTGCAGGACCTCGCCCGCGAGGCCCAGGCGGCCGGGCTGACCCCCCTGCAAGCGGCGCGCGAGGCGGACCTGGGCAAATTCAAAGATCTCCTTGATGCCGAACGAATCGTGGGAAACCTTCACCGTGCCTACAGGGAACTGGATGACAGTCCGGCTGGACCGCCGGGTGCGCCGGTGGATCTAGACCTGGCCCCGGCCCTGGGCGACATGGTGGCCTACCACGGCGGTCCCCTGACCTGTCACGCCTGACGATGCCGTGGCTGAACGAGGAGGTCGCCGGGCTGCTCCGCGAGTACGCCGAGCTGACCCAGATCACCGGGGGCGACCCGTTCCGGGTGCGGAATTACGAGAAGGCGGCGCGCTCGGTCCGCGGCTGGGCCGACGACATCAGCGGGCTCGACGCCAAGGGTCTGCAGGCCATCCCCGGCGTCGGCGCCTCGATCGCCGCCAAGATCGCCGAGTACCTCCAGACCTCCTCGATCGGGGCGCTCGACGAGCTGCGCGGCCGGATCCCGAAGGGCGTGCTTGAGCTGACCCGGGTGCCGGGCCTAGGCCCGAAGCGCGCGCTCCAGCTGAACCACGACCTAGGCGTGACGTCGGTCGACGAGCTCGCGGCGGCGATCAAGGCGGGCCGGCTCGAGGGCCTGGCCGGGTTCGGGGCCAGGAGCGAGGAGCGCATCCTGGCCGGGATCGAGGTGTACCGGCAGGGCCGCGAGCGGGTCCTGCTCGACGTGGCCATGCACACGGCGACCACGATGGTGGCGGCGCTGTCCGCCGTCCCCGGCTGCCAGCGCTGCGCGTACGCGGGCTCGCTGCGGAGGTGGCGGGAGACGATCGGCGACGTGGACGTCCTGGCCGCGGCCGATGATTCGGCGCCGCTGATGGCGGCCTTTGTCGCTCAGCCCGAGGTGGCCAGCGTGATCGGGAGCGGGCCGACCAAGACCTCGATCAGGACCGTCACCGGGCTCCAGGCCGACCTGCGCGTCGTGCCGCTGGATACCTGGGGCGCGGCGCTGCAGTACTTCACCGGATCGAAGGCGCACAACGTCGCGGTCCGGCAGATCGCGGTGCGCAAGAAGCTCAAGCTGTCCGAGTACGGCCTGTTTGACGCCGAGACCGGGGAGCTGATCGTGTCGCGCACCGAGGAGGAGGTCTACGCCAGGCTCGGGCTGGCCTGGGTGCCGCCCGCGATGCGGGAGGACCGCGGCGAGGTCGAAGCGGCGTTGCGGGGCGAGATACCAACGCTCGTTCGGGAAAATGATCTTCGAGGTGACCTGCACACGCATACCAACCTGACGGACGGCGTCGCCACGCTGGAGGACATGGTCGCGGCGGCGGAGCGGCGCGGGTATGCGTACTACGCGATCACCGACCACGCGCCCGACCTGGTCATGCACCGGATGACCGACGAGAAGATGCTCGCCCAGCGGGACCGGGTCCGGGCGCTCGATACCCCGCTTGAGCTGCTGCACGGCACCGAGCTGAACATCGCGCCCGACGGCTCGGTCGACTGGCCCGCGGACTTCCTGGCCGGGTTCGACCTCTGCGTGGCCTCGGTGCACTCCCACTTCGACCAGCCGCGCGAGCAGATGACGCGGCGGTTCGTCGCCGCCTGCGAGAACCCGTACGTGAACGTCATCGGCCACCCCACCACCCGGCGCATGGGACGCAGGCCGCCGGTCGACGTGGACTTCGGCGAGCTGTTCCGCGCCTGCGCGCGGACCGGGACCGCACTGGAGGTCAACGCCTCGCCGCAGCGGCTCGACCTGCCGTCCGACCACATCCGCGCGGCCCGGGACGCCGGGGTGAAGTTCGCCATCGACAGCGACGCGCACTCCGTCGCCGACCTGGACAACACGCCGTACGGCGTCGGCACCGCGCAGCGCGGCTGGCTGACCCCCGACGACGTGATCAACACCTGGCCGCTGGACCGGCTGCGCGCGTTCCTGGCCAAGGGCCGGTAGCACCGGTCAGGCGGGCCGCCGCCAGATCCGCAGGATGTTGTCGGGCAGGCGGACCGAGAACCGCCCGGCGGGGGACGCTTGCGCCAGGATCTCCCGCATGTCCGTTTCGAAGTTCTCCCGGCGGTCACCGAACAGGTGCGGCGCGGTCGAAGAGGTCGAGAACACCCTGGCCACGACGTCATCAACGGTCCGCTCGATGATCCGCTGGTCGGGCACGGTCACCGTCTGCGCGCTCCGGAACCCCGCCTGCCGGAACACCTCGTCCTCGCCGCTAGGAGAGGTGTTGCGGATGGTTTGCCCGGCCCGCCTGCCGCGGCCCAGGTACCTGATCCGCAGCCGGTCGAGGGCGTCGTCGGGCGGCGGCGGGAAAGGAAGTGAGGCGTCGGGCCGGGCGGGAGGCGCGTCTACCTGCACGGCCGCTCCGCCCGGGTCGAGCATCGTCGCGACGGCCGAGGCCACCCGGGGGCGGTCCATCCAGTGAAACGAGGCCGCGAAGGTCACGGCCAGGAAGCGGCCCAGGCCGGCGGGCAGGGCCTCGGCGCGCAGGCGGACCCAGGTGACGTTGCCGATGCCCCGATCGGCCGCCGCCCGGGACGCACGGGCGAGCATCTCCGGGTCGGGATCCAGGCCGACGGCCCCCTCGAAGAGCGGCGCCAGGCGCACGGTCACCGTCCCCGGCCCGCACCCGACGTCGAGCAGCCTGCCCCGCCCGTCCAGGGCGAGGCTGCGGGCGAAGACGTCGGCCAGATCGGGCGCGTAGGGGAGCCGGCCCTGCTCGTAGTATCCGGCCGCTCCGGCGAACAAAGACTCGTCCCAGCTCCAGGTCTCCCAGCCGCCGGGTTCGGTGTTCACGGCTCAGGGCGTGGCGTGGTCGAGCCGGACCCAGGTGGAGTCCATCAGGAGCACGGAAGCGACGCGGCCGTCGGCGAACCTCCGGAAGGTGACGTTCCCGCCCGGCAGGCTCCCTCCGTCGGCGATGGTGAACAGGTCGGGGTCAGGGGTGGGCGCCAGGACGATCCGCCAGCCGGGCGTTTCAACGAGGGTGAAGACGAGCTGGCCGCGGGTCCATTCCAGGCGGATCAGCCAGCTGCCCAGCAGGGGAGGGGTGTACAGGCCCAGGAGCGGCTGGTAATTCTCCGGTGCGGGCGCGGGGAGCGTGATCGGCGACGGGCTGTGCCGGGTCAGCTTCCGGGCGAGCGCGGCGAGGTCCATGGCGATGGCCGCGTTGTCGAGGGTTCCGTTGAGCAGGACGACGGCCCCGACCTGGGCGGCGGGGTCGAAGCAGATTCCGCTGGTGAATCCGGGTATGCCCCCGGTGTGCCCGATCCAGACCGTGTCGTCTCGGCGGATCCCGCGCCAGGAGATACCGAAGGCCTGGGTCCACTGGTCATCGGCCAGGTACCGGGGCTTGTGCATGGCGCGCAGCGACGCGGCCTCCAGCACCCGCCCGGTCGCTTCAGGCTCTCGGTAGGCGCGCAGCTGGAAGGAAACCCACCTGGCCAGGTCATCGACGCAGGACCACAGGCCGCCTTCGGCCCACACCGGCGGCATGAGCGGGGCCGGGTCCAGGTAGTCAGACAGGGCGCGCCACTGGTAGCCCGTCGCTGACCTGGCGGTCATCTCGGCCGGCAGCGGGAGAAAGTCGGTCGCGGTCAGGCCGAGCGGATCGAGGATGGCTTCCCGGATGTACCGGGGGTAAGGGGTTCCGCTCACTCGGGTGATGATCTCGCCGAGCCACTGGTAGGCCAGGTCGGAGTACTGATGCCTGGCGTGCGGCGGGAACTGCACGCGGATCTCGGCGGCCCGCCGCAGCGTCTGGTCCGGCTCGCCCTGGTAGGCGGGCCCGGTCCAGTCCGTGCCCGGCGGATCCGCAGGGAGCCCCGATTCGTGCGAGAGCATCCGCCGGATGGTCACCGCCTCGGCCGGCCCGAACGGGTTCGCGAGAGAGCCCAGCTCCGGCAGCCACCTGACGGCGGGGTCGTCCAGATCGAGGCGCCCCGCGTCGCGTAGCTGCATGATCGCCGTTCCGGTGAAGGTCTTGGTGATCGACGCGATGCCGTAGAGCATGACCGGGTCGGTGGGTTTCCCGGTCGCCAGGTCCGCGAACCCGACGCCGGCCGACCAGGCGAGTTCGTCGCCGCAGACCACGCCAGCCGCACCGCCGGGTAGCCGGTTCTCGTCGATGAACGAGGCCAGCCTGGTCTCCAGCTCCGCCGCGAGGGCCGCCTGTTCCTGCGCCGTGAACACCCCGCGATGATGACAGACAGCCCTGACGCACGCCACGCATTTACCCGCCAGGCGTTCCGTCCTCTGGCGGGCCAAGCCGCGCGGGCTCAGAATGAGGCGAGGCAGACCGCTGCCGCTGGCCCACGGAGGCTCGCCGTGACTGAGTCGATTCTCGCCCCCGAGACCGAGACCTCCGGCGAGCGGCCGATGCCCCCGCTGGTCTCCGGCGCCCGGCCCCTGGTGGGGCACGCCTTGCAGTTCCTGGCCGACACGCCCAAGCTGCTCGGGCGCGGCTACGCCGAGCACGGCGAGGTGTTCCGCCTGCGCCTGCGCCCGGGCCGCAGGCCGGCCGTCATCATGCTCGGCCCGGAGTGGGCCAAATGGGTGTTCAAGAAGACCGACGACCACAGCCTGGCCATCGGCCCCAGCCTGGCCTTCACCCGCTGGCTGCTCGGGACCGACTTCTACTTCCTGGCCGAGCCCGTCGAGTACCAGCACCAGCGCGAGACCCTGCTGCCGCTGTTCCGCAACCAGATGGCCGCCGGGCACCTGGCCATCATGGAGCGGCACTGCGCGGCCTTCGTGGCGCGCCTCGGGGACTCCGGGACGTTCGACCTCCCGGAGGAGATGAACGCGCTGGTGCTCGGGGTCATCATGGAGGCGTTCCTCGGCCCGGACTTCTCCCGGCACATGCCGCGCACGGTCGCGCGCGACTTCCGCGACCTCCTCCGCGGCCTCGACCCGATCATCCCGAGCTGGGTGCCCGCCCCGCACCTGCTGCGCGCCAGGCGCGCCCGCGACCGGCTGCGCCAGGCCGCGGGCAACCTGGTCCGCGCCCGGCGCCTGGCCCCGGCCGACCCGCCCGACTTCATGCAGGGGCTCCTGGCGGCCCGCGCGCTCGACGGCATGCCCGCGACGGACCAGTGGATCGTCCAGATGGCGCTGGGCGTGACCCTCGCCGGGCAGGACAGCACCACGGGCCACATCTGCTGGGCCATCATCGACCTGCTCCAGCACCCCGCCGAGCTGCGGAGGGTCCTCGACGAGCAGCGGGCGGTCGTAGCCGACACGGGTCCGCTCGAGCTGTCCGCCGTGCACAAGATGGACTGCCTGGACCGGGCCCAGCGGGAGACCGGGCGGCTGCACGCGGTCGCCCCGGTGATGCTGCGCCGCGCCCTGCGGCCCCTGCCCGTCGGCGACCGCACGATCCCGCGGGGTGCCGACGTGCTCGTCGCCCCGGTCGTGTCCCACCGCCTGCCCGCCCAGTTCGACGCCGCCGACACGTACGACCCCGACCGCTACCTGGCCGAACCCAGGCTGGCCAGCTACCTGCACGGGTTCGGCGGCGGGACGCACCGGTGCCTGGGGGAGCACTTCGCCATCCTGCTCACCCACGTGGTCATCACGCGCCTGTTCCAGCGCTACGAGCTCACCCTGGTCGACTCGGACCCTGTGCCGGTGCGCACCCCGGCCTTCAAGGGCCCCAGATCCCCGTGCCGGATCGGCTACCGGGCGGAGCAGACCGGTATTCACCGGTGAGAAATGGCGTCCCGTGCGGTCTATACAAATAGACGACCGCAGGAGGACAGATGGCAGAGCGCGGGCCCGGCGGTGCGACCGGGCTCCTGGCAGGCGCGCTCCGCTATGCCCTGAGCGCGTGCGCCCAGGTCAAGCCCGCCGAGCTGGCCTCGCCCACGCCCTGCGTCGAGTGGGACATCAGGGCCCTGCTCTGGCACCTAGGCGAGTCGGTGGCCGACCTGGAGGCAGGCCTGCGGACCGGAACCCTAGGCGAGTCGGTGGCCGACCTAGGGGCAGGCCTGCGGACCGGATCCCTGGGCGAGTCGGTGGCCGACCTGGAGGCCGGCCTGCCGACCGGATCCCTGGACGACGCGTGGTCGGCAGGCCCGGCCCCGGCGCGGCCTCGGTCGGTGGCGCGCCTTCCCGGCGATGACGTCGCCGACCCCGCTGGCCCGCTCGAGGTGCTGCGGGAGCGCGCCGCGGAACTGCTGTGCGCGTGCTACGACGGCGGCCCGGCCGAGCGCTTTGTCGTCGTGGGCGGCCTGCCGCTGCCGGCCGGCATCGTCGCCTGCACCGGAGCCGTGGAGATCGCCGTCCACGGCTGGGACGTGTCGGCGGCCCTCGGCCGCGGCGGGAGTATCCCCCCGGCGCTGGCGACACGGCTGCTGGCGCTGTGCCCGCTCCTGGCCACGAGCCGGGAGGGCCTGTTCGCGGCCGCCGTCCCGATCCCGCCCGAGGCGAGCCCGGGTGACCGCCTCCTCGGCTACTTCGGCCGCGACCCCGGAGCTCCGCCCTGGGCCAGGCCGGGGAACTACCGGCCGGGCAGCCAAAACAAGGGCAGGACCGGGACGGGCCAGCCGGGTAACTGGTCCCGCCGCCTGGCGGCACCGTAGCCGAGGAGCGCGGCGAGCCCGAACGCGCTGCGCGGCGTGTAGCCCATGCGCCACAGCCCTCCGTGGGCGGCCGCGTGGGCCTCGTCCTGCCACGGATGGCCCTGGGCTGGGCCAGCCTTACCTCCGGCGTACAGGTCGTGGACGAGCAGCGCGGCCATGAGCGTCTTGGTGGTGGCGGGTTCGAAGATCTCGACCCCGAACCGCGGTGCACCCTGGTACGCCGCGGCCAGCGCCCGGTTCTTCAGGACCGACCTGGTGCGGGTCGGCGGGGCGACGTTCATCGATACGGTCGCACCCGCGTCCCTGGCCACCGTGGCCCGCCAGCGCTGGATGCGCTTGGCGAGCGCGTAGTTCGGGCCCTGCTGGGGGATCAGGCTGTCGCAGATGCCGGGGTCAGCGCCGGGCGGGTAGGCGCGGCTGAGCATCCGCCCGCCGGACAGCGCCTGAAGCGGCCACCGGCCTAGCCTCGCGGCCGGGGACCGGGTCGCGTAGGCGCGGGCTGACTGGGCGACCGCATCGCCGGGGACGGCGAACACGTCCGTGGGCGTGGCCAGGAATGCGAGCGCCATGTCGGGGCGCGCGGCTTGCAGCCGGACGGTCAGCGCGTCGACGGCGCTGGAGACGCGGACGTTCGCCGCGCCGTCCGCGTAGACGTAGTTGCCGAGGACCAGCGGGTCTTCCGCGGTGGCCAGCCAGTCGGCCACCGCCGGGGCGTCGTCGGTCAGGTCGAGGCCGGCGCGCTGTGCGAGGGCGTCGCCGTCCTCCTGCGGCAGCGGCTGGCCCGGGTCCTGCTCCGCTACCCGCACCACCGGGTTCTGGTTCGCCACCGGCACCAGTAGCGTTCCCGCGCTCCGCCGCGCCACCTCAAGGACCCGCTCCCAGACCTGCGGCACGGGCAGGTCAACTCCCATCACCTGGGCGCCCCAGCCCAGCAGCACGGGCAGCGGGCCGACTTCCGCGCCCGCGCCGAGCACCGCGATCGTCCGGCCGGGCAGGGCCAGCCACTCCGGGTGCGCCGCGACCGTCGCAATGGCGTCCGCGCACGACGGCTCGATGACGCCGGCGGCGACCCACGCTTCGCACCTGCGCCGCAGGGCGTCGCCGTGCAGCCGCTCGCCGCCGCAGGGCACCGACAGCTCGCCGTCCGCCGTTCCGGTGCCGGTCACCGTGACGGTAGCCACTGAGTGCCGCGCGGGCGCCGTGGCCAGGGCGCCGAGCCCGGCCTGCTCGGGGCCGGGGCCGGCCACCTGCATCCGCCTGTGCAGCGATTCAAGCCCGCCGCGGGCCACCGCGACCGCGGCGTCCCTCGAGGTCAGGCCGACCTCGATGAGCCTGCGGAAGTGTGTCGGGTAGCCGGTCCGCCAGTTCGCCTCGCGCCCCGCGTCCTTCGCTCCGGCCGGGTCCACGTCGCCCAGCGCGTCGGCCACGACGGCGCGGCCCAGCGCCGAGGTGCTCCGGCGCCCGTCCGGCGACACCGGGAAGACCACCCCGGTCGGCTCGTCGTCGCTCAACCCTCTGCTGCTCCCGCCATCGTCACCAGATCAACTTCGTCCATCATGATGCACCCGGCCTGCCGCGACTAGCTGCCCCGGCGGCCAGCCCCCTAGGGTGGGGCGCATGACTCCGGTTTTCCGGCTCTGCGATGACTACGTGACTCGGTCGGCCGCCCTCGATCCGGTCGAGGCGGGGGAGCTCGGGCTCGCCGAGGCGTTCGGCGCGGCGACCGATTACAGCCCCGACGGCTTCGCGGCCCGGGCCGAGCTGATCGCCGCGACGCTGGCCGCACTGGGGGAGATGACCGTGACGTCGCAGGCCGACCTGCTGGCGGCCGGGTTCCTGCGCGAGCGCCTGCAGGTGCGGCTCGCCTGGCACGAGACGGGCGAGCCGCGGCGGCTGCTGCGTACCCCGATCGGGCTGACCCACGCGATCAGGGACAGCGCGGACCTGCTGCCGCGCGACGGCGAGGACGACTGGCGGAACGTCGCCGCGCGCCTGGCCGCGATCCCCGTCATGCTGGCGAGCTGGCGGGCGAGCCTGGACGCCGGGCTTGACCGGGGCCTGACCGCCGCGCGCAGGCAGGCGGAGCAGGGAGCGGTGGAAGCCGAGCGGTACATCGGATCGCACGGCACCCTGGTCGCTTCCTACGGCGACGGCCCGCTGGCCGGCGAGCTCGCCGCGGGCGCCGCTGCGGCTGACCAAGGCTACGCGGAGGTGGCGCGCTACCTCCGCGAGGATTACGCGCCGCGAGCGGGGCAGGCCGACGGGGTCGGCGCGGAGCGGTACGCGGTGGCGGCCAGGCTCAGCCTGGGCGCCGACCAGGACCTCCCCGAGGCCTACGAGTGGGGCTGGGAAGAGCTGCGCCGGATCCAGGCCGAGATGGCGGCCGAAGCGGACTCGATCAGCCCGGGTGCGAGCGTGGCCGAGGCGACCGCCGTCCTCGACGAGTCGGCGTACGTGGACGGCGCCGACGCGTACCTGGCCTGGCTCCAGGACCGCCACAACCAGGCTATCGAGCAGCTAGACGGTGTCCTGTTCGACATCGCCGGACCGCTGCGGACAATCGAGGTGGTGCTCGCCTACGACTCCATGTCGGGCGCCGCCCACTACACGCCGCCGAGCGAAGACCTGACCAGACCCGGGCGCACCTGGTGGCCGCTGGCCGGGCGCGAGGTCTCGGGTCGTTTCCGGACCTGGTCGGAGCTGTCGACCGTCTTCCACGAGGGCGTGCCAGGCCACCACCTGCAGGTCGGCGCGACCATGACGGCGGGGGACACCCTGTCGCGCTTCGCCAAGTCCACCTTCGTCAGCGGTCACGGTGAGGGCTGGGCCCTGTACTCCGAGCGCCTGGCCGACGAGCTCGGCTGGTTCGCCGAGCCGGGCACGCGCCTGGGCATGCTGCGCAGCCAGTCGATCCGCGCGGCCCGGGTGGTCATCGACATCGGCGTCCACCTGGACCTGCCGAGGCCCGACGGCTCCCGGTGGACGTTCGAGAACGCCTGCGAGCTGCTGGGCGGCCTGGTCTCGGGCGAGCCGCGCCGGGTGAGCGCCGAGATCACCCGGTACTTCGGGTGGCCCGCGCAGGCCATCTCCTACAAGCTCGGCGAGCGCGGCTGGCTGGCGGCCAGGCAGCAGGCGATGCAGCGGCCGGGGTTCGACCTCAAGCGCTGGCACTCGGCCGCGCTCGGCCTGGGCCCCATCGGCCTGGCCGGCCTGGCCGACGCGCTGGCCGGACTGGGGAACGGCGCCCCGCCGCAGGCGTAGTCGGGGCCGGCGTCAGCCAGACGGGTCGTCCGACGATCCAGGGTCGGCGTCAGCGAACCTTCTCCGCCTCATCACCCACATTGGCCCCACCGGTACCTGCCCGCACCCGATGGGTGTGGCACCGTAATCAGAAGACCAAGTAGGGTGCCACACCCACGGGTTGGACGAGTTGTCGACGATCCAGGGTCGGTCTCAGCGGGGCCGGTCGTCGATGATGCGGCGCATCTTGCCCGCCGAGCGCTCGATCGACTGCGGCGCCAGGACGCTGGCCTGGACGGTCACGCCGATGATGTTCTTGACCATCGAGGTCAGCCGGGAGCCGGCCTCGGCGATGTCGTCCGCGGTCGCGCCGATGCGATGCTCGACGAGGACGGCGAGCTCGTCCATCCGGGCCGGCCTGGTCAGGTGCAGCTGGAAGTGCGGTGACAGCGCGGGGATGCGCATGATGAGTTCCTCGATCTGGGTCGGGAACACGTTGACCCCGCGCAGGATGATCATGTCATCGCTCCGCCCGGTGATCTTCTGCATGCGCCGCATGCTTCGGGCCGTGCCGGGCAGCAGCCGGGTCAGGTCGCGGGTCCGGTAGCGGATCACCGGCATGGCCTGCTTGGTCAGCGAGGTGAAGACGAGTTCCCCCTCCTCGCCGTCGGGTAGTACCTGCCCGGTGACCGGGTCGATCACCTCGGGGTAGAAGTGGTCCTCCCAGATGTGCAGCCCGTCCTTGGTCTCGACGCACTCCTGTGCCACACCAGGGCCCATGACCTCGGACAGGCCGTAGATGTCCGTGGCGTCGATGCCGAGCCTGGCCTCGATCTCGGTCCGCATCTCGTTGGTCCACGGCTCGGCGCCGAAGATGCCGAACCGCAGCGACGAGGCCGCGGGATCGTCGCCCTGGCGTTCCATCTCGTCGATGATCGCCAGCATGTACGACGGCGTGATCATGATGATGTCCGGCCGGAAGTCCCGGATCAGGGTGACCTGGCGCTCGGTCATCCCGCCCGAGACCGGGACCACCGTGCAGCCGAGCTTCTCCCCTCCGTAGTGCGCCCCCAGGCCGCCGGTGAACAGCCCGTAACCATAGGCGTTGTGGATGATGTGTCCCGGCCGTCCGCCTGCGGCGCGGATCGAGCGGGCCATGACCGTGGCCCAGGTGTCGATGTCCTCGCGTGTGTACCCGACCACCGTGGCCCGCCCCGTCGTCCCCGACGAGGCGTGCACCCGCACTACCTGGTCCCTGGGGACCGCGAACATGCCGAACGGGTAGTTCTCCCGCAGGTCGGCCTTGCTGGTCAGCGGGAACTTGGCCAGGTCGGCCAGGTCCCGGCAGTCGTCCGGGTGCGCGCCAGCCGCGTCGAATGCCGCGCGGTAGTGCGGCACGTTGGCGTGGGCGTGCCGAAGGGTCCAGCGGAGCCGCTCCAGCTGCAGGGCGCGCAGTTCCTCGGCCGGCGCCCGCTCGATGGGCTCGAGGTCCCCCGCCGGCGACGTGAGGTCCTGCATTGCCGGGCTCCTCTCAGGCGTCGTAGTCGACGGTGATCCGGTCAGACGCGGGAAGGGACTGACAGGTGAGAACGTATCCCGCATCGAGTTCCTCGCGCTCGAGCGCGTAGTTCCGCCGCATGGTGACCTCGCCGTGGATGAGCAGCGCCCGGCACGTGCCGCAGACGCCGCCCTTGCAGGCGAACGGCAGGTCCGGGCGGACCCGCTGGGCTCCGTCCAGGATCGGGGTACCCGGCGGGATCGTGGCGGTGCTGCTGCGCCCTTCGAGCAGGACCGTCACCTCGGCGCCGGGCCCGACGGGTGCATCGGCGTGCTTAGCCTGCTCGGGTGGGGCGTCCTCGACGTAGAACAGCTCCCTGTGGATGCGGTCACGGGTCACGCCGAGCTCGCCCAGGACGCCGATCGCCCCCTCGACCATCGCGAACGGGCCGCACAGCCACCAGTGGTCCACCGCCCCGGCGTCGACCGTGACCGGCAGCAGCGACCGCAGCTTGCCCGGGTCGAGCCGCCCGTTGAACAGGTCCACTTCCTGCGGCTCGCGGCTGAGCACGTGGACCACGCAGATCCGCGCCGGGTAGGAGTCCTTAAGGTCGGCGATCTCGTCCGCGAACATCACCGAGTCGCTGCGCCGGTTGCCGTAGAGCAGGGTCACGGACGATTCATCGTGCGCGGCGAGCACGGATCCGGCGATGGACAGGACGGGTGTTATCCCGCTGCCCGCGGCGATCAGGACGTGCTGCGCGGGGGCCCTCAGATCCGGGGTGAAGGATCCCGAGGGGACCTGGACCTCGATGACGTCACCGGCGCGGACCTCGTGCACGAGCCACCCGGACACCGCGCCGCCCGCCACCTCGCGCACGCCGATCCGCGGCGCGGACCCGGCGGACGCGCAGATCGAGTAGGAACGCCGCTGGTCGCCGCGCCTGACCGTGAGCGACTGCCCGGGTGCGAAGGCGAACGTCTGCCGCAGCCCGGCGGGCACGTCGAAGGTCACGGCCGCGGAGTCATCGGTCAGTTGGTCGACACCCGCCACGGTCAGCGGATAGAACTGCGTCCGGGATCCCGCCGCGGGCGGCATCAGATGTCCTTCACGTACTCGAACGGCTCACGGCAGGTCCCGCAGCGGAACAGCGCGGTGCACGCGGTCGGGCCGAAGGCGGCGGTCCGTTCGGTGTCGAGGGAACCGCACCGGGGGCAGGCCACGAATTTGGGGAGGGCCATGGTCAGGGGGAGCGGCACCGGGCCCCGGCCGCGGCTCGGCCGGCCCGGGTCGGGCCGGACCGGGTTGGGCGGGGCCAGACCTGCCGCGCGCAGTTTCGCGCGCCCCTCCGGAGTGATCTGGTCGCTGCTCCACGCGGGCGCGAGCTCCGTCCGTACGATCACGTCAGCGAACCCAGCGCGGCCGAGCCGGTACCGCAGGTCCTGCGCGATCTCGAGCAGCGCGGGGCAGCCCGAGTAGGTCGGCGTGATCGTCACCACGACGCGACCGTCCTCCGCCGTGACGCGGCGCAGGATGCCCAGGTCGCCCAGCGTCATCATCGGCAGCTCGGGATCGGGCACCGCCGCGGCGATCTCGCGCGCCGCCTCCAGGTCGTCGGCCACGCCGTCGCCGGCTCCCGGGGTCACGATCTCTGGCCCGCCGGTCACGCCGTCACCGGCTCCCCGGGTCACCTTCTCTGGCCCGCCCGTCACGCCGTCGCCGGCTCTCTGGGTCACCATGTCGCGTCCGGGTGAGCCCGGGCGACGCTCTGCAGCTCGGCCAGCACGTACCCCATCGCCTCGGTGTGCACCCCCTCGCGCCCGGCCTGCCCGGCGACCGCGGCTAGCGGCGCGCCGCCCGGCCGGTCCAGGGTGCCCGCGCCGAGCACCGCGTCGAGGACGCCGTTCACCTCGGCCCGCAGCCCCGCCGGGTCGGCCGCAACTCCCGGCAGCCGGGCCACCACGGCGTCGGCGCGGAACAGCTCGTCGAACAGCGGCCAGATGACGGCCAGCGCGGCCTGCATCCTGGCGTGCGACAGTGCGGTCCCGTCACCGAGCCGAATGACCCACTGGGCCGCGTAGTCGCGGTGATACGCGAGCTCCTTGACGCCCTTACCCGCGATCGCGGCCAGCACCGGGTCCGCAGACCCGGTGAGCTCGGCGAACAGAGCGAGCCGCCACGCGGAGAAGATCAGCAGCCGCCCGGCCAGCTCCGCGAAGTCGGCGTCCGCCGGTTCGACCAGCCGCACGTTGCGGAATTCGCCCTCGGTCCTGAAGAACGCGAGGCGATCCTCGTCCCGCCCGGCGCCCTCGGTCTGGCCTGCCCGGGAGAGCAGCAGGCGCGCCTGGCCCAGCAGGTCCAGGGCGATGTTCGCCAGGGCCGTCTCCTCCTCCAGTTCCGGCGTGCGCGTCACCCACTGCTGCAGGCGGTGCGAGTAGATCAGCGCGTCATCCCCGAGCGCCAGGCAGTACGCGACCAGGGCGGCGGCATCGACGCCGGGCGGCACCGAGGTGTCGATTCCCTCGAGCGGGTCGGAGAACCCGGTGCCGAACGCCCACCGGTGGTCCTCGGTCTCCTCGGCCAGGGACTGGTATGCGGCAAAGTCGTCGTCGTTGGTCATCGGTGGCGGCCCCTACATATGCGGGACATCCTCCGGGATGTCGTAGAACGTCGGGTGCCGGTAGACCTTGTCGCCGGACGGCGCGAAGAACGGATCCTTCTCGTCCGGGCTTGACGCGGTGATGTCCCTGGCCGCGACTACCCAGATGCTGACCCCCTCGTTCCTGCGCGTGTACAGGTCACGCGCGTGGCGCAGGGCCATCTGCGCGTCGGCCGCGTGCAGGGAGCCGACGTGCACGTGGTTGAGGCCGCGCTTGCCGCGCAGGAACACCTCGAACAGCGGCCAGCCCGACCGGACCTGATCCGGGCCGGATCCGGCCGGAACGCCAGTCACCGGCACCGCGCCGTGGCCGCCCTCAGCGGTGGACGTCTCGTCGGTCACGCCGCGTCCTGGCCCGACTCCCGCGCGGCAGCCTTGGCGGCGTACGCCGAGGCGGCCTCGCGCACCCAGGCCCCCTCCTCGTGGGCCGCTTTCCGCCGCGCGATGCGCTGCGTGTTGCACGGCCCGTTGCCCTTCACCACGGCCATGAACTCTTCCCAGTCGACCTGGCCGAAGTCGTAGTGGCCGCGTTCGGCGTTCCACCTGAGGTCCGCGTCGGGCAGCGTGACGCCGAGCTTGTCGGCCTGCGGGACGGTCATGTCGACGAAACGCTGCCGCAGCTCGTCGTTCGTGTGCCGTTTGACGCCCCAGGCCATCGACTGCGCCGTGTTCGGCGACTGGTCGTCTGGCGGCCCGAACATCATCAGTGACGGCCACCAGAACCGGTTCGTGGCGTCCTGCACCATCGCGCGCTGCGCTGCCGAGCCGCGCATCATCGTCATCAGGAGCTCGTAGCCCTGCCGCTGGTGGAAGGACTCCTCCTTGCAGATGCGCACCATGGCCCGCCCGTAGGGTCCGTAGGACGACCGGCACAGCGGGACCTGGTTGCAGATAGCCGCGCCGTCGACCAGCCAGCCGATCACGCCGACGTCCGCGTAGGTCAGCGTCGGGTAGTTGAAGATGGACGAGTACTTCTGCCGTCCGTGCACGAGCTTGTCGGTGAGGTCGGCGCGGTCGGCGCCCAGCGTCTCGGCGGCGGAGTACAGGTACATGCCGTGCCCCGCCTCGTCTTGGACCTTGGCCAGCAGGATCGCCTTGCGGCGCAGCGAGGGAGCGCGGGTGATCCAGTTGCCCTCCGGCTGCATGCCGATGATTTCGGAGTGGGCGTGCTGGGCGATCTGGCGGATCATCGTCGCGCGGTAGGCGTCCGGCATCCAGTCCCGCGGCTCGATACGCCGGCCGCGGCCGATCGTCTCGTCGAAGTGGGCTCGGAGTTCGCCGGTCACGTCCTCGGGGAGCGCCGTCATCGGTCCCCTTTCCCTTGCCACCATCGTAAGAACCCGCCATCCGGGGCGGCCACCACCAGTTCACCACGAGCGTCCATTGCGCTGGCCACACCCGGACCTGTCCGATGCGGACCGGGCGGTATTATTTACCGGACGTTCGGTCTAATAATACAGGAGACGATCGCGGTGGCCCAACTGCCCGCTGAGGACCGCACGGCGGCTGTGCAGCGCCGCGGGCGCCCCGGCTACGATCTGGCGTCAGTACTCGCGGTGGCGGTCGAGGTCTTCAACGAGCGCGGTTATGACCGCACGAGCATGAGGGATCTCGCGGGCAGGCTCGGCATCGCGAAGTCCGCCATCTACCACCACGTGACCGGGAAGGAGCAGCTGCTCAGCCTGGCCCTGGACCGCGCGCTGAGTGGCCTGTCGGCGGTGGTGGACGGGACGCGCGCACGTGACGAGCCAGCGATCGCCCGCCTGGAGCACCTGATCAGGGGGAGCGTCGAGGTGCTGGAAGCCGAGCTGCCCTACGTCACGCTGCTGCTCCGGGTCCGGGGCAATACCGAGGTGGAACGCGCCGCGCTGGAGCGGCGGCGCGCCTTCGACCGGTTCGCCGCCGAGCTGGTCCTGGCTGCGGCGCGCGACGGCGACATCCGGCCGGAGGCCGACGCGCTGATCAGCGCGCGGCTGCTGTTCGGGCTGGTCAACTCCATCGTCGAGTGGTACAGGCCGGTGCGGCGTGCCGACGTGGGATCACTCGCGGATGCGGTCTGCGCCCTGGCCTTCGACGGCCTGCGGACCCGGTAGGGCCCGGCTCCGCAGGGTGCGGACGGCCCGCCAGATCTCCAGGCCGCGCTGGTCCCGCAGGCCACGCCGGACCCGGGGCGTGAGCGGGGCCCTGGTCAGTAGCGGATCGCGATCTCGCGGCCCTGCCGGTCGTGCTGCGGTCGGCCGGGGAGGGTGACCGCCTGGCCGTTGGCGATACGCGAGGCGCTCCAGGCCACCGCCGCCGCGTCCAGAGTGTCCGCCACGGGGGCCCGCGCGGCGAGGCCTGACCGGGCCGCCGGAAGCACGATCCCCGTGCGGGCCAGCAGCTCACGGCGCAGCTCGAGGCCGGGAGCGGTGTGCTTGCTGAGCGCGAGTGGCGCACCGGACAGCGCGGCGAACGCCAGTTCCGGATGCACCTCGCACACCGGGTGCCCGCAGGTCTCGCGGTACCGGTTGGCCTCGATCAGCTTCGCCCGCAGGCCCCACGCCTGCACGCTGAGCCCCTTCCCGGTTAGCTCCCGGCAGCGGCGGTTCGCTGCCGGGAAGTCCGGCTCGACCCAGACCGCCCGCGGCGGGATCACGAACACCGAGCTGCGCCTGGTCCCGAGCCGCTCGCGGGCCTCTAGGTCCGCCTCCCGCCAGCCCGACTCGAGCAGCCCCAGCGGCATGTCGATTCCGACCACGCCGTCGTTTCCCTCGAGCACCTCGGCCAGTGACCCGCCAACGCGGACCGCAGACACCCGGACCAGGCCGGGCGCGGGAACCTCCAGGATGACCGCGACCCAGCCGCGCCTGCAGGCGTCGACCCCGGTCACGCGCATACCGCTACGGTGGCATAGCCCGCGTTCACGCTGCGGTGCCATACCCCGCATTCAGCGGCTTTGTTCGGCGAGGCTCCCTCGCGGCCGCCCTCCGAGCCGCTAGGGTTTACTGGTGGCCGGGCGCACCATCGGCATCATCGACGGGCAGGCGGACACCGAGGCTGGCCCGTACGCAAGCCTGGTCCACCTCCGGTGCACCGCGGCAGACGCGCTGTCCAACCTGGTGGGCGTCCTCGAGCTGGCCGCTGACGGCCAGGTGCGCTGCAGCGCGGCCACCAGGCGACCGTTCGCCGCCACCGTCGCCTTGGTCGACGACGCGCTGGTAGCCGGTGACTACTACGAGGGCGAGCCGATCGCCTCGTTCGCGTGGCCGCTGCTCCTGCAGGTCGGCGGGCTCGCCCGGCGGGCCGGGACCACACTCGAGCTGACCTCGCGCGGCCGGGCGGTCCTGGCTAGGCCCTCCTACACGGCGCTCGGCGCGCTGTGGGACAGATGGCTGACCAGCGTGTCGCACGACGAGCTGTCCCGGATCGAGGTGATCAAAGGACAGCGCCGGTCGGCCACCCTGACCCCGGCCGTCACGCGGCGCGCCGCGGTGGCCGCGGGGCTCGCCGCCCTCCCGCCGGGCGCGTGGACCCAAGTCGGCGCGCTGCTCTCGATCCTGCGGACCGGGGGACCGCGGCTGGCGGTGACGCGGACCCTGATGGCGCGCTGGAGCCTGTACATCGCCGATGCGTACTACGGATCGCTCGGCCACGCCGGGTCGCAGGCCTGGGATGTCATCGAGGGCCGGTACGCGCTGTGCGTGCTCCTGGAGTACGCGGCCACCATCGGCCTCATCGACGTCGCCTACACCGACCCGCAGGGTGCGCGCCACGACTACCAGTCCCTGTGGGGCGCCGGCCAGTACCGTTGCCTGTCCCGCTACGACGGCCTGCGCGCGGTGCGCGTCAACGAACTGGGGGCCGCCATCCTGCATGACCCGGATGCCCTGCCGAGCCTGGGCCTGCCCGTGCCGCGTCGCGGATAACGCTGACCCCGTCAGCGTCGACGCGAGCGGATTCAGCCGGCGATCAGGGGCTCGAGCAGGAGGTCGGGGTGCTCGCGCTGGATCTGGGCGAGCCGCCACTTGTCGGTGAACACCGCGAGCAGGGCGCCGTCGTGGCGCCGGGTCAGCACCTCGGCGCCGCGCTGCCCGGCCAGGACGCGCGCGCTTTCCGCATCGGTGCGCCTGGCCAGCGCGTAGTCGAGGTGGTCGAGTTCGGCGCGGGCGCCGAACTCGTGCTCGAGCCGGTGCAGCACCACGTCGAACTGGAGCGGGCCGACAGCCGCCAGCACCGGCGCCTGGTCCCCGCGCAGGTCAGAGGCGAGGACCTGGACGACACCTTCGGTGTCGAGCTGCTCGATACCCCGCCGGAACTGCTTCTGCTTGGCCGCTTCCCTCCCGCGCACCACGGCGAAGTGCTCGGGCGCGAAGCTGGGGATGGGCGGGAACTCCACGGGCGGCTCGTCGTACAGGGTGTCGCCCGGTCGCAGGGCGGTGGCGTTGACCAGGCCGATGACGTCGCCGGGATACGCCTCCTCGACGGTCTCTCGGTCCTGGCCGAACATGGCCTGGGCGTACTTGGTCGCGAACGGACGCCCGGTCGCGGCGTGCGTCAGCACCATGCCGCGCTCGAACCGCCCCGAGCACACCCGCACGAACGCCACCCGGTCGCGGTGCGCCGGGTCCATGTTGGCCTGCACCTTGAACACCAGGCCGGAGAACGGGGCATCGACAGGCCGCGGCTCGCCCTTGACGTCGTCCCGCGGGCCGGGCGGCGGGGCGAGCTGGGTAACGGCGTCCAGCAGGCGGCGGACGCCGAAGTTCGGCAGCGCGGCCCCGAAGAGGACCGGACTGGACACTCCGGCCAGGAACGACGGCAGGTCGAGGGCCTCGCCGTAGATCGCGTCAAGGAGGGCCAGTTCATCCTGCGCGGTGACGTAGGCCTCGCCGTCGCGCGCCGCGGCGGCCTCGGCGTCGAGCCGGGCCTCGACGGCACGGCCAGCCCCGCCCGGGGTCCTGGTGAACGTGACGTACTCGCCGGTCCTGCGCTCGATCAGCGCCCGGAAGTCGCCGGCCACGCCGACCGGCCAGTTCACCGGGGCCGGGCGCAGCCCGATCTGCTGCTCGATCTCGTCTAGGAGTTCCAGCGGCTCCCGGCCGGGCCGGTCCCACTTGTTCACGAACGTGATCACCGGGACGCCCCGGCTCCGGCACACGTCGAACAGCTTCAGGGTCTGCGGCTCGAGTCCCTTCGCCGAGTCGAGCAGCATGATCGCGCAGTCCACGGCCGACAGGACCCGGTAGGTGTCCTCGGAGAAGTCGGCATGACCCGGGGTGTCCAGCAGGTTGAGCACCATGTCCCGGTAGTCGAAGCGGAGCGCCGCGGACGTGATCGAGATGCCGCGGGCGCGCTCCATCGCCATCCAGTCCGAGGTCACGCCGCGCCGGCCCGCCTTGCCGTGCACCGCGCCCGCCTGGGTGATCGCCGACGCGTGCAGGGCCAGGGCCTCGGTCAGGGTGGATTTGCCGGCGTCCGGGTGGCTGATCACCGCGAAGGCCCGGCGCTTACCCGCTTCTGCGAGCAGCCGGGCGTCGGCACGCGGAGGCGCCCCCGTATCCGCCATGGTCACTTACGTGAGGATACTGGGTCCGTGGACCGCGTCCTGACCATCCCGAACGCGATCAGCGCCGCCCGGCTAGCCGGGGTCCCGGTCTTCCTGTGGCTGGTTCTCGGGCCGAGGACCGCTGTGGCTGATGACTGGGCGGTCGGGGTGCTCATCGCCGCGGGCTTGTCCGACTGGCTGGACGGCAAGATCGCCCGCGCCCTGAACCAGGGCAGTCGGCTCGGGCAGGTCCTCGACCCGGCCGCGGACCGCCTGTACATCGCGGCGACCATCGTCGCGCTCGCGGTGCGCGGGATCATCCCGTGGTGGCTGGTCGCCGTGCTGGCGCTGCGCGAGCTGACGGTCGGGGCGGCGCTCGCCGTGCTGCGGCGGCGGGCCGGCTTCGGCACGCTGCAGGTCAGCCTGGTCGGCAAGGGCGCCACTATGTGCCTGCTTTACGCCTTCCCGCTGCTGTTCCTTGGCGATCATCACGGAGCTGCGGCGACGGTGGCCCGGGTCGCCGGATGGGCCTTCGCCGGCTGGGGGACGGCCCTGTACTGGTGGGCCGCGGCCCTGTACCTAACCCAGGTGCGCAGCTTGGTGAGCCGCAGCGCGAGCGCGTGACATGGAGGAGAGGATGCCCGTGTATTCGCCAGTGGCTGGGTAGACCTAGAGGCGAAATCGGGAAGGAGCCGCAAGACTGTTGAAGGCCGTCGTCATGGCAGGAGGAGAGGGGACACGGCTGCGGCCGATGACCGCGAACCAGCCCAAGCCCATGCTTCCCGTGGCCAACAGGCCGATCATGGAGCACGTCCTGCGGCTGCTGAAGCGGCACGGCTTCACCGAGACCGTCGTCACCGTCCAGTTCCTTGCCGCGCTGGTCAGGAACTACTTCGGGGACGGCGAGGAATTCGGCATGAGCCTGCAGTACGCCACCGAGGAGATGCCGCTCGGCACCGCGGGCAGCGTCAGGAACGCGGGAGACGCCCTGCGCGACGAGCCCTTCCTTGTCATCTCCGGGGACGCGCTGACCGACATGGACCTGACCGCGTTGGTCAGCTACCACAAGCAAAAGGGTGCGCTGGTCACTGTGGGCCTGGCCAACGTGCCTAATCCGCTCGAGTTCGGCATCGTGATCACGTCCGAAGACGGCCGGATCCAGCGCTTCCTCGAGAAGCCGACCTGGGGCCAGGTGTTCTCCGACACGGTCAACACGGGCGTGTACGTCATGGAGCCTGAGGTACTCGCCGAGGTCCCGTTCGGCGAGGCGGTCGACTGGTCAGGCGACGTCTTCCCGAAGCTGGTCGAGCGGGGCGCCCCGCTGTTCGGTTACGTCTCGGACGGCTACTGGGAGGACGTCGGCACCCACGAGAGCTACCTGAAGGCGCAGGCCGACGTCCTCGCCGGCCGGGTCAAGACCGACATCGCCGGGTTCGAGGTCTCGCCCGGCGTCTGGGTCGCCGAGGGCGCGGACGTCGACGCGGACGCCGTGCTCAGCGGCCCGCTGTGCATCGGGGATTACGCCAAGATCGAGGCCGGCGCGGAGTTGCGGGAGTACACCGTGATCGGCAGCAACGTCGTGATCAAGGAGGGCGCATTCCTGCACCGCGCCGTGGTGCACAACAACGTCTACATCGGCCAGGGCGTTAACCTGCGCGGCTGCGTGATCGGCAAGAACACCGACGTCATGCGGCTGGCCAGGATCGAGGAGGGCGCCGTCGTCGGGGACGAGTGCGTGATCGAGCCCGAGGCCTACCTGTCCGCCAAGGTGAAGGTCTACCCGTTCAAGACCATCGAGGCGGGCGCGGTGGTGAACACCAGCGTGATCTGGGAGTCACGCGGCCAGCGCACCCTGTTCGGCTCGCACGGCGTGTCCGGGCTGATCAACGTGGAGGTCACTCCCGAGCTGGCGGTCCGCCTGGCCAGCGCCTACGCGACCACGCTGCGCAAGGGCTCGACGGTCACCACCTCGAGGGATGCGTCCAGGGCCGCGCGGACGCTGAAGCGGGCCGTGCAGGCGGCGCTCAACGCCAGCGCGATCAACGTGGTGGACCTGGAGGCCCAGCCGCTCCCCGTGGCCAGGTGGGAGACCGCGAGGGATCACTACAGCGGCGGCGTCGCGCTGCGCACCACGCCGGGCAACCCGCAGTCCGTCGACATCATCTTCCTCGACGAGCGCGGCGCCGAGCTGTCCCAGGCGGACCAGCGCAAGCTGGAGCGCGTCTTCTCCCGGCAGGAGTTCAGGCGAGCGTTTCCCGGCGAGATCGCCGAGCTCAGCTACTCGCCCAGGGTGGTCGAGTCCTACACTCACGAACTGCTTGCCTGCGTGGACATGAGCGGTGTGCGCGAGGCCAACCTGAGGGTGGTCGCGGACTGCGCGGGTGGCACCGTGTCGCTGGTCTTGCCGAGCCTGCTCGGCACGATCGGCGTGGACGTGCTGACCCTGAACAACCGGCTCGACGAGGTGTCTCCGACCGAGACCGTCGCGCAGCAGCGGGCGGGCCTCCAGCGAGTGGCCGAGCTGGTGTCCTCCTACCGCGCGGCGTTCGGCGTCAGGTTTGACCCGCTCGGAGAGCGGATCCAGCTCGTGGACGAGAAGGGCGAGCTGGTCAGCGAGGACCGGGCGCTGCTGGCCGTGCTCGACCTGGTGGCGGCCGAGCGCAAGTCCGGGCGGGTGGCCCTGCCGCTGACCACGACCAGGGTGGCCGAGCAGGTCTGCCGCTTCCACGGGGTGCAAGTGAGCTGGACCCCCACTTCGATGGACGCGCTGACAGTCGCGGCGGCGCAGGAGGACGTCATCTTCGCGGCCGACGGCCGCGGCGGATTCGTGGTCCCGGAGTGCGCGCGGACCGTCGACGGCATCGCGGCCTTCGTCCGCCTGCTCGGCCTGGTCGCCAGAACCAGGCTGACGCTCAGCCAGATCGACGCCAGGATCCCGGCCGCGCACCTGCTCAGGCGATCCATCCCGACGCCATGGGCGACCAAGGGCAGCGTGATGAGGACGGTACTGGAGGCGGCAGGCACCAGGCAGATCGATACCACCGACGGCGTGCGCATAGTCGAAGGGGATCGCGGGTGGGTGCTGGTGCTGCCGGACCCGGCCGACGCGTTCACCCGCCTGTGGGCGGAGGGCAGCGACGCGGACGCCGCGCAGCAGCTGCTTGACGAATGGGCCGCCGTGGTGGAGCAGGCAGGCCGCTGAAGGACCGCCGGCCCCCGGATCCCGGGCCCGTGTCCGGGTAAGCTGTGTGCCTCGCGTGCTCAGCCGAACCGCGCGAACCGCGCGAAATTCGCAAATATGAGAGAATCGCGCCCACCAGGGTTTACCCGGTGGTCACCATCCGCGCGGTGCGGCAGGCGCGCAGCATGGACATGGAGGAGGTGAGACGGCGATGTGGCGGAAGCGACGCGACGATAGGACCCGGCCAGGAGGGCGCGGGCGGTTCGCGTGGCTCATGGACCGCCGGCCCTCCACACAGGTACCTTGGGCTGCATCGCCGGATGCCGAGGTGTTCACCGAGGGGAGGCCGAGCGGAGCTATGCCACGCATTTACTGTGCCCGGTGCGGTCGGCCGAATCCTGACGACGCCAGGTTCTGCTCCAATTGCGGAGCCCAGTTGTCCGCCGCCGGAATGAGCGCCGCCCGTCCCGGCGAGACCACCTCGACGCTGTCCCTGGGTCTGCGGGAGGACGGTGACTTCGGCGACGACCTGTTCCCGGACTCGGCCGCGTTCGGCGCCCTGCCCGAGGGGAGCGCGCTGCTCCTGGTCATGCGCGGACCCAACGCCGGCAGCAGGTTCCGGCTCGACGGCGACCTGACCACCGCGGGCAGGCACCCGGACAGCGACATCTTCCTCGACGACGTGACGGTCTCCAGGCGGCACGCGGAGTTCTACCGCCGGGGCGCCCTGTTCACCGTCCGCGACGTGGGCAGCCTCAACGGCACTTACGTCAACAGGGAGCGCATCGAAGAGGCCGAACTGACCGGCGGCGACGAGGTCCAGATCGGCAAGTTCCGGCTGCTGTTCCTGACCGGCCAGAACCTCGACCCGAGAACTTCCTCGGCGGACCCTCGCGGCAGGGGTGCGCAGGATTACGCATGAGCGAGCAGCCCGCGCGCGGTCAGTTCGGTATCGGCGAGGTGCTTTCCCAGCTGCGTGGGGAATTTCCTGACATCAGCCCGTCCAAGATCCGCTTCCTCGAGGCCGAAGGGCTGATCGAACCCGCCAGGTCCAGCTCGGGATACCGCCGATTCAGCTCGGCGGACATCGAGCGACTGCGGTACATCCTCACCATGCAGCGGGACTCCTACCTTCCGTTGCGAGTAATCAGGGAACGGCTGGCCGGTGACGCTCACGGGGGCCGCGCCGGGGCGGACGGCACCGGCCAGGACGGGCCCGGAAGGCAGGCCCCCGCGGACCTGTCCCGCCGCCAGCTCCTCGAGGCCGCGGGCATCAGCGAAACAGAGCTAACCGAGCTCGAGGAGTACGGCCTGATCCGGCGGATGGGCCGGCAGTACGGCGCCGACGCGCTCGCGGTGGCCCGTACGGTGGCGGCGCTTCGCGAGTTCGGCGTCCAGGCCCGGCACCTGAAAGCGGTCAAGGCCGCCGTGGACCGGGAGGCGAACCTCGTCGAGCAGGTGGTGGCGCCGCAGTTGCGCCAGCGCGCCGCCGGCGCGCGCGACGCGGCCGCCAGGACCGCCTGGCAGATCACCGACCTCACCCTGCGGCTGCACGCCACGCTGATGGAATCCGCGCTGGCCGAGGCGGGGTTGACCATGGCCCCCGCGGCGAGATACCAGCCGGGCCCCGGCCTATCGGACCAGGTCGCCGAGGCTTCCGACGCTCAGGCCAGGGGGCTGCGGTCGGCTTCCGGGCGATTACGGGTGTACCGTGGCAAGGGGAGAGCTAGCCCAGACAGGTTCGCCAGGTACGTTAGGACGGAGCTGCAGTGCGGCAGATGGAGGTCATCGGCGTCCGGGTCGAGATGCCGTCAAATAGCCCCATCGTCTTGCTGAAGGAGGCGCAGGGGGATCGGTACCTGCCCATCTGGATCGGGGCGGTCGAGGCGACGGCGATCGCCTTTGCGCAGCAGGGCATGGTGTCCGTCAGGCCGCTCACGCATGACCTTTTCCGCGATGTGCTCGAGGCCCTGAGCATCCAGCTGCGGACGGTGAACATCACGGCGCTGCGTGATGGGATCTTCTACGCGGACCTCGTCTTCTCCAACGGCGCCGAGGTCAGCGCGCGCCCGTCGGACTCGATCGCGCTGGCGCTGCGCACCGGCGCGCAGATCTTCGCCAGCGAGGAAATCCTGGACGAAGTGGGCGTGGCGATCCCGGATGAGCAGGAGGACGAGGTCGAGAAGTTCCGCGAGTTCCTCGACACCATCTCACCCGAGGATTTCGGCCGGGCGACGTGATCGCCAGCGCTCCGCTGACCCTGCTCACCTCATGCGTCCCGGTATGCCTGCATGCCGCCGGGAATGTCGCGACGCGCCGCGCGCGGTCGTTGACGGCGCCACCCGGGCCGGCTTACGGTGCGAATGCCGTGGGTAGTCAGCTCCCGTGGAGGTAGGCGTGGCGGTAACTAGGAGTGACAGCGGCGGTGGACCCGTCGCCGACGACCCACATGGCTTTCAGGATGCCCTGTTTGAGACGGATGAGACCCTGGGGGTCGCTGACGAGGCCCAAGGGGCCGCGGCAGTCCCCGCGGATGCCGACAGGGCACCAGAAATCGGCTACCGCGGTCCGATCGCCTGCGCGGCGGCCGGGATTACCTACCGTCAGCTTGATTACTGGGCGCGCACGGGCCTGGTCGAGCCGAGCGTGCGCCCGGCGCACGGTTCCGGTTCCCAGCGCCTGTACAGCTTCCGCGACATCCTCGTGCTGAAGGTCGTGAAGCGGCTGCTGGACACGGGGATCTCGCTGCAGCAGATCCGGGCGGCCGTTCAGCACCTGCGTGATCACGGCAGCGACGACTTGGCTCAAGTGACGCTGATGAGCGACGGGGTCAGCGTGTACGAGTGCACGTCGGCGGATGAGGTGGTGGACCTGCTCCAGGGTGGCCAGGGCGTGTTCGGCATCGCGCTCGGCCGGGTCTGGCGCGAGGTCGAAGGTGACCTGGCGGTACTGCCCTCTGTGCGGGCCGAGGACGGTTACGCCACGGACCTCAGGACCTCAATGTCCGTAGCCCAGGACGACCTGGCCAAGCGCCGGCTGCGCCGCACCAGCTGAATCCGCCCCGGCCGTCGGCGCCGTGCTCGTCACCGTCATCGCTGCCCGGGTGACATTAGCGGGCGGGTCTGTTTGAATGCTCCCATCATGTTTGGTGCGTCGTCTGAGGCGCCCGGTCCGTCGGCAGGGACGTGACCGCATTCGCATGCTCCACCCACGGGGGCTTGGGCCTGGGAGGGAATCGGGTGTCCGCTGGCCCCTCTGACCCGCCGTCGCAGGGCACTAGCGAGACCTGGATCGCCCTGACCGCGTCGCAGCGCGGAGCCGCGCACGATGCTTCAGGCCTGCCCAACCAGGATGCCGTCCAGGCGCAGTCGGCCGGGCCCCACGCGGTGATAGCGGCCGTCGCCGACGGACATGGTCACTACCGTCACTTCCGCAGCGCCAACGGCGCCGCGCTAGCGGTGGCCGTGGCCTGCGAGGCCGCTGCGGAGTTGGCCGCGCGGCTGGACGAGTTCGAGGCGGCCGAACAGCTCGAATCAGAAGCCCTCGGCACGCTCGTGCCCGCCATCACCAGCCGATGGCGCACGGCCGTGCGCGACCACCTGGCCGCCCAGCCCTTCACTGGCGAGGAACAGGCGGCGCGCGCGTCGGGCGATGATCCCCTGATCGCCTACGGATCTACGCTGTTGCTAGCCATCGCGGGGCGGCGATGGCTCGTCCTGGCCCAGATCGGGGACGGGGACATCGTGGGCATCCAGCCGGGTGGACGGGCGCTGCTCCCGGTACCCGTTGACCCGTCACTGGACGGCCTGCGGACGACGAGCCTGTGCGGGGCGCACGCGGAGGAGGAGTTCCGCGCCGCAGTGGTTGATCTCACGTGCACCGCGCTGCTCGGGATCCTGCTGGCGACGGACGGGTACGGCAACGCCCAGGCTACCGAACCGTGGGCCGACGCGGTCAGCGCGGATCTAGCCGAGCTGATCGGCGCGCACCCGCCGGAGTGGCTGGCCGGGCAGTTGCCCGCATGGGTGAGCCTCTGCGCATCGGCGGACGGCAGCGCCGATGACACCACGGTCGCGCTTCTGATCGCGCCGTCGGCGCAGTGCGGGAGCTCAGAGGCGCCCACTGTGCCGGTGGCCGTCGAGCCGGCGGCCCGGCCGGCCGCCTGGCCGCGCTTCCTACGTAGATGGCGTGCCGCCCGCCGGACCCCCGCGTCGGGTGGCCACCATCTGTACGCGCTTGGACATAGCCGAAGGGATTGGGGGCCGGGATGAACGACCTGCAAGTGATCTTCGATGGGCGGAGCTATGTCTTCCAGCCCGGCCAGACCGTCATGATCGGGCGCCTGTCTGATAACAGCATCATCGTCGACGATCCGACGGTCTCACGCCGGCACGCGCAGCTGACCTGGGGACCGGTCGGCTGGGTTTACGAGAACCTGGGCCAGGCCCGCACCTTCGAGCATGGCCAGCAGGTCAACCAGCTCATCGTGCGGCAGCCGACTGAGCTTTCGCTGGCCTCCCCGCAGGGACCGGTCATGCGGCTCCAGCCGCTGGCCGCCGCCGAACCGCTGGCGCACCGGCCGGGTGGCCCGGCCGCCGCACCCATGCCCGGAGCCCCCGGAGGCCCGCCCGGGGGGTACGGCGCGTCGGCAGGCCCGGGCGGGCCCGCAGGCTACCCCTCGCCCGGGGGTTACCCTCCGCCCGGAGGCTATCCTCCGCCCGGTGGCTACCAACCGCCCGGAGGTCCGAGCGCACCGGAAGGCGCCGGGGTGCCAGCGGCTGCAGGCGCGCCCGCGGCCTACGCTCCGCCCGGGGCCTACGCTCCGTCCGGGGCCGACGGTCCGCCTGGGGCCTACGCTCCGTCCGGGGCTCATGCTCCGCCCGGGGGTTACCCTCCGCTCGGTCACCCGGCGTCGACCACCGGTGGACTGGCCATGGCGGTCGAGATCCTGGTCCCGATCAGGAGCTGGCTGAAGAACCCCGGCTGGCACAACGGCCTCCGCCTGCTCGTCATCGCGTACGCGCTGCTCCCGCTGATCTTCCTCGCCCTCTTGTCGAACTCACGCAGCCTGGCCGCGCCGGGCTTCGCGTACAGCGTGTACATCGCGCCGCTGTGGGCCATCGCGTTCTGGCTCCTCATGCGCCCCGGCCGGCTGCACACGCAGGAGATCGTGATCGCGGTCGCGATCGTCATCTGGGTGACCATCTGGCTGAACGTGGTGACTATCAACATCAACGATCAGCTGGTCAACGGCGTCCGCAAGGGTAACTTCCTGGCCGCCCTCGGCGTCGGGTACAACGAGGAGATATCGAAGGCGCTGCCTGTGCTGCTGGCCGCGCTCATTCTCCTGAGGTTCCGTCATACCAAGCTGAACGTCCGGATGTGGATGTTCCTCGGGACCATCGCAGGCCTCACGTTCGGCATCATCGAGGAGATGTTCTACACCGAGATGGCCATCGCGCAGGTGGCGAATGCGAACGCGGTCTCCCAGGCTGACACCGGGGTCCTCGATTTCGCTTTCCGCGTCTTCGTCGACGGGTTCGAGCACGCCGTGTGGGCTGCGGTCTCCGCATTCTTTATCGGAATCGCCGTAAACTACCCGAGGCGGCGATGGCAGCTCATCATCTTCGGCGTTTCCATCGCGGCGGTACTCCACGCGCTCAATGACTGGAGCCTTTCCACGTTCAACTCTTACTGGCCGGGGATCGCCGTCCAGGCGATTTCCCTGCTGCTTTTCCTCGGCTATACGATGTCGGCGACCTCGATCGAACGCGAGGTGCGCCGGACGGCGCTGTTCAGGGGTGACTCCATGGTCATGGAAATCCCCTCACACTGGACGGATACGGGCAGCAGCCCCTGATCGGGTGACCGTGAGTTGCCGGGCCGAATCGCTCACGCGGTTTGTAGACGGGATACAGTTACCGCGTCCCGGACTTCCCCGGGTTGGGAGGCGCAAGCCTTTAGGCCCCCCGCACGCCTTTCGGCGCCAACCTCACCCGCACTACGATCTTGGATTGTCACAAGTAGCCTGCGGCGGAGTCGCAGGCACCCGTGATGGCGATTTCTACCGATGCCGAGAGCGCAGGGTGATTGGACGATGGGGACGGACCCTTCAGCTGACCGGGCGCGGGAGGCGCCGACGATCCAGGCCCAGGTCCAGCCGGGGCCGACGGGCGGCGGCGACCTGACCGAGGAACTCCTGAAGACCGATACGTGGACCGATGCCATGGTCGCCGCGGTGGGGATCCCGATAGTGGACGTGCCCTTGGTCTCCGTAGGCGGCGGCATGGGCAGCTTCGTCACCGTCGACTACCTGCGGATCGCCGGGGCCGGCACCGACAAGATGCGCGTGCTGTCGGACATCGACTACCCGTGGCAGACCTATGAGTACCTGACCCGTGTGTCGCAGATTCCGCGCCCGGAACGCATCCGCTCCGACTCCCAGTCGCGTCCGGACAACATCTGGGGCTTTCCGTCCTACGCGCTGTCGGAGGCGGTCCACGACCGGAGCCTGGCTGCGCTGCGCCAGGTGCTCTTCGAGCCGATGTGGGCGGACTTCTACACCCCGCGAGCCAACCAGGTCTTCGCCGCGATCGAGCGCGAGGCGAAGCGGATCGGCTACTTCGACATGCTGGTCAAGGGGCAGGTCCGGATGGTGCGCAAGCGCCAGGGCGGCGGCTACTTCACCATCCTGACGCCTCCGGACGCGAAACCGGCCCGCCGTGTCGCCTACCGATCGCAGTTCGTCCACCTGGCCATCGGGTACCCGGGCCTGAAGTACCTGCCCGAACTGCAGGCCTTCCGCACCGAGAACCAGGACTTCTACCACGTGGTCAGCGCCTACGAAGACCACGAGCACATCTACGACCGGCTCAAGGTCAAGCGCAGCGTCGTGCTCATCCGAGGCGGCGGGATCGTCTCCTCCCGGGTGCTGCAGCGCCTGATGGACGACCGGGCCAAGAACAAGCTCGACACCGAGATCGTGCACCTGTTCCGCACGTACATATCCGGCTCCCACGGACCGGGAGCGTGGATGCGGCGCAAGGGCGGCGACGGATTCGCCTACCAGGGGTTCAACTACCCGAAATCGGTGTGGGGCGGACAGCTGAAGGCGAAGATGCGCCGCCTCGAGGGTGAGCAGCGCGCGGCCGAGTACAAGCTGATGGGCGGGACCAACACGCCGTGGCGGCGGAGTTGGCAGCGGCAGATGAACGAGGGCCGGGGCGCAGGCTGGTACCGCGTGCTGGCCGGGACGGTCGAGGGGATGAAGGTCCGCGAGGACGGGATGGTCGTCAGCCACGTCAAGACCGCGAACGGCCTCCTCGAGGTCGCCGCGGACTTCGTCATCGACTGCACCGGCCTGGAAGCCGACATCTCCGAGCACCGGGTGCTCGCGGACCTACTCGAGCATTCCGGTGCCGGGCGCAATCCCATCGGCCGCCTTGACGTCGAGCGCTCCTTCGAGCTGCGGGGCACGAGCAGCGCGCCCGGAACGATATACGCCTCGGGAGCCGCCACGCTGGGCGGTTACTTCCCGGGTGTGGACACGTTCCTCGGCCTGCAGATCGCCGCCCAGGAGATCACCGAGGACCTGGCGCGCCGGGGATTCTGCCGGAAGATCGGACCGGTCCGCTCCACCTCGCAGTGGCTGCGTTGGGCCAGGCACCGGCAGCCATGACGCTCATACCCACAATGCCCATGCTCCGATAGGAACAGGTGCGTGCATGCTACCTACCTTGGCAGGCCGAATACAGACCCGGATCTTCCTGCTGGCTGTGGTCGGCGGCCTCATCACCCTGATCATCGTCTCGGTCCTGCCGGGCAGCGCGCCGCTCGGCGATAAGTACCGGGACGGCTTCCTGGTCCTCGCCAGCGTCGCCGTGCTGGGCGTTCTCTGGGAACTGCTCTACCATTTCCTGATGCAATGGCGCTGGGAGAAGGACTGGCCCACGTTTTTCGGACTGGCCACCGGGGTGAATGAGGGCCTGCTGGTCTGGCTTCTGCTGAGCGCAGGGGCCATCCCGGGAATTGTCGGCCACGTCGGCGGGGCCGCGTTCATCATCCAGTTCGGCCTGATCTGGCTGGGAGTATGGCTCGTGGCCAACGGGCCGATGCGGGTTCCGTTTATCCGATGGCGGTTCAACGGCGGGAGACTGGCGTGAGCGAGCAGGGTGGTGTTCTGCCTGGCCTGTGGCCCATTCACGGAGAAGGGGTGCTGGCCAGGCAGGGAGATCTGGTGCTGCTGGTCCATCCGGCGGGCGGGGCCTTCACCGACCGGCTCCTCGACCTGCTGACCAGGACAGCCCGGGCCGGCGAGAGTGGTCACAGCTTCGCCGACCTGGTCTCCGCGGAGTGCGAGGCCAACGCGGCGGCGCCGGCCCCAGGTGACGATGAAGGCCCGGCCGCCGTCGCCTTCGGCCCGGCCGCCGTCGGAACGGCCTTCACCGTGTACGGCACGGCCTGGGCGGAAGTCACCACCACGCGCGGAGTGCAACGGCTGGGGACGGGGGAGCCGTACGGCCGGCTCACATACGTCCTGCCGTCCACGGTGATCAAGGTCCGGGCGGGTGTGCGGCCACCGAGCAGCGTCGGGGATACCGACCCCTACCTGCGCCTGGCCGATGGCGTGGTCCGCGCCGTCGCCTTCGTCTACGCTCCCGCCGAAGTTCCGCCGGGTACCCAACCCCCCGCCGCGGCCGAGCCCTCCGCCCCGGCACAAAGCCCGGCCCAGGAACAGCCCCCGCCGAGCCCCGAACCAGCCGATGACTCGGCACTCTCCGGCGGGGCAGTAGCCTCCGGCGCAGCGGAGGTCGCCGACCTGGCGGACGCGGCCGACATGGCCGAGATGAGCGGCGCGACCAGCGTGGACCCCGCCTGGCACGACCAGGCCGTGACCCCAGCGCCCCCCGCGCCCGCCCCGCTCGACCCGAACCAGGACCCGAATCAGGACCCGAGCCAGGACCCGTTTCTCAGCGCGACCAGCGTGGACCCCGCCTGGCACGACCAGGCCGTGACCCCAGCGCCCCCCGCGCCCGGCTCAGTCGACTCGGATTTCGGCGGCCAAGGCGGCCAAGGCGACCAAGCGGCGCAGGCCCTGGTACACAGCCCCACCAGCCTGGACATCTCCTGGCGTGACCAGGCCCCGACCCCAGAGCCTCCGGGGCCCGCCCCGGTCGACGCGGGTTTCGGCGAGCCGGGCGCTCCCTTCGGTGCCGGACCGCAGGCGCTGGGCGACCCGTACGGGCAGGGAGGGCAGGGAGGGTACGAATACGGCGCGGGCCCCGGTGAACAGGCCGATTTCGTCTCGCTCCCGCTCGGCGGTCAGCCCGCCGAGGAGATGCCCCGGCGTGACCCGCTGCCGCTGGGCGCGGAACCACTGGGCGATCAGGCCATCAGCCCGGCCGAAGGCCTGGCCCCGCTCGTCACGGGCATCTACTGCAAGAACGGGCATTTCGACGACCCGGAGGCGCGGTATTGCGCGGTCTGCGGCATCGGGATGGCCCAGCTGACCAAGATCCCCCAGGAAGGCAGGCGGCCACCGCTTGGCGTGCTCATCCTGGACGACGGTTCGGTCTGCCAGCTCGATACCGATTACGTGGTGGGGCGGGAGCCGACCCTGGACAAGGCGGTGGCCGAAGGCCGCGCCAGGCCGCTGCGGCTCGGCGGCGCCCCCGACCTGGTGTCCAGGATCCACGCCCGCGTGGAACTGGAGGGCTGGGACGTCTTTGTCTCCGACCTCAATTCCGCCAACGGCACGCTCCTCGTCCTCCCGGGCGAGACCACCGGCACCAAGCTGGCTCCGGGCGTCCGAACTCCCCTGATCGCGGGCTCCCAGATCCGCCTGGGCGACGCTTACGCGCTGCGGTACGACTCGCATCGTCACCGGTGAGTTATCCGCAGGGGAAGGGGGGCGGACCTTGAGCCTGAGCGCGGTCCAGCTGCTGCTGGCGGATGTGGCGATCGTCATCATCCTGGCCAGGTTGCTGGGCATCGCCGCCAAGCGCCTCGGGCAGCCCGCGGTGCTCGGCGAGATCCTGGCCGGGATCCTGCTCGGGCCCACGTTCTTCCACGGCCACCTCACCAAGACGCTGTTCCCGACTCCGCTGATCTCCCCGCTGACCGCGCTGGCGGACCTCGGCGTGCTGCTGTTCATGTTCGTGGTCGGCTACGAGGTGGACCTGCGCCTCATCCGGGGCCGCGAGCGCGTCGCCGCCGGGGTGTCGATCGGCTCGCTGGCCCTGCCCCTGCTCCTCGGCTCGCTGCTGGGGATCTGGCTGGCCCACCGCCACCACGTGGCGCACGTCTCCACCTTCGCGCTGTTCATCGGCACCGCCATGTCGGCCACCGCGTTTCCCGTCCTGGCGCGCATCCTCACCGACCGGAGCCTGCAACGCACCCGCATCGGCGGGATCGCGCTGGCCAGCGCCGCGATAGCGGACGTGCTCGCCTGGACGCTGCTGGCCGTGGTCGTCGCCCTCGCCTCGGGCGGCGCGCCGTGGAAGGTGCTGCTTGCCATCCCGTACGCGGCCGCGATGTTCCTGGTCGTCCGGCCCCTGCTCCGCCAGCTGACCCGGGCCTACCAGCAGGCGGGCCAGCTCACCCCGAACATCCTGGCCACCGTGCTCGGCCTGCTGCTGCTCTCCTGTTACGCCACCAACTGGATGGGCCTGCACTTCATCTTCGGCGCGTTCCTGTTCGGCATCATCATGCCCCGCGATGACGCTCTGGCCCTGCGCGAGGAGATCCTGGAGCGCCTTGAGCAGATCAGCGTCCTGGTTCTGCTACCGCTGTACTTCGTGGTATCCGGGCTGAGCATCAACCTGTCCACCATCGGGAACTCCGGGCTGCTGGAGCTCGGCGCGATCCTGGTGGTCGCCATCGGCGGGAAACTGATCGGCGCCTACGCTGGCGCCCAGCTCAACGGGGTCCGCGGGCGCAACGCGGGCGCGATCGCCACGCTGATGAACACCCGGGGCCTGACCGAGCTCGTCATCCTGGGCGTCGGGCTCCAGCTGCACATCCTGACCAAGCCGATCTACACCCTCATGGTGGTCATGGCCCTGGTCACGACGGCGATGAGCGGCCCGCTCCTGCGATGGATCTACCCGGACCGGGTCATGGAGCGCGACCGGGCCGCCGCGGACCGCGCGCTGCTGGCCGGCGGCCCCGCGCACCGGGTCCTCGTCCTGGTCGACCAGCCCGAGACCGCCAGACCCCTGGTCGACATCGGAACCGACCTGGCCGCCACGCGCCCAGGCAGCCAGCTGGCCCTCGTCCACCTCGTGGCGCAACAAGCAGAACGACGGCTGGAGGTCGGCGCGGGCCTGGGCGGCGAGCTGATGCAGATGACCCTCATCATGGGCCAGTTGCACGCGCTGGCCGAGCGGGCGGCGGCCCGCGGCGCCCAGGCGCTCGTGCTCTCGCGCTTCAGCGACGACGTACCCGGCGAGCTGGCGGACTACGTGGCCGCCGCCGAACCGGACACCATCGTCCTCGACTCCGCCCACGATCCGCGCGAAGAGCGGGCGTACGAGTCCATCCGGGCCGACGACCGGACCCGCCTGGTCAGCTCCCGTGCGCCCGGGCCGGGCGAGCCGAGCGCCGTAGCGGTCTACGCCGGGCACGGGCCCGACGCGGCGGCCGCCCTCGACGTCGCGGCACACCTGGCCACGGCCAGGCACCTGGAGCTCGTGCTGGCCGGGGGTGAGCGGCGGCGGACCCGCGGCGACGTCGCCGAACTGACCAGCAAGGGCATCCACGCCAGCAGCGGTCCGCCGCCTGAGGGCGCCCTGCTGGTCGCCAGCGAGGAAGGTGCCGCGGCCGTGGTGACCGGCGTGCACCTGACGGTACGGGCGGGGAGCAGCGAGGACATCGATGACCGCCCCGAAATCGCTAGCCCAGTCTCCGCCCTGGAGCCAGGAAGGCAGCTATGACCATGACCGAGGAACGCGACGGCATCGCCGACTACAGATTCGTGCGGCGGCTCGGAGCCGGCAGTCACGGAGTGTTCTACCTCGCGCACCCGCCCAAGCGCCTGCCGGTCGCGGCCGAGTTCGTGGCGGTGAAGGTACTGTCGGGCGGGAGCAGCCAGGACGTGTTCAGGTGGGCGCATCGCGAGCTCGCGGCGTTCGCCGCGGTCCAGTCGCCCTACCTGGTCACCCTGTACGACGCCGGGCAGCAGGGCGACGAGGTGTATTACTCCATGGAGTACCTGCCCGCCGGGTCGCTGGCCCAGCCGGCCCAGCCGCCCGGCCGGGCCTGGTCCCTGGCCGCGATGGCCCAGGCGGCCCGCGCGACTCACGCGCTGCACGAGGCCGGGATCGCCCACCGCGACATCAAGCCGGGCAACGTCCTGCTGCACTCGGAAGGAGGAAAGCTCGCCGACCTCGGCCTCAGCCACGTGCTCAAGCCTGGCATCACCATCACCGGGATGGGGCCCGCGGGCGACATCGGGTACGTCGATCCGCACCTGATCCGCGGCGACCGCCCGTCGCGGGCCAGTGACGTGTTCTCCCTGGGCGCCACCCTGCACTACGCCCTGGCCGGCCAGGGCCTCTACGGTGAGCTGCCCGCCGCCGACCCGCTCCTGGCCATGCGCCGGGTCGTGTCTCATCCGCCGGTCATCGCCGAGACGCTGGACCCGCAGGCCAGGGAGATCATCGCCTGGGCCATTACCCCCAACCCGGCCGACCGGCCCGCGACGGCCCTGGACCTCGCCGAGCGGATCGAGGATCTCGCTCAGGCTCCCGTCCCCGACTAGCGCTTACGCCAGTGCCGGCCGGTGTGCGCCTGTCCCACAATCTGGTCCAACTCGGGTAAGCTCATGGGTGCCGATGACACCGGCCGGGAGAGATCCCGCGTTAGCCGCGCGGGCGCCGAAGGGGCAACATCCCCGGAACCTCTCAGGCACACGAACCGGGCGGGACAGGCACTCTGAAGCGGCGAGTTCGCCGCGACAGACGGGGAGCCAGTGACCGCGCGCGTCCGGGAGGCTCTCCAATGACAGATTTCGCCGCACGCCACATCGGGCCGCCCGAGGCTGACCAGCGGCGCATGCTCGAGGCCCTGGGCTACGCCTCACTTGACGAGCTCACCAGGGCCGCCCTGCCGGAGGGGACCCAGGTGGTCCAGCCCGGCCAGCTCGGGCTGCCCGAGCCGCTGACCGAGACGCAGGCGCAGGCGGAACTGCGCCGGATGGCCGACCGGAATCAGCTGCTGACCCCGATGATCGGCCTGGGCTACTACGGCACGATCACCCCGGCCGTCATCCGCCGCAACGTCCTGGAGAACCCGGCCTGGTACACGGCCTACACCCCGTACCAGCCGGAGATCTCGCAGGGCCGGCTCGAGGCGCTGCTCAACTTCCAGACCATGATCGCGGACCTCACCGCGCTGCCCTGGACCGGCGCGTCGCTGCTCGACGAGGCCACCGCGGCCGCCGAGGCGATGACGCTGGCCCGCCGGGCCAAGGCGGGCCGTACTTTCCTCGCCGACGCCGACTGCCTGCCGCAGACGCTGGCCGTGCTGCGGACCCGCGCCGAGCCGCTCGGCATCCACCTCGTCGTCGCCCTGGTCACGCCCGAGGAGATAGCCGCCCAGCCCGACCTGTTCGGCGTCCTGATGCAGTTCCCTGGCGCGTCGGGGGCGATCCGCGACCTTGCGCCGCTGATCGAGGCGGCGCACGACCGCGGCGCGCTGGCCGCGGTGGCCGCCGACCTGCTGGCGCTGACCCTGCTCAGGCCGCCCGGCGAGATGGGCGCGGACATCGCCGTGGGCTCTACCCAGCGGTTCGGCGTGCCGATGTGGTTCGGCGGCCCCCACGCGGGCTACATCGCGGTCACCGACCCGCTCAAGCGCCAGCTCCCCGGCCGGCTGGTCGGAGTGTCCGTGGACGCTGATGGCCGGCCCGCCTACCGGCTCGCGCTGCAGGCGCGTGAGCAGCACATCCGCCGGGAGAAGGCGACGAGCAACATCTGCACGGCGCAGGTCCTGCTGGCGGTGACCGCCGCCATGTACGCCGCCTACCATGGGCCCGACGGGCTCGCCACCATCGCACGGGGCGTACACCGTAGCGCCGCGGTCCTGGCTGCCACCCTGCGCGACCTTGGATGCCGAACGAGCGATGGTGACTCCTTCGACACCATCAGGATCGTCTTCGATGGCGGACGGGACGAGGCCGCCCACGCCCTGAATCGTGCGCACGAGGCCGGATACAACCTGTACCTCGCGCCTGACGGCGCGCTCCAGGTCAGCTGCGACGAGGCCACCACCGAGGATCAGCTGCGCGAGGTCGTCGCCGCTATCTGCCACGTGCAGCACCCCGCCGACGTGGAACTGTCCGAGGCGGCGGCCGCGCTGCCCGCCGGGCTGCTGCGCACTTCGGCGTTCCTCACGCACCCGGTGTTCAGCACGCACCGGAGCGAGACGTCGATGCTGCGCTACCTGCGGCGGCTCGCCGACTTCGACATCGCCCTTGACCGGTCGATGATCCCGCTCGGCTCGTGCACGATGAAGCTGAACGCGGCGGCCGAGATGGAGCCGATCAGCTGGCCGGAGTTCGCCGGGTTGCACCCGTTCACGCCGGCGCCGCAGGCCGGAGGCTACCTGGAGCTGATCGATTCCCTCGAGGTCAGGCTGGCCAAGCTCACCGGCTACGACGCGGTCTCCGTTCAGCCGAACGCCGGCTCGCAGGGCGAGCTGGCCGGCCTGCTCGCGATCAGGGGCTACCACGCCTCGCGCGGCGAGCAGGAGCGTGACGTCTGCCTGATCCCGGAGTCGGCGCACGGCACCAACGCGGCCAGCGCGGTGCTGGCCGGGCTGCGGGTGATCGTCGTCAAGTGCGACTCCGACGGCGCCGTCGACCTCGGCGACCTGACCGCCAAGCTGGAGGTCCACGAGGGGCACGTGGCCGCGATCATGCTGACCTACCCGTCCACGGCGGGGGTCTACGAGCAGAACGTGACCGCGATCTGCGACGCGGTGCACGCCGTCGGCGGCCAGGTGTACATCGACGGCGCGAACTTCAACGCGCTGGCCGGGGTCGCGACCCTACCCTCGTTCGGCGCCGACGTCTCGCACCTGAACCTGCACAAGACATTCTGCATCCCGCACGGCGGCGGCGGCCCCGGCGTGGGCCCCGTCGCCGTCCGCGCGCACCTAGCGGAGTTCCTGCCGGGGCGCGGGCGCAGCGGTCCGGTCGCGGCGGCGCCGTACGGGTCGGCGGGGATCCTGCCGATCTCCTGGGCGTACGTCGCGATGATGGGCGAGGCCGGGCTGCGCCGGGCCACGCAGGTCGCGGTGCTGTCGGCGAACTACGTGGCCAAGCGGCTCGCCCCGCACTACCCCGTCCTGTTCACCGGGCGGAACGGGCTGGTCGCCCACGAGTGCGTCATCGACCTGCGCCCGCTGGCCTCCCAGACCGGGATCGGCGTCGAGGACGTGGCCAAGCGGCTGATCGACTACGGGTTCCACGCGCCCACCATGTCGTTCCCTGTCGCGGGCACGTTCATGATCGAGCCGACCGAGAGCGAGAGCCTGCACGAGCTCGACCGCTTCTGCGAGGCGATGATCGCGATCAGGTCCGAGATCGCGCGGGTGGCCGCCGGCGAGTACGACGCCCACGACAACCCGCTGAAGAACGCCCCGCACACCGCCGAGATGCTCATCGCGGGGGAGTGGAAGCACCCGTATGCGCAGGAACAGGCGGCGTTCCCGCCCGGCGTCGACCGCCGCGCCAAGTACTGGCCGCCGGTCCGCCGCATCGACCAGGCGTACGGTGACAGGAACCTGATGTGCGCCTGCCCGCCGCCCGAGGCCTTCGAGTAGCCGTCGCCCTCGTCGTCAACGCACCCTGAGTTAGGCTGCAGGGCAATGGGCTCCGCAGTCGGATCGAAGGGCCGTGCCGATGAAATTGCCTCCGTTTGACTACGAGGCGCCACGAACCGTTTCCGAGGCGGTGGAGTTGCTTGGTGAGTACGGTGACGAGGCGAGCGTGCTCGCCGGCGGCCAGAGCCTCATCCCGCTGCTGGCCCTGCGGCTGGCCCGCCCGGCGGTGATCATCGACATCAACGGCGTCGACGGGCTGTCCGGGGTGTCGGCGACCGACGGCTGGGTGGCGATAGGCGCCATGACGCGGGAGTATGCGGCCGAGGAATCGCGCAGCGTCGCCGAGGCCGTGCCGTTGCTGGCGGCCGCTCTGCCGTTCATCGGTCACGAGGCCATCCGCAGCCGCGGCACGATAGGAGGCAGCCTGGCGCACGCCGATCCGGCCGCCGAACTGCCCGCTGTCGCCCGGGCCCTCGGCGCGGAGTTCGTGGTGCGCGGCCCGTCGGGCGAGCGGGTTATCCCGGCGGCGGAGTGGTTCGAGGGTTACCTCATGACGTCACGCCAGCCCGATGAGCTCCTCGTCGAGGTGCGCTTCCCGGCCTCAGGACCAGGCACCGGGGTCAGCTTCCAGGAGGTCGCGCGCCGCCACGGTGACTTCGCCATCGTCGGCCTGGCCGCCTCGCTGACGCTTTCCGGCGGTGCGATCAGCGCTGCCCGGCTGGCGTTCGCGGGCCTTTCTGACGTGCCGGTCCGGGCCGCCGCGGCGGAGGATCTGCTGATCGGCGAAAGGCCGTCGACGGGCCTGTTCGATGAGGCGGCCCGCCGCGCGACCGACGGTGTCGACCCGCCGGGCGACCTGCACGGGTCGTCGGAGTACCGCAGGACGGTCGCGGCCGCACTGGTGCGCCGCGGCCTGCGAGCGGCTGCGGATCAGGCTCAGACCCAGAAGCGCGAGAGGCAGTGACAAATGGGTGCCATCACCATGCGGGTCAACGGCGCGACGCGCACAGGTTCGCCGGAGGCGCGCAAGACGCTGGCGGACTTCCTGCGGGACGACCTCAACCTCACCGGCACCCACGTCGGCTGCGAGCACGGCGCCTGCGGTGCGTGCACGGTCATCGTCGACGGCCGGGCGGTGCGCTCGTGCCTGATGCTGGCGGTCCAGGCCGCCGACCACGAGGTCACGACGATCGAGGGGCTGGCCCCGGACGGCGGCCTGGGCCCGCTGCAGCAAGCGATGTGGGACTCGCACAGCTTCCAGTGCGGCTTCTGCACGCCCGGGTTCGTCATGCAGGCCACCGCGTTCCTGGCCGACCACCCCGACGCCGGCGAACAGCAGATCCGCGAGGCGCTGTCCGGCAATATCTGCCGGTGCACCGGCTACCAGAGCATCGTCGACGGCGTCCTGCTGGCCGCCGAGCGCAACCGTGAGCACTGAGCGGCCGCGCGGCGGCTTGCCCGCCGCGCGCGCTCTGGCCAGCACTGAGCGAAGGGAGCGATCATGACAGCAATCGCGGCTGAGCGCTATACCGGCGCCAGCATCAAGCGTTCGGAGGACCCGCGCATTCTCACCGGCACCGGCCGGTACGTCGACGACATCAGGCTGCCCGGGATGCTGCACGCCGCGTTCGTGCGCTCCCCCCTGCCGCACGCTCGGGTGCTCTCGGTCGATGCCTCGGCCGCGCGGGCGCTGCCCGGAGTGGTCGCGGTCCTCACCGGAGCGGACCTGGAGGCGATGACGGTCCCGGGGCCGGATGCGCTGCTGGGGCTCATGGGCTGGACCGGGCCCAGCCCGGAGTTCACGCTGCTGGCCACGGACCGGGTGCGCTTGGTCGGCGATCCCGTGGCGGTCGTCGTCGCCGAGAGCCGCTACCTCGCCGAGGACGGCTGCGAGCTGGTCGAGGTCGAGTATGACGACCTGCCGCCGGTCGCGAACGCCGCCTTCGCGCTCGACCCGAGCAGCCCCCCGGTGTTCGCCAACCTGGGTGACAACATCGCGCGCCCGCACTCGCGCAGCGAGTTCGGCGACGTCTCTGGCACCTTCGCCAGGGCTGACCGCACGTACGACTTCCACATCGACGTGCACCGGCATCAGAACGTGCCCATGGAAGGACGCGCCTGCATCGCGAGTTACGACGCCGATGCCGGTTTCATGACGGTCTACGCGGCGACGCAGAGCGTTCACCTCAGCCGGGCTATTTTTGCTATGCGGCTTGGCCTCGAGCCCGGCCAGGTGCGCGTCCTGGCCGGCGATATCGGCGGCTCATTCGGCCTGAAGATCGGTGCCTCGCGCGAAGAGCTCGCCGTGGGCGCTGCCTCGCGGTATCTCGGCCGGCCGGTCAGGTGGATCGAGGACCGCGGCGAGAACCTCACCGTGTCGGGACAGGCGCGCGAGGAGAGCTTCGACGTCCGCGCCGCGGTCAGCCACGACGGCGACCTGCTCGGGCTGGACGTGGCCATGGTCGTCGACACGGGCTCATACCCGGGTATGGGCGTGACGGTGCCGGACATCATGCAGGGGATGCTGCCCGGTCCTTACAAGCTCGCGGCCCTGGGTTTCGAGTCGACCGCGGCGATCACGAACAAGGCACCGTACGTCGCCTACCGCGGGCCGTGGGCGTCGGAGACGTTCGTGCGGGAACGCGTTCTCGACCTCATTGCGAAAGAGCTGGGCCTCGATCCGGTCGAGATCCGCCTGCGCAACGTCGCTCCGCGCACCGATCCGCCGGCCCAGATGATCACCGGGCGCCCGCTGGTGGGAGTCACGTCGCAGGAGTCACTGGAGCGGGTCGCCGAGCTCGTGGACTTGCCCGCGTTCCGGCGCCGGCAGGCGGAAGCTCGGGCGCAGGGCCGCCACCTCGGTATCGGCGTGGCCACGTTCATCGAGGCCGCTCCTGGTCCGCGCTCGCCCGAGGGGCCCAGCGGCCCCATGGGCCTGGAGTCCATGCGCCTGCGGCTCGAGGAAGACGGCATCGTCGTGCTGTTCACCGGCCAGATGCCCCACGGCCAGAGCCACCAGACGACCCTGGCCCAGATCGCCGCCGACGAGTTCGGCGTGCCGTTCGAGCAGGTTCGCGTGGTGGTCGGCGACACCGACGTCGTCCCGTTCGGGCTGACCGGCGGCAGCCGGTCGGCCACCATGACCGGAGGAGTGGCGCTCCACGGCGCCCGCCAGCTCAAGGCCAAGGTGCTCGATTTCGCGGCGCACCTCATGGAGGCGAGCGCGCAGGACCTGCTGATCACCGACGGCAACGTCTGGGTGCGCGGCGACCCGGCGACCGCGATCGCCGTGAGCGAGATCGCGGTGCGGGCGGCCTCGGGGGAGTTCGATGCCGATGGCGTGGACGCCAACCTCGAGGTCGCGGCCACCTACGACGGCGGTGAAGGCGGCTGGTCCGGGGGCACTCACTGCGCGATCGTCGAGGTCGACGTCGAGACCGGCCTGGTGAAGGTGGAGCGGTACGTCGCCGTCGAGGACTGCGGCGCGCTGATCAATCCCGCCGTCGTCGAGGGCCAGATCCGGGGCGGCGTCGCCCAGGGCATCGGCGCGGTGCTCCTAGAGCGATCGGCGTACGCCGAGGACGGCAACTTCCAGTCGGCCACGTTCATGGATTACCTGATGCCGACCGCCTGCGACGTTCCCCGCATCGAGATAGAGCACCTAGAGACCGTGCCGCTCGACGCCGACGTCAACTTCCGTGGCGTGGGCGAAGGCGGCATGATCGTCGCCCCGCCCACGGTGGTGAACGCCATCGAAGACGCACTCTCACCCTTCGGCGTGCGCATCTACGAGCAGCACCTGCCCCCGGCTCGCATCCTCGAGCTCATCGCCGCGTTTTCAGGCCGGGATGTCCGGGCTGGCGATGGGGAAGGCGTTTAGCTCGGCCAGGTGGGGCGGGAGGCTGAGGGTGACGACGCTTTCCTGCTCCTGGGGATCGGTGCGGGCGACGACGGCGATGGTCATGACGTCGCTGCGGTTGACGGGCAGGTGCGGGGTGCCCGGCGGGACGTACATGAAGTCGCCGGCCTTGACGACCGAGCACTGCCGCAGGCCCTCGCCGTGCCAGACCTCGGTCTCGCCGCTGACGGTGTATATGGCGGACTCGTGGCCGTCGTGCACGTGCGGAACGCCACGGGTGCCCGGCGGGATCATCACCAGGTGCAAGCACAGAGCCCGCGCGCCGGCGGAGCGGCTGCTCACCCCGGTGGCCAGGCTCATGCCCTGCTTGCCCTCGTACTGGCCGGCCGCGCGGATGATGATGACCTCACCGGGGGCGGTGATAGCCAGCTGGGGTGTGTGAAGTGCCCTTTCCCATACTTCGCTTACTCTGAGCATTTGATCATATCCTATCCGTGATGTCTCCAATTGCCAGGTTATGGCTGTGTGTAGTCATATAGATACTCTCCGTAAAGTAACTGTGTCCTGTCCTTCTGGTAAGGCTGACCTATCTCCCAGGTTAGAGAACACCCGAAGGTCCAGGTCGGTGATGGTCAGGCGTCTATGCGCGCCCCGGTTGACTCCGGCCAGGTACCTTCCGGTCTGGATGCGGGCCGGGACGCCCTGCAGCGCCCCCGAGAGCAGCAGGGCGACCCGAACCACCTTTGCCTACCGGCCTGACAGGTAGGAGCGGATGACTTCGAGCACCTCGGTCAGGACCCGGTCGTAAGCCGTCGCGGGATCGAGGCCGAGGTCGGGAAGCGTGGCCGTGGCGAAGTCGCCGTTCGGGTATCGTCCGGCGGTCCTGACCAGGCCGAGCAGCAGGTGCTCGGTGCCGATGTAGTTGTGGTGCATGGCGCGCGCCTCCCTGAACGACAGCGCCAGCGTCAGCTTGGCCTGCTCGTTGAGCGGAAGCCGGCCGCCGGTCCAGTTCAGCGGGCCCTTCGGGGCGAGCGGCACCCGCCCGAGTGCGCCGGGACCGAAGTTCTCCTCGATCCTGCGCTTGATCTCGTCGAGGTCGATGCCGATCGCCGCCAGCGCCTCGGCGTCGTCTCCCTCGTCCGGCAGCGCCCCGCCGCCGCGCGCGCCGCCCGCGGTCCCGGCGCGGCCGAGTTCACGCTCGACCGCCGCGGCGTCCACGCCCAGCGCGGTCAGCGCCCGCGCGGCCACGCCGTCGCAGGCGGCCAGCCCGTAGAGCATGTGCGCCGGGCCGATCTGGTCGTCGCCGCGTTCCTGGGCCTTGGTCTTGGCCGCGATCACGACCGCCCGGGCCTTGTCGGTGAAACGTTCGAACATCGTGAGAGTCCCCTCTCCTCAGCGCGCGCGGGCGCGTCGGCGGGCAGGGTGGCCGAGGTCGGCTCGGCGGGCGTGCTTCTTGTGCGCGGCCTGCCGGGACACGCCGAGGACCTCGGCGATCTCCTGCCAGGACCAGCCGTGCTCCCGGGCGTTGTCCACCTGGAGGGCCTCGAGCTGCTCCAGGAGCCTGCGCAAGGCGGCGACGGCGCGGAGCCCGGTGCGCGGGTCCGAGCTGTCGGCCGCGGCCGCCAATTCGGGTGCCTTGTCCATGCTGTCAATCTATGTTGACATGACCGCGGTGTCAACTTCAGTTGACGACAGGGGTGCCGCGGATTCGGGGCCCGATTACGAAGCGCTTACCGAAGGCGGGTGAACCGTGCGCGACGGCGCGACGTACCCGTAACTAGAGGGGGAGAGTCCGGCCCAGCCAGCGCCGGGAGAAATCTCGTAACGACGGGCACGGGATTTAATGTGCCTGGGCGCATACGATCCAGCTAGGCCACCGCCATCAGCGGCTGCTGATCGCGAGGGGAGGTTCGGTGACCAGCGTGACCGGGCGCTCGGCGCGGGCTCGCCAGGGCGGCGGGCCTCGCGCGTATCCCGGGTCGCGGGGTCCCAGCGGGCCGCGGCCCGCAGCGTCGCACCGCGCGGGGGAGACACCAACGCCCGTTCGGGATAAACGTGGGTACGGGCGGGTTGGCCCGCGCGGCGTCCTGGCCGTCATCGGCGCTGGCGTGATCGCCGTCATCGTGCTGTGGTGGCACAGCACCCCGTCCGTCAGCGGGCTGGGCGGCTGGCTGACCGGGGCGGGGGAGATCCTCGGCCTGCTCTGCGGGTACGGCGTGGTGGTCCTCGTCGCGCTGATGGCGCGGCTCCCGCCGCTGGAGCGGGGCATCGGCACCGACCGGCTCGCGCGGTGGCACGCGATGGGCGGGCGGTACATCGTCAGTCTCGTCGTCGCGCACGGCCTGCTGATCCTGTGGGGGTACGCGCTCGAGGCGCACACCACGGTGCTCAGCGAGACCGCCTCCCTGCTCACCCAGTACCCGGACGTCCTGATGGCCACGGTGGCCGGCTTCCTGCTGCTGGGCGTCGGCATCGTCTCGATGCGCGCCGCGCGCCGGCGGATGCGGTACGAGACGTGGTACTACCTGCACCTTTACACCTACCTGGCCATCGCGCTTGCGTTCAGCCACCAGTTCGCCGTCGGCCTGGCGTTCATCAACAGCCTGGCGGCGCGGTTCTGGTGGTCGGCGATGTACCTGACGGTCGCGGTCCTCGTGGCCTGGTACCGGGTGGTCGTCCCGCTGCGCGCGTTCGCCAGGCACGAGTTCACGGTGATCGGCGTGAAGGCCGAGGGGCCCGGCGTGATCTCGGTCTACATCGGCGGCAAGCACCTGGACGAGCTCGCCGCCGAGCCCGGGCAGTTCTTCCGCTGGCGCTTCCTGACCAGGTCACTGTGGTGGTCCTCGCACCCGTACTCGCTGTCCGCCGCGCCGGGCGGCGACGTCATGCGGATCACGGTCAAGGACACGGGCGACCACAGCCGGGCCATGAGCCGGCTGAGGCCGGGCACCCGGGTCATCGCCGAGGGTCCCTACGGGGCGTTCACGGCCGGGGACTCGGGCCGCGGCGTGCTGCTGCTGGCCGGCGGGGTGGGCATCACCCCGCTACGGGCCATGTTCGCGACGCTGCCAGGACCGGTCACCATGATCTACCGCGCGAGCAGCGAGCAGGACATCGTGTTCAAGGAGGAGCTTGACGCGATCGCGGCGGCACGCGGGGCGACCGTGTACTACGTGGTCGGGTCCCGTGCGGAGTTCGGCGGGGACCCGCTGTCGCCCCGCCAGCTTCGCCAGCTCGTGCCCGGGCTGGACCAGCAGGAGGCCTACGTGTGCGGGCCGGCCGGCATGGTGTCGGCCGCCGTCGACGCGCTCCGCGCCGCCGGAGTGCCGCGTCGGCGGATCCACTTCGAGTCGTTCGAGTTCTGAGGGGAGAATCAGCAAGATGCGCCGAGCGATCCTGGCGATCACGGCTACCATCGCCGGCCTGGTGGCCCTGCTGACGTTCAAGTCGCATGCCCCGACTATTCCCACTGCGACGGTCGGTGGCACCGGCGCCGGCGTGTCTTCTTCGCCGGTGTCCGAGGCGGGACCGGGGGCGGTGGTCCCGACGGGCAGCCAGGCCGGGGGCCTCACCGCCGGGGAGAGCACGATCACCGGCCAGCCGGCCAACACCGTGTACGGCCCGGTGCAGATCCAGCTGGTGGTGCTAGCCAAGAAGATCATCAAGGTCTCGATCCTCGAGCAGCCGGAGAGCACCATCCACGACCTCCAGATCGGCCAGTTCGCGTTCCCCCAGCTGATCAGCGAGACGCTGTCCGCGCAGAACGCCAAGATCGACGCGGTGTCCGGGGCGAGCTACACCAGCGCGGGCTACATCCAGTCGCTGCAGAGCGCGCTGGATCACGGCCTCTGAGCCGGTGTCCGGCCTCCCGCCCGGGCGGCTCAGGCACGCCGAGCACGTGATGGGCACCGTGGTGTCCTTCGATGTACCCGCCTGGACCGGCCGGGATCCCGATGCCCCCGACGGCCCCGGCGTGGCCGGGGCCTCCGAAGGCGTCGGCGCCCTGGGTGAGGCCGTGCGCTGGCTGCACTGGGTCGACGCGACGTTCTCGCCGTACCTGGCGGACAGCGACGTGAGCCGCTACGGCCGCGGATCGCTCGCGCTGGCCGACTGCGCGCCCGAACTGGCCGGGGTGCTGGCCGCGTGCGCCGAGGTCAGCGCCCGCAGCGGCGGGTACTTCACCACCACCGCAGGCGGCCGGTTCGATCCGTCCGGGTACGTGAAGGGCTGGGCCATCGAGCGGGCCGCCGCCCTGCTCACCGAGGCAGGCTCGGCGCGCCACACCGTCAACGGCGGGGGTGACATCCAGTGCGTCGGCGACCGAGGTGCGGGCCAGCCCTGGCGGGTGGGCGTCGCGCACCCGCTGCGGCCGGGCTCGCTCGCCACCGTCGTGGCCGGGCAGGACTTCGCGGTCGCCACCTCAGGGATCGCCGAGCGCGGCCCGCACATCATCAACCCGCACACCGGCCAGCCGGCCACCGGCCTGGCCAGCATCACCGTGGTCGGGGCGAGCCTGGCCGCCGCGGACGCCTACGCCACCGCGGCCTTCGCCATGGGCCCGCTCGCCCGCGACTGGGTGGAGAGCCTGGACGGCTACGAGGCGTTCGCGATCACCGCCACCGGCGCGGCCTGGCAGACCAGCGGGTTCCGGTCCTACCTCGGCTGAGGTCATGCCCTTAGGATTGGGTTGCCGTCAAAGCAGGGCACGGATCAGGCCGGGTGCTATGGGGATCCACGAAGTCACGGGCACGATACTGATTGCCAACGGGACGATATTCGTGAGCCGCGGGCTGGCCAGGCTGGTGCGAGCCAGACGAAGCGGGGCACGTTCTGCCGCGATCCCGACCGAGATATACGCCGCGCTCCTGGTGGGTCTGGGCTCGTACGTCGGCGGGGTTCTTTACCTTCTCTATCCGCGCTATCCGCGCGGTACCCGGCTGAGCTGGATTCCTCTCCTCGCCGCCGGGCTGATACTGCTGATCGTCCCGTGGTTCATGCCCCGCAGGAGGGCCAGGCGTCTGGGCCCTATCTCGACGTACACCCTTGACCTCAGGTCTGCGGCCCTGCCCGGCCCTCGCCCGTCGATCGCGCCCGATGCTCACGCCGCGAGCCTGATCGAACGGATCGAGAACGTCAAGTTCAGCACGGTCAGGCTGGTCCATGGTTACGACGAGGCGGAAGTAGACGCCTTCCTCGACAGGCTCGTGGCCTGCCTCAGCGAGGACGGCCGGGTGGATCGCTCGGAACTTCGTGACACCCACTTCAGCAGGACACTGCTGCGCCCGGGGTACGCCATGCCGGACGTCGACACCTTCATCGAAGAGGTCGCACAAGCCACCTCGTAGCCACGGGTGCTTCGTGGCCCGTAGAGCTCACAGCAGGGGGGGCTGGCCTCCGTCATAGACGAGCAGGCCGTCGTCGCACAGCCGCAGGCCGGGGGAGAGGCGGTGCTCCTCCAGGCGGCCGTCGTGCATGAGGTGGCGGACCGGCACGCCGCGCGCCGCGCAGGCGAAGTCGGCCAGCAGCCGCCGGTGGCAGCGCCACCACAGGCTCTCGGCGCACATCACGGTGGTGACCTGCGCGCCGGCCTGGGCGAGCAACTCGTCGACCGCGGCCAGGAAGCCGTCGGTCCGCATGTGCCCGGCGTAACCGCGGAAGGCGTCCTCCCGCCAGGCCACATCGGGTGAATCCGGCTCCGGCCTGCGGAACCCGCCGAGCCGCTTCTCCCAGCGGTAGGAGATCCCGGCTTCCGGCAGCCAGCGCTCGAGTTCGGCGCGCGCCACGTGCGGGTGGCGGCGGCTGCCCGGCGCCGTCCTGACGTCGACGAGCGCGGCCACGCCGGCCCCGCGCAGCAGCCCGGTCATCTGCTCGGCCGAGGCGGTCCCGTGCCCGAACGTCAGCAGCATCTCGATCCTCCCGTGGTGCGCGGCTGGCCATGACTGGCGGGAGCCCGGCCGAACGGGCAGGCTGGCTGCCGTGACGTCATACACGCAATTCTTCAGCGGAACTGCGACCGTGGCGGGCGCACTGGTCGGGCTGCTCTTCGTGGCGCTGTCGGTGAACCCGGAACGGCTCAAGAGCGTTACCAGCTCGGTGGAGCACCAGGCGATGGCGGGAACGGCCTTCACCGCCCTGATCGACGCCCTGTTCGTATCGCTGATCGGCCTTCAGCCGGGCGGGGCCCTGGAGTACGGCGCGGTGATCCTGGGCGGGCTGGGCCTGACCAGCAGCGTCGGGCTCACCGTACGGCTGTGGCGAGCCCGTGGCCAGGAAGCGCTCAGCCGCCGGTGGCCCTACCTGCTGGGCTTCATCATCGTCGTGTACGCCGCGCAGGTGATCAGCGGGTTCACGGCCGGCTCGGGGAGCGCCCAGGCTAGCCTGACCGTGGCCTTCCTGTACGTCATGTTCGGGACCGGGATCTCGCGGTCCTGGGAACTGCTCGGGCTGCGCGGCGGAGGGCCGCTCGACCTGCTGGCCCAGCGCCTGGACGCGCGAGCGTCCGAGCCGTCCCCGGCGCCGGCCCAAGCCGCCCAGGACGCGCGCCCGGACTCGGCACCGGGGGCCGGGTAAGCGCGTCCGTTGGTACCCTGTCAGCTCGCCTGCCGGTACTGGTCGACGATCTCGGCGTGCAAGGTCGGCGCGGAGGTGTCGGATCCGGCCAGGATGTACGGCACCATCCCGCGCTTGACGACGGTCAGGGCGAGCGCGATGTGCTGGACGCCGATGACGGACTCGCGCCGCTCGAGCATCTCGCGGAGCGTGAGTTCCAGGATCCTCTTGGCGACCGGGGTGAACGGGATGTGCCCGTCGCGGGGCGGACCGGCGGCCCGGTCGCGGCCGGGGGCGTCCGCGGGTCTGGACGGGCGGGGCGGCCTGACAGCGGGAAGCCGGCGGTTGCCGCATCGGTTTGCGCCGGGGTGCCGCCTGCGGGTGAGGCGAGGCGGCAGCGCACGCCGGGGATTCAGCCGCGACCGGAGCGATCCCGCTGGCCCCGGTTCGAGCCGCACGCCGCGCTGAAGCTCGAAGTCGGCCCGGGCCAGGGCCTGAGGCCCGAAGGACGCCTCGATCCTGGCGCGTACGGTGTCGAGATCGATCCCGATCGCGGCCAGCGCGTCCCGGTCCAAGCTGCCGAACAAGTCCGCTCCGGCGCCGGCGCCCGGCCCGAGCCGGCGGGTGATCTCAGCCTCGACGTATTCGGGCGTGAGGCCGTGCGCGCTCAGGATGGCGCTGGCTGGGCTGCTCACTGAGACGACGGCGAGCATGATGTGCTCGCCGCCGATGTAGTTGTGCCCAAGACGGCGGGCGTGCTTCTGGGCGTCAACGACGGCGTTCTTGGCGTCCTGGCTGAAGCGCTCGAACATCAGGGCCTTCCCATCCGCCGGCCGTACTTGCGGTGGACGGTCTGCTTGGTGACGCCGAGCCGTGCCGCGATGTCCTGCCAGGACCAGCCCCGCTCCCGTGCGTTCTGGACCTGGAGGATCTCCAGGCGTTCGGCCAGGTCGCGCAGCGCCGCCACGGCGCGCAGGCCGATGTCGGGGTCGGTGCTCGCGGCACCCTCAGCGATTTCGAGTACGGGTTCCATGGACGTCAGCATATGCTGACGATCGCGATGGCGTCAACATATGCTGACGGTGCGCGCCGCGGGGCCGCGATTCACCCCCGGGCCTGCGCGCGCGGCCGCGATTCACCCCGGCCTGCGCGGGGCCGCGCACGCCTGCCTG
>JBOHCK010000001.1:0-64462 GCA_050698755.1 Streptosporangiaceae bacterium | reverse complement strand
CGCCGGCCCCGCAGCCCGCACCGGCCCCGCAGGCCGGGCCGACGCCTCCGCCCGCGGCGGCCCCCGGGACCGAGGTCAGCAGGCTGCGCGGCGCGGCGGCCCGGACCGTCGCCAACATGACGGCGAGCCTGTCGGTGCCCACGGCGACCAGCGTGCGTTCGGTGCCGGCGAAGCTCCTCGTCGATAACCGGATCGTCATCAACAACCACCTCCGCCGCGGCCGGGGCGGGAAGGTGTCGTTCACCCACCTGATCGGGTACGCGGTGGTCCAGGCGCTCAAGGCGCGACCGGATATGAACGGCGCCTATACCGAGGAGAACGGCAAGCCCGCCGTCGCCAAGCCCGAGCACGTCAACCTGGGGCTGGCCATCGACGTGCAGGCCGCCGACGGATCCAGGCAGCTCCTGGTGCCGAACATCAAGACGGCGGAGGACATGGACTTCCGCATGTTCTGGCAGAGCTACGAGGACGTCGTGCGGCGCGCGCGTACGGGCAAGCTCGCGGTCGAGGACTTCGCCGGCACCACGGCGACCATCACGAACCCGGGCACGATCGGGACCGTCCACTCGGTGCCCAGGCTGATGCCCGGCCAGGGCGTCATCGTCGGCGTCGGCGCGATGGAGTACCCGGCCGAGTACGCAGGCGCGTCGGAGGAGACCCTATCCCGGCTGGCCATCAGCAAGTCGGTCACGCTCACCTCCACCTACGACCACCGGATCATCCAGGGCGCGCAGTCCGGGGAGTTCCTGGCCGAGATCCACGGGCTGCTGCTCGGCGGGGACGCCTTCTACGACGAGATCTTCGCCTCACTGCGAATCCCGTACGAGCCGGTCCGCTGGGTCAGGGACTTCGCCGAGGGCCACGAGGACGACGTCGCCAGGTCCGCCCGGGTGCAGGAGCTGATCCACGCGTACCGGGTGCGCGGCCACCTGATGGCCGACACCAACCCGCTGGAGGTCACCCAGCGCAAGCACCCCGACCTGGACATCAACCTGCACGGGCTGACGCTGTGGGACCTGGAGCGCGAGTTCCCCACCGGCGGGTTCGGCGGGAAGCCGCGGATGAAGCTGCGGGACATCCTCGGCGTGCTGCGCGACTCGTACTGCCGCACGGTCGGCACCGAGTACATGCACATCCAGGACCCGGAGGAGCGCCGCTGGCTGCAGGACCGGATCGAGGTCCCGCACCCGCGCGCCGAACACGACGAGCAGATCCGCATCCTGTCCCGGCTCAACGTGGCCGAGGCGTTCGAGATGTTCCTGCAGACCAAGTTCGTGGGGCAGCGCCGCTTCTCCCTGGAAGGCGCCGAGTCGCTGATCCCGCTCCTGGACGCCGTGCTCGCCGAGGCGGCCGACACCGGCCTGGACGAGGCGGTCATCGGCATGGCGCACCGCGGCCGGCTGAACGTGCTGGCCAACATCGTCGGCAAGTCCTACGCGCAGATCTTCAAGGAGTTTGAGGGCAACCTGGACCCGAGCAGCGCGCAGGGCTCGGGCGACGTCAAGTACCACCTCGGCGCGGAGGGGACCTTCGGCGCGCCCGACGGTCGCGCGATCAAGACCTCGCTGGTGGCCAACCCGAGCCACCTGGAGGCGGTCGACCCGGTCCTCGAGGGGGTCGTCCGGGCCAAGCAGGACGTGATCGACAAGGGCGAGCCCGGGTTCACCGTGCTGCCCGTGCTCATCCACGGCGACGCCGCGTTCGCCGGGCAGGGCGTGGTGGCCGAGACGCTGAACCTCTCGCTGCTGCGCGGGTACCGCACCGGCGGCACCGTGCACATCATCGTGAACAACCAGGTGGGCTTCACCACCGCCCCGCAGTACTCGCGGTCTTCTGTGTACGCGACTGATGTGGCCCGGATGATCCAGGCGCCGATCTTCCACGTCAACGGGGACGACCCGGAGGCCGTCGTGCGCGTTGCGCGGCTGGCCTTCGCCTACCGGCACGCGTTCAAGAAGGACGTCGTCGTCGACATGCTGTGCTACCGCAAGCGGGGGCACAACGAGACCGACAACCCCTCGTTCACGCAGCCGCTCATGTACGACCTGGTGGAGGCGAGGCGCTCCACTCGTAAGGTCTACACGGAGTCGCTGATCGCCCGCGGCGACATCACCATGGAGGAGGCCGAGGCGGCGCTGCGCCACTACCAGCAGCAGCTCGAGCGCGCCTTCACCGAGACCAGGGACGCCGCCGAACGTCCGGCCGAGCCGGGCACCGTCAGGCCGCCCGAGCCGGAGGACCGCCCGGTCGACCACCAGTCGGTGCCCACCGCGGTGTCCGGCGAGACGGTCAAGCGGATCATCGACACGCAGGTCAGCCTCCCGCCCTCCTTTACCGTGCATCCTCGGCTCAAGCCGCTCCTCGACCGGCGGGCCGCGATGGCCGCCGAGGACACCATCGACTGGGCGACCGGCGAGCTGCTGGCGTTCGGCGCGCTGCTCATCGACGGGTATCCGGTGCGCCTGGTGGGCCAGGACTCCAGGCGAGGGACGTTCGGGCAACGGCACGCGGTGCTGGTGGACAGGAACACCGGCCAGGAGTACACGCCGCTGAAGCAGCTGGACTCCGGCGCCGCGAAGTTCTTCGTGCACGACTCCCTGCTGTCGGAGTACGCGGCGATGGGGTTCGAGTACGGGTACTCCGTGGCCCGCCCCGAGGCCCTGGTCTGCTGGGAGGCGCAGTTCGGCGACTTCGCCGACGGGGCGCAGACGATCATCGACGAGTTCATCAGCTCCGGCGAGCAGAAGTGGGGCCAGCGATCAGGGGTGGTCCTGCTACTCCCGCACGGCTACGACGGCCAGGGCCCCGATCACTCCTCCGCCCGGATCGAGCGGTTCCTCGCGCTGTGCGCGCAGGACAACATGACGGTGGCGATGCCGACCACCCCGGGCAACTACTTCCACCTGCTGCGCTGGCAGGGCCTGTCCGGCCGGCACAAGCCGCTCATCGTGTTCACCCCGAAGTCCATGCTCAGGCTGAAGGCGGCCACCTCCGCAGTCAGCGAGTTCACTAGCGGTTCCTTCCGTCCGCTGATCGGGTCTTCTCATGCCGGGGGGGATGCCGACGTGCGCCGGGTGCTGCTTTGCACTGGGAAGGTGTACTACGACCTGGCCGCGCGCCGCCAGGAGATGGCTGCTTCCGATGTAGCCATCGCCCGGGTCGAGCGGCTCTACCCGCTGCCCGTCTCGGAGCTGACCGCCGAGCTCGCCCACTACCCGGGTGCTTCGTCGGTCACCTGGGTCCAGGAGGAGCCGGCCAACATGGGCGCCTGGCCCAACTTCGCGCTCAAGCTCCCCCGGCTCTTGGGCCGCGAGGTCGGCCTGGTGTCCCTGCCCCCGAGCTCCGCGCCCGCGACGGGCTCCGCGGCCCAGCACGCCCGGTCCCACCAGGGCATTCTCGAGACGGCTATCCCCTCGCACTGAACCTTTGGGGGAACCGATGTACTTCACCGACCGCGGCATCGAGGAGCTGGAGGTGCGGCGCGGCGACGAGCAGGTCTCCGTGGCCTGGCTCGCCTCGCGGCTGCGCGACTTCGTCGACGAGTTTCCGGACTTCGAGACCGCCGTCGACCGCCTGGCCAGCTACCTCGCCCGCCTCGACGACGAGGAAGACCTCTAAAGCCCTCTTTGACCCGAACGAGCGGTGGTGGGAGCCTCGCGACGTGCACCCCACCGGGCCTTCAGCGTGCGGCAGCCCTGAGGACGCCGCTGCTGGCGGAGCTGCCGCACCATCGCGCCGCTTCTTAAACCAGTGGTTGTGGCTTACTACCCGGAAGAGGCACTACGTTGCCGCAACCACCTGTTCCGGTTTGCGGCGTGAGGTGCTGGTGATGCAGGGGGTGGGGCGAGAGCCGGAGCGGGGCGGGAGCGGGTTGCCGGTGCGGAGCGGGAGTGGGGCGGTCGGTGGGATGGAGCGTCCGGCATAAGGTCCTGGGGTGGCGATAATCGCGATACATCTTGACTTTGGAAGGATGAGATATATCGTTAGAGTTACGTGTGAGCGCGCGAAAGGACGGTCGGATGGCGCAGTGGACGATCGAGGCTCCGACGAGTCTGGACTTTGACGACGTGACGGGGCTCCGGGTCAGGCTCATTGCCGGGTCGGTCGCCGTGCTAGCCACCAACGAGAAGCCCTCGGTGGACGTCACGAGCATCACCGGCGACCCGCTCACCGTGACGCACGAGGACGGCGTGCTGACGATCGCGCACGAGAACCTGAGCTGGGACGGGCTGCTGAAGTGGCTGCGCCCGCAGCGGCACGCTGCGACGGTGACGATCACCGTCCCGCGGAAGTGCCCGACTCAGGTGGGAGTGGTCAGCGCGACGGCCGTGATGTCCGGGATCAACGCGAAGGCGTCGGTCAAGAGCGTCTCAGGCGCGATCACACTCGACGGCGTGACCGGCGACGTTGACGCCAACACGGTGTCCGGGGCGCTAGAGGCGCAGGGCATCAACGGCAAGCTCAACTTCAACAGCGTTTCCGGCGACCTGACGCTCGCCGACGGCTGGCTGGAGCGCCTGGACGCGAACGCGGTGAGCGGCGACGTGACCGCGGACATCGACCTCGACCCGCTGGGCGGCATGCAGGTCACCACGGTGTCCGGTGAGGTCACGCTCAGGCTCCCCGCGGAGGCGGACGCGCGGGTCCACCTGCATTCGGTGTCGGGCGAGGTCCGCAGCGAGTTCGCCGAGCTGACGTACGCCTCGGCGCCGGCGTCTCACCGGGTGAGCGGTAGCCTAGGCGCCGGCTCGGGAAACGTGTCTGTGACCACGATGTCAGGGCGGGTCATCCTGCTGCGGCGCGCCGAACGCCGCACTACGCCCGAGGACGCCCGGAATGGTCACGAGGGGCACGATAATGAGAGTGAGATGGAAGGCGAGGCCAGTTGAGTCCGGTATTCCGCCACGGCAGCCTCCGGCTGTACCTGCTGCGGCTCCTCGATGAGGAGCCCAGGCACGGCTATGAGGTTATCCGGCTGCTGCGCGACCGGTTCATGGGCGTGTACTCGCCCTCCCCCGGGACGATCTACCCGCGGCTGGCCCGGCTCGAGGAAGAGGGCCTGGTCACGCACGACGAGACCGACGGGCGCAAGGTCTACCGGATCACGGAAGCCGGGCGCGAGGAGTTGCGGAGCAGGAGTGACGAGCTCGACGAGCTCGAAGAGGAGCTGTCCGCGTCCGTCAGCGACATCGTCCGAGAGGTCAGGGAGGACGTCAGGCAGACCGTGCGTAGCCTCCGCGAGGAGCTGACCTGGGCGGCCAGGGAATCCCGCCGGGTGGGCCGGGACCTGGGCGGCGACCTGCGCGAGCAGGCCAGGCAGGCCCGCGAGGAAGCGCGCGAGCAGGCCCGCCAGGCCCGCGATGAGGCCTACGAGCAGGCCCGGATGGACTGGGAAGAAGCCCGCGACCAGGCTCGTCAGGCCCGTGACGAAGCTCTCGAGCAGGCCAAGGGGGCCCGCGAACAGACGAGGGAATGGCGGCGAGCGGCCGAACCGGGCCAGGCCGGCTACGCGGAGGACCTGGGCCGGGAGGGTGCCAGCGGACCGGCGGGGGACGGTGGACCGGCGGAGCACGGCGGCCCGGCGGGGGACGGTGGACCCGCGGAGCATGGCAGCCAGGCGGGGGACGGCGGACCGGCAGAGCACGGCGGCCAGGCCGGGGTCGGCGGACCGGCGGGGCAAAGCGGTCAGGCGACGGCTGGCGGAGCGGCAGAGCACGGCGGCCAGGCCGAAGACAGCGGAGCGGCAGAGCAGGGCGGCCCGGCCGGGGAGTCGGCGCGGAGTCGTGCGGAGTCGCTGGGGCAGGACGCGGCCCGCCGCGTGCGGGAAAGCGCGCGCCGGTTGCGTGAGGAAGCTCAGCGCGTGCGCGAGGAGTCCTCGGGCAACTGGAGCGCCTGGGACCGGATCCGCGAGGGAGCCGGGGCCCGGTTCAATCCGGGCGACCAAAATTGGGAGGCGCCGGGCTGGTCGGGCTTCACGGACTGGCAAGGTCGGCATGGCTGGGAAGACTGGGCGCGAGGGCGCGGCGGACGTCGCGGCTGGCCCGGCCCGCTCGACCTAGCCACGCTCCGCGACCTGGAACGGCTGGCCGTGCAGTTCACGTCCGACGTCAGGAGGCTGGCCACCCAGTCCACCTCGGCCGGTGAGAACGTCATCAGCGACCTGCGTTCCATCCTGGAAGAGGCCCTGGAGCGCATCAAGACCGAGATCTTCGGCTTCTCCCACGAGCCAGGTCGGCGGCCGGCTGCAGGCACGCAAGATGCCCCGGGTCCGCACGATGCCGCAGACCAGCCGGGCGCCGAGGGCGCCGAGAGCGCGGAAGCCCCGGAGACCCCGGATCAACCGGACGGCGGGGCTGAGGCCGCCCCGGCCTAACCCCGAAGGCCAGACGGTGACCGCACTGGCCCCTTCCGCCTCGTTCGTAACGTAAGAGCGGGGATTTGCCGGGAGGATCTGGGCCTGCGGGAGGATCGGGGGGACTGGGATGCACCGGATCCTCCCGGAAACCCGGATCCTCCCGCAACTGCGCCCGCTGTGCGTCGCATTGGCATTCGGGGTTGGCCGGAAGAATGGGGCCCTGGGCGCTGTTCCGGTCAGGCGTGGATGACATTGCGGCCCTCACTCTCGGCCCGCGGCAGGTGCCGCTCTCGGTGCTAGACCTGGCCCCGGTGCCGGAGGGCGGGAACGCTGGGGACGCGCTGCGCGCGACTATCGAGCTGGCCCGGGAGGTCGAGCGACTCGGGTTCAGGCGGTTCTGGGTCGCCGAGCACCACAACATGCCAGGCATCGCCAGCTCGGCGCCGCCCGTGCTGATCGGCCATATCGCCGACGCGACGACGGCCATCCGGGTGGGCTCAGGCGGCGTCATGCTGCCCAATCACGCCTCGCTGGTGGTCGCAGAACAGTTCGGGATGCTGGAGGCGCTGCACCCCGGCCGGATCGACCTGGGCATCGGCCGGGCGCCGGGCACCGACCAGGTGACGGCCGCTGCGCTGCGCCGCTCGGTGGAGGCGCTGTCGGCGGATGACTTCCCCGACCAGCTCATGGACCTGCTCGGGTTCTTCACCGGCCGCTGGCCGGAGAACCATCCGTTCGCCCAGATCACCGCGGTGCCGGGGCGGGGCCACCAGCCCGCCATGTGGCTGCTTGGCTCGAGCGGGTACAGCGCCCAGGTGGCGGGCCTGCTCAGCCTCCCCTTTGCCTTCGCGCATCACTTCAGCCCGGCCAACACACTCCCGGCGCTGGCCTTGTACCGCCAGCACTTCCGCCCTTCGCCGACCCTGCCAAGCCCGTACGCCATGGTCGCGGCCGCGGTCGTCTGCGCGGACACCGACGAGCGGGCCAGCTTCCTGGCCGGGTCCGGCGCCCTGTCGTTCCTGCGCCTGCGCTCGGGCCGTCCCGGTCCGCTGCCCTCGCCCGAGGAAGCGGCCAGCTACCCCTACAACAACATGGAGCGTGCGTTCCTCGAAGACCGCCGGGCCACGCAGATCATCGGCGCCCCCGACACCGTGCGGCGCGGCCTAGCCAGCCTGCTCGAGGCGACGGCCGCGGACGAGCTGATGCTCACCACCATGGTCTTCGACCCCGCCGACCGCCTGCACTCCTTCGAGCGGGTCGCCGCGCTGGCCCGGCTGGGCCTAGGGGACGAAGACGACCTTGCCGAATAGGTCGCCGGTGATCATGCGCTCGAAGCCGTCGCGGGCTTCGGCCAGGGGGAGCACCCGGTCGACCAAGGGGCGGACGCCGGTCTGCTCGCAGAAGGTGGCCAGGCGGGCCAGCTGCTCGCGGGTGCCCATGGTGGAACCGGTCACGGACAACTGGGTGAAGAAGATCCTGGTCAGTTCGGCCGGCGAGGCGTCGCCGGTGGTGGCGCCGGAGATCACGATGCGGCCGCCGGGCTTGAGCGAGCGCACCGAGTGGGCCCACGTAGCCTGGCCGACGGTCTCCATGACCGCGTCGACGCGCTCCGGGAGCCTGACCCCGGGCGGAAAGGCCTGGTCGGCGCCGAGCGTGACGGCTTGCTCGCGCTTGTGCTCGGTGCGGCTGGTGGCCCACATCCGGTAGCCGGCCGCGTGGCCGAGCAGGATCAGCGCGGTGGCGACCCCGCCGCCCGCGCCCTGGACCAGGATGGTCGAGCCGGGCTGGACGCCGGACTTCTCGAACATCATCTTGTAGGCGGTCAGGTACGCCGTCGGCAGGCAGGCGGCCTCCTCGAACGACAGCGCGGCGGGCTTGGGCACGAGGTTCCGCCGCGGGACGCAGACGAGGTCGGCGAACGTGCCGTCGTAACGCTCGGACAGCAGGGACCGTCGCGGGTCGAGGGTCTCGTTGCCGCCGCCCGCGTCCGGGTCGCCGACCACCGCGTGGACGATGACCTCGTTGCCTTCGGGGTCCAGGCCGGCCGCGTCGCAGCCCAGCACGATCGGCAGCCGCTCGGCCGAGATGCCGACCCCGCGGAGCGTCCACACGTCGTGGTGGTTGAGCGACGCCGCCTTGACCGTCACTGTCACCCACCCGTCGGGCGTGATGGGATCGGGGCGCTCGCCCAGTTCCATCGCGGACAGCGGATCGTCGGCGTCGAGGCGCGCGGCAGTCACAGCAAACACGAGCGACACCCTATCGGGATAGACACAACGCGGGAGTGAAGGGGCCAGCGGAGGCCCGGGCAGCGGCGGGTCAGGCCGGGGCGTCCGGGTCGGCGGGTCAGGCCGGGGCGTCCGGGTCGGGCAGGGGCGGCCGGGTCGGGGCGGGCGGGTCGGGCCGGGCCGGTCCGCGGCGGTACGGAACCGGTGGGTGTGGCACCGTACAGGGAAGAATCGGTACGGTGCCACACCCATGGGGAGTTCCTGCCGCGGCCCTGTGACGCGAGAGGCTCGTGTTGTTGCGGGGGTGACACCAACGTCGTTCGGAGGAAAAAGAAGAAGTTAGCGGCGGGCCACGCCTTCGGCTCGGGCTTGGGCGGCTACGGCGGCGGCCACCGCGGGGGCGACGCGGTCGTCGAACTGGCTGGGGATGACGTAGCCGGGAGCGGCGTCCGCGCCGACCAGGTGGGTGATGGCCGTGGCGGCGGCGAGCTTCATGCCCTCGGTGATGCGGGTGGCGCGCACGTCGAGGGCGCCGCGGAAGACGCCGGGGAAGGCGAGTGAGTTGTTGATCTGGTTCGGGAAGTCACTGCGGCCGGTGGCCACGACCAGGGCATGGCGGGCCGCGACGTCCGGGTGGACCTCGGGATCGGGGTTGGACAGCGCGAAGACGATCGCGTCGGGGGCCATCGCCGCGATGGCCGGCTCTGGCACCGTGCCGCTGGACAGGCCGATGAACACGTCGGCGCCCGTCAGGGCCGACTCGGTCGAGCCCTTCAGGCCTGCCTTATTGGTACGGGCGGCGAGCGCGGCCTTGACCGGGTTCAGGCCGACGCGGCCCCGGTGGATCAGGCCCTGGCGGTCCGACACCGCGATGTCGCCGATCCCGGCTCGGAGCAGCATCTTGGTCACCGCCACGCCGGACGCTCCCGCCCCGGCGACCACGGCGCGGAGTTCGCCGAGTTCCTTGCCCGCGACCCGGGCGGCGCTGCGCAGCGCGGCCAGCGTCACGATGGCGGTGCCGTGCTGATCGTCGTGGAAGACCGGGATGTCGAGCAGGTCGCGCAGCCGGTCCTCGATCTCGAAGCAGCGTGGCGCCGAGATGTCCTCCAGGTTGATGCCGCCGAAGCTCGGCGCGAGCGCGGCCACGGTGGCCACGATCTCGTCCGGGTCGGTGCAGGCCAGGCAGATCGGCACCGCGTCGACGCCGGCGAACCGCTTGAACAGCAACGCCTTGCCCTCCATGACTGGCATGGCGGCGTTCGGGCCGATGTCGCCCAGGCCGAGGACGGCCGTGCCGTCGGTGACCACCGCGACGGTGTTGGAGACCCAGGTGAACTCGCCCGCGAGTTCGGGGTCCTCGGCGATCGCGGTGCAGACGCGGGCCACCCCGGGGGTGTAGGCCAGGGCCAGGGCGGCGCGGTCGGTGACGTCCACGGTCGGGGAAACGCCGATCTTGCCGCCGCGGTGCATGGCGAATACCGGATCGTCCGGATTGGCACGCGCGGACATACGGCCCGCTTCTTTGAGGAGGGCGGGCGGCCCGTAGGCGGGCGCGGGGAAAGCCGGTTCTGCAGACATGGGAATACCCCCTGGTCATCGTCATTGAGGGGCACGGCGACGGTGGGTCAGCCTCGGGTTTACCGGCTGCGGGTGAGGTTGCCGTGCGATGAAGACTTCGGACACGGGGGTGTCCCGTCGGACCATTGTGCCACAGAACGTGACCATCGGTCTGGCATCCGCCCGGCCGATGGTGTAATACTCGATACCGGCACCTGGCCATTACCATCAAACTTCCCGCAGCTAGGAACGGGAGTGGATCTCAACTCCTACGCGGAACTCGCGGTTCGACTCGTGAATACAGCCGGTGGGGCGGGCGAGGACGGTGACCGCCTGGCCAACCTCGACGGGCTGCGTGCCCTCGTCGCCGACCGCGAGCATCTCAATACGGGCGTGACTCGCGGCGACCTGGACGCGCTGCGGAGCCTGCGCGCGGAGTTCCGCGCGTTCTTCGTCGCGTGCGCCGACGGCGACGGGGAGGACGCTGCGGCCCGCCTGAACGCGCTGCTCATCCAGCATCCCGTCCACCCGCAGCTATCCGGGCACGACGGCCAGCGGTGGCACGTGCACTACACGGAGAGCGGTTCGGTGGCGGACAAGTACGCGGCCGGGGCGGTCATGGGCCTGGCCGTCAGGCTGACGGACCTGGGCATCGACAGGTTCGGCGTCTGCCAGGCCGCGGGGTGCCGGGGCGTGTTCATCGACGTCAGCACCAGCAACACCAGGCGGTACTGCTCTGACCGCTGCATGAACCGGGCGAACGTTTCCGCGTTCCGCGCCCGCAAGCGCGGCGAAGACGAACCAGACGCCAAGGCTCCGGGCGCCATCGCGTAGAGCGGGTTAGGAGCCGGGCTGACCAAGGCCGTGGCCAAGGGAGGAGGCGGGGCCGCTCGGCATCACCGTGGACGTCATCTACCCGGGACTGGTGGTCACCGGCCTGGTCCGCCGACGCGGCGGGAAGGGACTCGGCCTGTCAGGGCTTGATGAGGTGGTCGCCCGCTGCAGTCGGGACGCCGTGCTGGGTCGGCCGGTCACCGTCGAGGAGGTCTCCGCCGTCGCGGTGCTGCTCGCTTCGGACGCCGGGTCGGGGATCACCGGGGCGTGCATCTCGGTTGACGACGGCACGGCAGCCTACTACCCTGGCTGGGTGGCTCAGTGACCAAGGACCGGACCGCTGCGGTCGCTGTCGGCGACCGCAGCGAGAACACCGAACCGATCCTTGCCGACGAACTGGACGATCCGGCTTGGCACGTGTTCCGGCTGTCGGCCATGGACTCGGTAGCCGATTACCTGGCCACTCTGGAGCTACTCGCATGAGCGGTCCTGACGGCCGGGAACGCCGTCCTGGCCTGCCGCGCTGGCTCAGCACTTCCGGCGGCCGGCGGCCGGGCAGGGTCAGCGAGCGCGTGCGGCGCCCGCAGCCGCTGCTGAAGCAGCGCATGCCGTCCGGCCGCGGAGCCATGGAGCAGCCGAACATCACCAGCGGCGGGGCCGGGGTCCTCACCCCCCGGTTCTGGCTGATGGTGATCCTGGCTGGCGTCGCCGCCGGCCTGCTCGGCGCGCTGATGATGCTGATCTTGTTCAACGTGCAGTATGCGGCGTTCGACTACCACTCCGGCAGCCTGCAGCACGGAGTGGAGCAGGCATCCGCGGCGCGGCGGGTCGGGTCCTTGCTGATCGCGGGTGCGGTCGGCGGTGTCGCCTGGTTCCTGCTGCGCCGTTACACCCAGGGCGAGCCGTCCGAGATCGACGAGGCGGTCTGGAGCGGGGACGGGCGGCTGTCGTTCCGCCGCTGCCTGGGCAGCTCGGTGATTTCCGAAATCGTCATCGGGATGGGCGCCTCGATCGGCCGAGAGTCCGCGCCCAAGCTGCTCGGCGGCGCATCAGGCAGCCTCCTGGCTGACTGGGGCGGCCTGTCGGCGCAGCAGCGGCGGTTGCTCGTCGCGTGCGGCGGCGGTGCCGGGCTCGCCGCCGTCTACAACGTCCCGCTCGCCGGCGCCCTGTTCACCGCCGAGATCCTCATCGGCAGCATCTCCCTGCCCGTCATGCTGCCCGCCCTCGCCTGCTCCTGGATCGCGACCGCCACGGCCTGGATATACCTGCCCGATCACGCTGTCTACGAGGGCATCCCCGACTACCGCTTCACCGGATCGCTGATGACCTGGGCGCTGCTGGCCGGGCCGGTCATCGGGCTGATCTCGGCCGGGTACATCAGGCTCATCGGCTGGGTGTCGTATCACCGCGCCCGGGGAACCACCGCGCTGTTCGCGCCGGTGATCGCCTTCGGCGTCCTCGGGGTCATCGGGATCTGGTACCCGCAGCTGTTCGGGAACGGCCTGGACATGGCCCGTGACGCCTTCCTCGGCATCGGCGGCCTGGGCCTGCTGCTGACCTTGTTCGCGCTCAAGCCGCTGGTCACGGCCCTGTGCCTGGGCAGCGGGGCATCCGGCGGCTTGTTCACCCCGACGCTGAGCACCGGGGCCGTTCTCGGCGGCGGGCTGGGCATCGCCTGGAGCCTGGCCTGGCCCGGGTCTCCGTCCGGCGCGTTCGCCATGATCGGCGCGGCCGCCATGATCGGCGCGGCCATGCAGGCGCCGCTGTCCGGGCTCGCCCTCGTGCTCGAGCTCACCCATAGCGGCTTCGCTTTGATGGTCCCCATGATGGCGGCGACCGGGATCGCCACGCTCGTCGCCTTCCACGTCGACGGATACTCCATCTACTCCGCCCGGCTATCGGCGTATACAGACAGCGCGCCCGCCACGCCAGCGGATAGCCCGACGTAGCGGACCGTCCGGCAGCCTCCGGCACGCCTGAGGCGCGTTATGTGGGTTGACCTGCGCTATTGCGAACTCGCCGCCCTGGACGCCCAGGCCGCCGACCGCGACGCCTACCTCAAGCTCGCCGGCAACCTGGAAGGCTTCCCCGCCCAGCTCCGGGACAGCGCCGCCACCGCCACCACCGAAGAACGCCAGCGAGTGCTGCGCCTGCTGTCAAGGACGTCCTCATCGGCCCGGAACAGATCACCATCCAGATGAACCGGGCGAACGTCTCCGCGTTCCCGGCGCGTGACGGCGGCGAGGACTCCGCAGGCGCGGCGGGCCGGGCGGCGCCGGCCACCAGTGCCGGCACGGCGTGACCAGCGCGTCAGCGTATAGCGAGGGCGGGACGTTCGTGTTCCCGGGTGGGCACCAGCCCCGGCGTGACCGCTGTTTATGGCGTGCGGCGATGTCGCGGGCGCATGATGTGCAATAGGAGCTTTGTGGCCACCGCAGGCGGTGGCCACGGGGAGAGGAGACGGTGATGACCGGGATCGTGGTGGGAGTAGATGGCTCCGTCCACTCGGAACACGCGCTTAGCTGGGCGATGAAAGAGGCGGCGGTTCGGCATGCCGAGCTCACCGTGCTGACCGTGCTCCCGGCGGTGCCAAGCCTGGCAACCGGGAACCGGGAAGACTACGGCGAGGATCCCTCGGGCCTGGACCGGGCCCGCACCTCGGCCAAGGAGCTTGTGAAGAAGGTCGCCAGCGAGCTTGGCGAGCAGCGGCCCGGCTCGGTGACGGTGCGCGTGGTGAACGACTCACCGGCCAAGGCGCTGATCGACGCGTCGCAGGACGCGGACATGCTGGTGGTCGGGTCGCGCGGCACCGGAGGCTTCGCCCGGCTGATGATGGGATCCGTCAGCACCCAGGTGACCCACCACGCGGACTGCCCGGTCGTCGTGGTGCCGCACGACAGGTGAATCCACCGCCGCGGCGGCTGGCGAGGGCGTAGCGGCACAGGCCGGCGAGGATGCCGAGCGGGAGCCGCGGCGGGCACGAGGCAGCCCCCGCGGAGCCGATCGGCGCCATGGACCCGGCGGAGCCGGGGAAGTCGGTGGGCGCCGCGTAAACGCAGCCCCGATTTAATGTAACGCTGCCGTTTCACGGGGCAATCCCAATCGGTCAGGGCCGTCGGCATCGTGGCCAAGGCCACAAGCCGCACGCGGCTCCCAAACAGGCTCCAGGGGCGACAACACACCCAGGTGACCTGCGTTATGAAAACGAATCCGGGGGAACACTTCTCAGCAATCGAGATGATCTCTACGATGTTCTCACTCGGCGCATACGAGAGGCTCACCTGTGCCGGGGAGGCTTCGCACGGTAGGTAACCAGCCCTGCGGGGCATGATCAGGAACGAGATCCATCACGCAACTGAAACTGCCCGGTACCGGTCACCAGGTTGGTAGATGTCGGCCCGCCCGGGCCGGATGGGGAGGGATTCCGGGCCGTCGAGCGTCGTACGCCTGGCGGCGACGCCTCGGCGGGAGGACCCGGTGATCCAGGCGAGAAGAGACCAGGATGGCCAAGCGGGCTAACGTGCGATATTCGATACCCAAACACGACCAGCTGGATCTGCCAGCAGAACGAGGTGACCCGTCGTGGCTGTAGGTCAAGAGGCGAACGTCGCAGGTACAGCGGAGTTCGAGGCCGCCGACCGAGGCCTCAGGAAGACCATGGGCTTCAACCACCTGCTGTTCTTGTCGGTGACGGCGATCATCGGCTCCGGCTGGCTGTTCGCGGCGCTGAAGTCCGCCGCGCTCGCCGGGCCGGCCGCGATCGTGGCCTGGGCAATCGGCGGCGCCTTCATCATCTTCATCGCGTTCACCTACATGGAGCCGGCCGGCATGCTGCCGCGCAGCGGCGCGATCGTCCGCTACCCGGCCCTCACCCACGGCCCCTGGACCGGATGGTTGCTGGGCTGGGCCTACTGGCTGTCGGCGATCACCGTGCCCGCCATCGAGGCCGAGGCCGTCGTCACCTACGTCGGCGGCCAGGAACCCAGCAGCGGGATCCTCGTCACGCAAGCCGGCGTCCCGGAGATGAGGTGGCCCCAGGGCATCTTGTTCGGCATCGGCCTGATGCTGCTCTTCTTCTGCCTGAACTACTTCGGCGTCCGGCTGCTTTCTGAGGTAAACCGCTGGCTGACCTGGTGGAAGATCATCATTCCCTCCCTGACCGCGATCTTCCTGTTCATCTTCACGGTCAAGAACAACTACACCTCACTGGCCTTCGGGGGCACGAAGGGCTTCGCGCCCTACGGCACGGCGGCCATCTTCGGCGCGATCTCCAGCAGCGGCATCCTGTTCTCCTACCTCGGTTTCCGGCAGGCCCTCGACTACGCGGGCGAGGCCAAGAACCCGCAGCGGCACGTCCCGCTGGCCACCGTGCTGGCCGTGGTGATCGGGTTCGCCGTCTACGTGACCATCCAGATCGGCTTCACCGGCGCGGTCAACTGGCACAACGCCGGGGTGCACCCGGGCGATTGGGCGGGCCTGCTTAGCAGCCCCTGGTCAGCCTCGCCGCTGGTGGACGCGTTCAAGGCGGCCGGCATCGGCTGGCTCGGCACCTGGGCCACCATCCTGGTCGTGGATGCGGGCATCTCGCCGTCGGCCACCGGCTGGGTCTACCTCGGCACCAGCGCCAGGACCAACTACGGCCTGGCGGTGAACGGCGCCCTGCCCAAGACGCTCGAGCGGCCGAACCGCTGGCACATCCCGTGGCTCTCCCTGGTGGTCGCGCTCGTGATCGGGTGCATCTTCTTCATCCCCACGCCGAGCTGGTACACGCTGGTGGGCTTCATCAGCTCGGCCACCGCGCTGACCTACATCATGGGCGGCACCAGCACGCTCTTGTTCCGCCGGTTCGCCCCGCAGCTGTACCGGCCGTACCGGCTCCCGTTCGCCTGGGTGATGGCGCCGGTCGGGTTCTGCGCCGCCTGGATGGTGGTCTACTGGTCCGGATACTCGACGCTGATCCAGGTGTACGGCGCGGTCTTCGTCGGCCTGCCGATCTTCGTCTGGTACTACGCCAGGGAGCACGGCTGGTTCGAGACCCCGGTGAAGAACTGGCTCGCCCAGGGCATGAACCTGGTCTACCTCGGTACCTGGTGCTACATCCAGTGGGGCGGCGGCTGGCTGCTGCGGGTCACTCCGCCCGCATCGAGCGCCTGGTCATTCCCGACCTACTTCGGGGCCCAGGCCGGCGACGTCGCGTTCTTCTGCCTGTGCCTGTGGCTGCTGTCCGGCAAGACCGGCCGCATGCACACCAGGGCCGGCCTGTGGTTCATCGCCGCCATGTGGGGCCTGCTGCCGGTGTCCTACTACGGCTACTTCGGCCCGGAGAAGGTCCCGGCGTTCGCGTTCCCCTGGGGCACCCTGATCGCGCTCGGCATCGGCCTGATCGCCTTCGGGCTCGCGCTTCTCAGCGGTTTCTACACCGACGAACTCAAGGCGATCGTCGAAGCGACGGTCGGCCCGAAGCCGCCTCCTGGCACCGCCGCCGTTCCCGGAGAGGAGCAAGCGGCCTGAGCCCAGGCACGCTGAAGGCGTTGAGGGCCCCGCAGCTGCGGGGCCCTCAACGCTTGTGTCGGCCTACCCACGGAACCGGGTCGGGCGGCGGTGGCGGGAGCCGCCTTTCGTTCGGGTTAAATGGAAAGGCGCGGGCGGGCGGCCGGGCACGGCGCTCAGCCGGTGCGGGCGCGGCGGTAGCGCAGCAGGACGCGGCCCTCGATCAGCGAGGCGGGGACCGGGCCGAAGCGGCGGCTGTCGGTCGCGCCCGCGGCCGGGTTGTCCGACTCGAGCCACCAGCCGCTGGCCAGGCGGCGGGCGGCGCGCTTGACGAGCAGGAAGTCCTGCCGGTCCGGGTGGCGGGCAATCACGATCTGGCCGGGGCGGATCCGGCGCGTGCGGCGGACCAGCAGCCAGTCGCCGGGGCGCAGGGCGGGCACCATCGAGGGTTCGGCGACCATGACGCGAAATAGGGGCCAGCGCACGCCGCCTCCAGGGCACGGGCTAGTGTCGGGTCTACAAGCTGACGAGTCGGAGAAAGGGAATCGATGACGCTGCTCACCCGCCTGCTCGAGCCGAAGGCCATCGCCCACGCCCACTGCGACCTGCCCTGCGGAGTCTATGACCCGGCGCAGGCCAGGATCGAGGCGGAATCCGTCAAGGCGATAACGCAGAAATACCACCAGAACGCGGACCCGGAGTTCCGGACCCGTGCGCTGATCATCAAGGAACAGCGCTCCGAGCTGGTCAAGCACCACCTGTGGGTGCTATGGACCGACTACTTCAAGCCGCCGCACTTCGAGAAGTACCCGCACCTGCACCAGCTGTTCAACGAGGCCACCAAGCTGGCCGGCGCGGCCGGCACCAAGGGCAGCACCGACGTGGACAAGGCCGATGAGCTGCTGGCCAAGATCGAGGAGATCAACAAGATCTTCTTGGAGACCAAGCAGGGCTGACAACCCCCTGCTCCCGCATCATCGTGGGTCGTTACACCCGTCACGGGGGTAGTAACGGCCCACGATAATTTCCGGTTACTCGGCCAGTCACTGTGGGTGACGGAGTGGCGTGTTTCTCGGCGAGGCCTGCGGGCGGTAGGTTGCAGGCAAGGGGCGGCGACCAGTACCCCGCCCGGAGGAGAGACGTGACCGAAGACACCGCCGCGACGACCGCCGTGCCAGGGCAGCGGGATCCTGGCGCGACGCACGCGGATCGCGAAACCAAGGACCGGGTACAGGTGTGCCTGCCCGCCGAGGGCGCGTACCTGTCCGTGCTCCGCACCGCGACCGCGGGCCTGGCGGCGAGGCTCGACTTCACCCTCGATGAGATCGAGGACCTGCGCATCGCCGTGGACGAGGCCTGCGCAATGCTGCTCCCCCAGGCGATACCGGGCACCAACCTGGAGTGTGTCTTCGACCTCGGCGCGGACGAGATGACGATTACCGTGGCCGTGACCGCCGCGGAACCGCGCATGCCCGCCCGGGACACCTTCGCCTGGACCGTACTGTCCGCCCTGGCCGGCACCGTCGACTCCAGGCTGGAGCCCGATGACCAGGTGGCCATCGTGCTGCGCAAGCGCAAGGAAACACCAAGGTCCGGGGCGATATCCGGGTCGAGGTCCGGGTGAGCAGCGAATACGAACTCCAGGTGACCGACGAGTTCGAGGTAATCCAGGCCGCCGAACCACCACCGGTCAGGATCGAGCACGGATCGCCTGATCGGGCTCGGGCGCGAGAGCTGTTCCAGCGGCTCGCCGTGCTTCCGGTCGGTGACCCGGAACGGGCGCGGATCAGGGGCCACCTGGTCGAGCTCCACCTTCCGCTCGTGGAATACCTGGCCCGGCGGTTCAGGAACCGCGGTGAGTGGCTCGACGACCTGACCCAGGTCGCGACGATCGGGCTGATCAAGTCCATCGACCGGTTCGATCTGGAGCGCGGCGTGGAGTTCTCCACCTACGCCACCCCCACCATCGTGGGCGAGATCAAACGGCACTTCAGGGACAAGGGCTGGGCCGTGCGGGTCCCGCGACGGCTGCAGGAGCTCAAGCTCTCGCTCACCAAGGCCATCGGTGAGCTGGCCCAGCGCGAGGGGCGCGCGCCCACGGTGAGCGAGCTTGCCGCGCACCTGCAGATGAGCGAGGAGGACGTCCTGGAGGGGCTGGAATCGGCGAACGCCTATTCCACCGTGTCGCTCGACGCGCCCGACTCCGGCGACGAGGACGCGCCCGCGGTGTCGGATTCCCTTGGCATGGTCGACGACGCGCTCGAAGGCGTGGAGTACCGCGAGTCGCTCAAGCCGCTGCTCGAGCAGCTGCCGCCGCGCGAGAAGAAGATCCTCCTGCTCCGGTTCTTCGGAAACATGACCCAGTCGCAGATCGCCTCGGAGCTCGGCATCTCCCAGATGCACGTGTCCCGGCTGCTCGCCCGCACGCTGACCCAGCTGCGGGAAGGGCTGACCACCGACGACTGAGCCGCTACTTGTCCTTCGCGGTCTCGACGGGCGGGCGGTTGAGCGCGCGTAGGCTCGCGGGGGTGAGGAGCCCGGCCAGGCACGTGGCCGCCAGCGCCAGGGCGGGCACGCCCCACTCGAGGCGGTGCCCCTGGAGCAGGGTGATCCCCGCGATGACTATGAACAGCTGCGTCAGGGCGGTCGGGATGCGGGTCCACGGCCTGGCGGTGGCCAGGCACACCGCGATGCCCCCGAGGCCGGAGGCGGTGGCGAGGGCGATCAGAGTCGCCGCGATGCCGCCGGCCAACTGGTAGGCGTGCCCGTCGACCGTGTTGATGACGGCGAACACGGCCGCCACGGCGAGGCCGACGGCCTCGAGCGCCAGCGCGGCGGCGGATAGGCGCAGGGCGACCAGGGGGGTAAGCGCGGGCCGGGTGGCTGACTCGGGCCGGGCGGCGGGTTCGGGCCGCGGGGCGGGCCCGGGCCGGGGAGCGGGCTCGGGCTGGGGCTGGGCGCCGCGGGCGGGCTTCGGCCGGGCGGCGCGGGCGGGCTGGGGCTGGGCGACGCGGGCGGACTCGGACCGGGCACTGCGGGCGGACTTGAGCTGGGCGGCGCGGGCGGGCGGGGTCGCACGGGCGGGCGGGGTCGCTCGGGCCGGTTTGGGCTGGGCGGGCTGGGGCTGAGGGGGCGGCTTAGTCGCCTTGGATCTGGCGGGGACCTTAGGCGCCGCGGTTATCCCATCCGCCGGGGTCGCTTTCGGCCCGGGCGGTCGCCTTGCCATCGTCCTCTCACCATCCAGTCAGATCCGGGGCCGCACAGGTTCTCAGCTTAGGTGGCGGCTAGCCTGGGCGAGTGCGCGGCCTCCTGATCGTCAATCCGCGGGCGACCACAGCCGCCGAGGGAGCCGAAGAACTCGTGACTCGCTCGCTCGCCGGAGTGGTCGACCTCGATGTCGAACACACTCGGCACCGTGGTCATGCGCGCGACCTGGCGGCCGCGGCCGGGGCGTCCGCGGATCTGGTGCTGGTGCTGGGCGGGGACGGTGCGCTCAACGAGGCCGTGAACGGGGTCATGGCCGCCTCGGCCCCGGTCTCCGGGAGTGCTGCGGGGAGGACCACGGGGTCTAGCCGGGCGATGGGGTCCAGGCCGCCGCTGATCGGGGTCATTCCCGGCGGAGGAGGTAACGTGTTCGCGCGGGCGATGGGGCTGCCGGTCGACACGGCGGGGGCGGTCAGCAGGATCCGGCAGGCCATCGAGGCCGAGCGATACCGGACCATAGGCCTCGGGCTGGCCGGCGACCGGTACTTCACGTTCAGTGCGGACCTCGGCTGGGACGCCGAGGTGGTGCGCGAAGTGGATCGGCAGCGCGAGAAGGGCAGCCGCCAGAGCGTATCGCTCTACATGCGGACCATCGTGCGGGAGTACTACCGCAGCACGGACCGGCAAGTGCCAGCCCTGACCGTAGAGCGTGACGGCCGGCCGCCGGCCGACGAGCTGTTCCTGGCCATCGTCACCAACCGCTCGCCCTGGACGTACGTCGGCGCCCGCGCGTTGCTTCCCGTCCCGAACCCCGATTTCAACTCGGGTCTTGACCTGCTGGCGATGCGCAGGCTGCGCGTCGGCACGGTGCTCCACGCGGTCGGGCAGTTGATGTGGGTAAGGAGCCGACCGCCGCGCGGGCGGTACCTGCTGTCCGAGCCGGGCCTCGGAGTGCTGACCATCCGGTCCACGCGGCCGATCGCGTTCCAGGTCGACGGGGAGTACCTGGGTGAGATCAAGGCCGTTGACTTCCGGTTTGTCCCGGACGCGCTTCGCGTCGTTGCGTGACATTCCTGGCCTCATGCGGCGGCGCGAGCAAAATGTGATCGATCTGACATTAAATTGAGCTGACGGACAGCTGCGCCCTCTTGCGCATGCCAACTGACGTTGAGAGGCTTGACGTGATGCCTGGCGCGGGGGCGCCTCACACGTGTCATCAGCTCTGATGACACGTACGTCGCCTTCGGGGGCACGTTCGGGTCGCATGTCGATTCGCACGGGTTTCTGCTCGGCATCAGAACGGTCCCGGGAAACTTGGACACCACTGACAGTATGGCAAAGCTCGTGAAAACCTTCACAAGCTAGATGTCGACGGAACCGGACGCACCCCGCTCGCGCCCGGTGGCCCAGAAGGAGTGGACATCATGGACTGGCGCCACGAAGCCGCCTGTCGTGAGGTGGACCCTGAGCTGTTCTTCCCCATCGGGAACAGCGGTCCCGCGCTGTTCCAGATCGAGGAGGCCAAGCAGGTCTGCCGACGTTGCTCCGTGATGGACGAGTGCCTGCGCTGGGCGATCGACAGCGGCCAGGATGCCGGTGTCTGGGGAGGCCTGAGCGAGGATGAACGGCGCGCGCTCAAGCGCCGCACGATCCGGCTGCGCGCCCGCGCACACGTCTGACCGCTCGATGCAGGTGGCCCGCGAGTCAGGTGCGGGCCGAGGGATCGTCCGCTGAGTCCGGCAGGGACTCGTACCCGATAGGAAACTCCACTACCGCCTCCGTGCCGCCGCCCGATCTCGGCGTGATCCGCAGCCGCCCGCCGAGATCGCCCTCCGCCAGCGTGCGGACGATCTGCAGGCCCAGCCCGGTCGCCGAATCCAGGTCGAACTCCGGTGGCAGGCCTACTCCGCTGTCCGTGACCGTGACGGTCAGGCGCTCCGGCTCGCGCACCACGTGAACCTCCAGCACCCCGGGACCCCGGCTGGCGTGCGGGAAGCCGTGCTGGAGGGCGTTCTGCAGCAGCTCGGTCAGGACCATGGCCAGCGGTGTCGCCACTGCGGCCGGCAGCAGCCCGAACGACCCGGTGATCTTCGGGGTCACCCGGACCTCGGAGGCCGACACCTCGCCGGTCATCACCGCGACCCGATCCGCGATGTCGTCGAAGTCCACGGTGTCTTCCGGAGCGTGTGACAGCGTCTCGTGCACCACGGCGATCGAGCCGACCCGGCGGACCGCCTCGTCAAGCGCCGCGCGCGCCTCTGGCGCGTGCAGCCGCCGGGCCTGCAACCGCAGCAGCGCGGCCACGGTCTGCAGGTTGTTCTTGACCCGGTGATGGATTTCCCTGATCGTGGCGTCCTTGGTCATCAGCTCGCGTTCCCGGCTGCGCAGCTCGGTGACGTCCCTGACCAGGATCAGGGCGCCGGTCCTGGTCCCGCCCACGATCAGCGGGATAGCCCGGAGCTGCACGACCGAGCCGTTCCCCGATACCTCGGCCGCCCGGGGCGCACGCCCGGCGGCCACCACCATCAAGATCTCGTCGATCGGCTCATCGGAGGCGCACAGCCGGGCGGTGAGCACGCCCAGCTCCGCCCCTATGAGGTCCGCGGCCAGCCCGAGGCGGCGGTACGCCGACTCGGCGTTCGGGCTGGCGTAGGTGACGCGGCCCGACTTGCCGAGCCGGAGCAGCCCGTCGCCGACCCGCGGCGACCTGACCAGCTCGGCCTCGTCGGGGAGGGGAAACGTACCTTCCGCCACCATCCGGGCCAGGTCATCGGCCCCCTGCACGTAGGTGAGCTCCAGTCGGCTGGGCGTGCGAGCCGAGTTCAGGTTGGTGCACCGCTCGATGACGGCGATGACCCGGTCGGCCCTGGTCACAGGGATGCCCTCGGTGCGGACGGGGACGCCGGTGGTCCAGTTCGGGTCGCTTTCCCGCCAGATGCGCCGCTCGTCCCTGGCGGCCTCGAGCAGGCGCTGGTCCTCGGGCCCGGCTATCATCCCGACCACATCATCCTGCAGCGACGTAGGGCCGGTGGTCGGACGCATCTGGGCGACCGCCAGCCAGCCGCCGCCGTCGCGGGCGGGCGCCCACAAGATCAGGTCGGCGAAGGACAGGTCGGCCAGGAGCTGCCAGTCCGATACCAGCGCGTGCAGCCAGGCCAGATCGCGGTCGCCGAGGTTGGTGCGGTTCCTGACCAGGTCATCCAGCGTGGGCACAGCATCATCATCGCATCACGGCCTGACCGGATTCCCTGGTGCGGGCACTGACTCAGGTGCGGGACCATGGCAGAGTTGACGTTAACCCTTCATTAAGGCAATGATGCCGGATGACCGCTTCTCCCCTGCCGGCCGATGAACCCGTCCGTAGTCCTCCGGTGGAGATGGCATTGCGGCTGCCCAAGTACTACCAGGTGAAACGGCAGCTCCTCGAGCTGACCTCCAGCCTGGACGCGGGCAGCCCCGTTCCGCCGGAGCGGGAACTCGCGCGCGCCTACGGAACCTCGCGTACCACGGTCAGGCAGGCGCTGGCTGAGCTGGTCATCGAAGGCCGGCTGCTGCGCATGCAGGGCAAGGGCACGTTCGTAGCCAAGCCGAAGGTCGCCCAGCTGCTCGAACTGGCCAGCTACACCGAGGGCATGCGGGCGTTCGGCCTGCACCCGCAGACCAAGATCCTTGACATCGGGTACGTCACCGCAGACGAGGCGCTCGCGGTACTGCTCGGCATCCGGACCGGCGGGCGCGCGCTGCGCATCCACCGGCTCAGGCTCGCAGACGGCGAGCCCATGTCGATCGACACCTCGCACCTGCCCGCCCGGCGCTTCCCCGGCCTGCGCAGGAGTCTGGAGCGGCACAAGTCGCTGTACGAAGCGCTGCGGGTGGACTACGACATCCAGCTCGCGGAGGCGGAGGAGACGATCGAGACCGTGCTGGCCGACCCGCACGACGCCGCGCTGCTCGGGGTGGACGCCGGGCTGCCCCTGCTGCTGCTGTCCAGGCACGCCTTCGACATCACGGGCGCGCCGGTCGAGTGGGCGCAATCGTGGTACCGGGGCGACCGGTACAAGTTCGTCACCAGGCTCCGCAAGTAACCAATGCGGCGCTTAGGGGAGTTGATTCTCGCCCGCTGACATTTTAGCGGACCTCTCATGATTGTCGACTAAGTATCAATAAGTGATAATTGCTAACATACGCCCTCTTGACCAGGGCAGATAGATAGTCACAGTCACTGGCAAATGGGGCGGCAATATACCTTTCATGCGCACCAAGCATTGCCGAACGGCGGTATTGGGAGGGAGTTCTTCAAGCCCGACGCCAGCCCCCAGCTCCAGACGCGGGTCGCGCAGTGGGTCTCGCTGGTGGTCAAGGTCGGGGCGCTGCTGTTCGCGATCGAGCTGCCGCACACGTTCTCCATCAACCTGCAGCTGCTAGGCGGCATCTGGATCCTGGAGACGTTCCCGGCCCTGGTCTTCGGCCTGTTCACCCGCTGGCTCGACCGGTGGGCGCTGCTGGCCGGGTGGCTGGGCGGCATGGTGTTCGGCACGATCGCCGCCTACAAGGTGGCGACGCCGACCACGTCGCACTGGGCGGGCTCGCCGACGAAACCCTCCCGCACCAGTACACCGACGACCCGACCCCGACCCCGGTCCCCGTCCCGGCGGCCCCCGGGACCTAACCGGCTACTGGCTGGTAGCGTCGTGCCCGTGGTGCGGATATCTGGTCACGGCGGAGTGCACGCCCTCGCGGTGGCCCGTGAGTACGGCGTTCCGACCATGTTCACCTTGTCAGGCGGGCACGTGTTCCCGCTGTACGACGCGGCGGTCAAGGGCGGGCAGCCGATGCGGCTGGTGGACGTCAGGCACGAGCAGACCGCGGTCTTCGCGGCCGAGGCGACCGCGCGGTTGACCAGGACCCCCGGGCTGGCCGTGGTCACCGCTGGGCCGGGCGTCACCAACTCGGTCAGCGCGGTCACGACCGCCTGGCTGAACGGGTCGCCGATGGTGGTCCTGGGCGGGCGCGCGCCGGACTACCGGTGGGGTGCGGGCAGCCTGCAGGAGATCGATCACCCGCCGCTCCTCGCCCCGGTCACCAAGCGGGCCTGGACGGAGCACGACACGGCGAACCTGGCCCAGTCGGTCGATGACGCGTTCCGCCTGGCGATGACCCCGCACCGCGGGCCGGTGTTCCTCGACATCTCGCTCGAGGCGATCTACGGGCAGGCCGAGGCAGACCTGCCGGCGGCGGATCTCCCGCCGGCCGCGCCGCCGGATCCGGAGGATGTCACCCGGATCGTGGCGCTGCTACGCGCGGCGCGCCGGCCGGTCCTGGTGCTGGGATCGGACGTGTGGCTCGGCGGCGCCGAATACGCAGCGCGCCAGGCCGCCGAAGAACTCCGCCTGCCGGTCATCGCCAACGGGCAGGCACGCGGGGTGCTGCCCGCCGGGCACGATCTGCTGGCCACCCGCGCCAGGTCCATGGCCCTGCGCGAAGCCGACCTGGTCATCGTGGTCGGAACGCCGCTCGACTTCAGGCTCGGGTATGGGTCGTTCGGGCCAGAAAATGCCCCCGCGCAGGTCGTGCACGTGGCCGACGCCCCTAGGGGGATTGCCACCCACCGCCCGCTGGCGGCCTCGGCCGTGGGCGACCTGGCCGGGTTCTTTACCGATCTTGTCGCGCAGGTCGGCGCGGCCGGGCAGGGGCCGACCGAGGACTGGCTGCCGCAGCTGACCGGGGCGGTCCAGGCCGCGCACGCGCTGGATACCCCGCTGCTGGCCAGTGACGCCGAGCCGGTCCACCCAGCCCGCGTCTACGGCGAGCTGCTCAAGGTGCTCGACGACGACGCGGTGGTCATCGGCGACGGCGGCGACTTCGTGTCGTTCGCCGGCAAGTACATCGAGCCCGCCCGCCCCGGCGGGTGGCTGGACCCGGGGCCGTTCGGCTGCCTCGGCACCGGACTCGGCTACGCGATCGCGGCCAGGCTGGCGCGCCCGGCCGCGCAGGTCGTCCTGTTGCTCGGCGACGGGGCGGCCGGGTTCTCGCTGATGGACGCCGACACGCTGGTCCGGCACCGGCTCCCTGTCGTCATCGTCTGCGGGAACAACGGCGCGTGGGGCCTGGAGAAACACCCGATGCGCGCCCTGTACGGGTATGACGTCCTCGCCGACCTGCAGCCGGGCTGCCGGTACGACGAGGTGGTCCGGGCCCTGGGCGGCGCGGGCGAGATCGTCACCTCGCCCGGCGAGATCGCCCCGGCCCTGCGCCGCGCGTTCGCCGCGAACTGCCCCTACCTCGTGAACGTGGTCACCGACCCCGAGATCGCCTACCCCCGGTCTACCACCGGCGTATAGCCGGGGCCCGGCGGTCAGAGGCCGACCGGGCCCGGTGGAACAGGCCCGGTCGGCGGCGGGGCGCTCAGGTCCTCGCCGTCAGACCCGGATACCGCTCAGGCCTCGCATTGCTCCTCCGCCCTGCATGAGTCTCCGGCCGACAATCCGCAGTCGGCCGCACACCCAGACAGAGGAGGCAGCGAGGCATCAGATACAGCGAAACTTCACGGGGCGCGTTTCCGCGGAAACGCCTCGCGCAATTGCGTGGGGTCTCCGCGGAAACGTCCGGCCGTGGCGCTGCGAGAACGGTCACGGTTCGTCGTCCTTGAGCGGGCCGGTCAGCTGATGACGGCGATGAGGTCGCCTTCCTGGACGACGTCGCCTTCCGCGACGTGCAGGGTAGTGAGGACGCCGGGGCCTTCGGCCAGGACCGGGATTTCCATCTTCATCGACTCGAGGATCACCAGGGTGTCGCCGTCATCGACATGATCACCTTCTGCTGCGACAACCTTCCACACGTTCGCGACCATCTCGGCGCGGATCTCAGCCACCGGCGACTCCTGTCTGATTGACCCAGGCGTACATTGTCCTACCTGGGACGCAGCTTGCTTACCAGGGACGTATCGTAGTCCCCGCTGACGAAGTCGGGGCTGGCGAGAAGCTCCGCGTGGAACGCCAGGTTCGTCTTCGGGCCCTCGACGGCGAACGCGGCCACCGCATCCCGCGCCCGGGCCAGCGCCTGGGCACGGTCGGCGCCGTGGACGCACAGCTTGGCCAGCAGCGGGTCGTAGTACGGGGTGACCGTGTTGCCGACCTGGTAGCCGGCGTCCACCCTGACGCCATCGCCCGCGGGCTCCTCCCATCGGGTGATCGTGCCCGGCGCCGGCAGGAACCGGACCGGATCCTCCGCGTAGACGCGCAGCTCGAGGGCGTGCCCCGCGGGGCGGACGGCGGCCGGGTCAAACGAGGGCGGCTCCCCCGCCGCGATGAGGAACTGCTGCTCCACCAGGTCGAGGCCCGTGACGAGCTCGGTGACGGGGTGCTCGACCTGTAGGCGGGTGTTCATCTCCAGGAAGACGAACGAGCCGGCGCCGGTGTCCACCAGGCACTCGACGGTCCCCGCGCCCCGGTATCCGACGGCCTGGCCGGCCCGGACGGCGGCGGCCAGCATCTGTGCGCGCAGCGCGGGCGAGACGCCGGGGGACGGGGTCTCCTCGGCGACTTTCTGATGGCGCCGCTGGACCGAGCAGTCGCGCTCGCCGAGCGCCAGGACGCTCCCGTCGGCCAGGCCGAGGATCTGCACCTCGACGTGCCTGGCGCGCTCGACGTAGAGCTCGATCAGGATCTCCGGCGAGCCGAAGAAACGCTCGGCGCGCGAGCGGGCCGTGGCGAAGGCGGCGCGGAGTTCGGCCTCGCCTGAGGCCACGCCCATGCCGATCCCGCCGCCGCCCGCGGCGGCCTTGACCATGACGGGGTAGCCGATCCGGTCCGCCTCGGCGACGGCCGCCGCCTCGTCGGTGACCGGCTCGCGGCTGCCCGGCGAGACCGGGACCCCGGCCCGCTCCATCAGGTTCCTGGCCCGGATCTTGTCGCCCATCTGCTCGATCGCGGCCGGATCCGGGCCCACCCAGGTCAGGCCGGCCGCGATGACCTGGCCGGCGAAGTCCGCGTTCTCGGCGAGGAAGCCGTACCCCGGGTGCACCGAGGCCGCCCCGGTCTTGCGCGCCGCGTCGATGATCGCCGCGGCGTTCAGATAGCTAAGGGCGGGCTGGGCCGGGCCGATGTGCACCGCCTGGTCGGCCTCGCGGACGTAGGGCAGTTCCGCGTCCGCGTCGGAGTACACGGCGACCGCCGTTACCCCCAGCCGCCGGGCCGTGCGGATCACGCGCCTGGCGATCTCACCCCGGTTGGCGACGAGCACCGATTCGAGCATCCAGCCAGCCTACTGGGGTCGGACAGGTGGGGGCCGTGGGGTGGTGGCGCCACTGGGTCGAGAAGGGTGGCGGCCCCCGGGAGATGGGCTACAGCTGGATGACCGAGCGGCGGTGCACTACGCGGCTGAGGGCCTCGACCGTGTCCGGGTCGAACTCGCTGACCGTGTCCAGCCGGAGCTGCTGCACGGCCGCGGCCGCGCGGTCGGGGTCCATCGAGCTGCCCACCAGGTCGTCGAAGGCGTTGGCGGCCTTGATGATCCGGCTGCTCAGCGGGGGCCCGGAGGGGCTCGCCGAATGGGATACGGCCGCGTGGCGGCCACGGCCCTCGTGCGCCACCTCGATGCCTCGGTACGGCTCGTTCTGCCTGCGGACGATCTCGGCCACCGAGCCAAGGACCTGGGCCTGCTGGATCACATCGGCGCCGAGCTCGGCGATGCGGCGCTGCTCGTGCGGGGCGGCCAGGACCGTGGCGCCGCCGGGGATGGGATCGGTCAGCGAGAGCTGGCCGATGTCGTGCATGAGCGCGGCGTACTCAAGCTCGAGCAGTTCCGGCTCGTGGATGCCTAGCTCGCGGCCGACGGCGACGGCGAGCTGGCTCACCCGTTCGGAGTGGCCTGGTTCCACGTACCCGCCGATCTCGGTGACCTTGGCCAGCGCTCGCACGGTCTGCAGATAGGTGGCCCGGATCCCCGCATAACGGCGGAAGGCCACCTGCGTGAGGAGCAGCGGGGCGGTGAACACGGCCACCGCGGCCAGCCCCATCGTCTCGGCCGCGAACGCGATGAGCAGGGCCGAGGCCCCGACCGCCGCGCCCAGCGGCAGCTGAACGCGCATCTCGTCCACCAGCGCCACCTTGAACCTGGCACGCTGCTCTTCCACCCGCATCAGGGCGGTGAGCAGCGCCTCGAGCAGCAAGGCGAGCAGGACCAGGGACGTCATCAGCGAGAACGCCAGGCCCCAGTGGCCGGAGATGGCGTCGCTGTCCGCGAGCGAGCGGAAGATGAACGCGACGGCCGCGACGCAGAGCAGCCGCGTGGCCATGCTGCTCACCTTGGCCGGCCGGCCGACGGCCAGGTGCGGGAGCGCGCCGATGATCATCCCGATCGCAGTGACGGTGACCACCTGCTCGGCGCTGTGCATGACCTGGTACCCGCCTACGCGGATGAGCAGGGCGTAGGCGAGCGCTCCCGCGATCCCGATCGGCGCCGATTCGCGGTCGCCCGGCAGGTTGATCCGCAGGACCTCGCCGAACGCGATCAGCGCGCCGAACGCGAACGCGATCCGGGTGTCTCGCACGCCCGCCACGGCGGTCTGCGCGACCGAGGCCACCAGGACCACCCCGGCCGCCGCGATGAGCAGGAGCTGCCCGGAGTTGCGCACCGGCCAGGGGCGCCTGCGCGGCTCGTGTCGTCGTTCGCTCATCGCGGCCCGTCCGCCTGCGTCGTACTCAATAGTTCGCGTTATTCAGGTTCGGGCCGCGGTCGGGGAGGTCCGGGCGGCGGCTCCCTGGCACCTGCGGACCGCGCTCGATGATCGGTCCCGGGTACCGCTCGCTGGCGATCACCCGCAGCGGCGAAGCGGGATCGTCGTGGTCCTGGGACGGGATCACGGGCAGGTCACCGGTGATGGGTTCGGGCTCGGGGCGCTGCCAGCCCTCCTTCAGGACCGCGGCCACGAAGGCGTCGACGAACGCCGGGTCGAACTGCGTGCCCGCCCACCGCCTCAGCTCGAAGATCGCCTCCTCGATGGGGCGCGCGCCGCGATAGGACCGGGTGGACGTCATCGAGTCGAACGCGTCGGCCACCGCGAGGATCCTGGCGAACTCGGGGATCTCGTCGCCGGCCAGGCCCATCGGGTAGCCGCGGCCGTCGATCCGCTCGTGATGGTGCATGATCCCGGCCAGGGCCTCGTCCAGGAACCCGATCTCCCTGACGATGTCGAGCCCGCGCATCGGGTGAAGCTGGATCGCCGCGTACTCCTCCTCGGTCAGCTTCCCCGTCTTCTGCAGGACCCTGGTCGCCACGCCGAGCTTGCCCACATCGTGCAGCATGCCCGCGTATCGCAGCGCCTCTACCCGCTCGCCGCGCATGCCGATCTCCCGCGCGATCATGACCGAACCGCGCGAGACCCGGTCGCTGTGACCGCGGGTGTAGAGGTCCTTGGTCTCGACCGCCTGGCACAGCGCGCCGACCGCGGCCTCGTACGCGCGCTGCTGTTCCACGATCTGCGCCACGGCCCAGCGGGCGACGGCGACGGGGATCAGCACGAGGACCGGCGCGAACAGCCCGGTCACGCTCCAGAGCGCGGCGATGAGCAGCCCGAACGCGCCGTAGCCGAGATCGGAGACGATCAGCTCCAGGCTCATGCCGGGCGCGGAGGTGCGGCGTCCCCGCTTGTACGGCCCGCTGGTCAGCCAGAGCACGCCACCGAGCAGCCCGTGGTTCGCGACCGCGTGTACCACGGCCGCGACCGCGAAGGGCCCGATGATCCCGGGGAACGAGCCCGACCCCGGCATCCCGACGTGGCCGTGCGCGGCGATGAAGACTCGTCCGGCCAGGTACGCGGACAGGGCGAGCATGCCGGCGTTGAACACGCGCTGGACCAGCGAGGGACCGCGCCGCAGCCCCAGCGCGGTGCAGGCGCCGACCAGCGCAGCGCCGACCGGTCCGACCAGGACCACGGCGGCCAGGGTCGCGATCGGGGCCGGCGACCACGCCAGCTCCCTCGGGCGCAGCAGTGTCGCCGTCGACTCGAAAACCACCAGCAGAACGCCGAGCACGGCGACCTCGTGCCACCAGGTGACCCCGCCAAACGGGCCGCGGACGAGCAGCACCGCGGCGGCGGCAACGATCGCGCCGATGTACAGCCGCGCGGGCCACGACAGCCTAGCCACGCTTCCCCCAGGAAGGGAGCGCAGAACGCGGGCTAGGCTTCAAGACTCCTACCCCCACGTAATCCTGGAGAAGGCGGCCGGGTAGGCCGAGCCTGCCGGTACCTCATCTGTGGCAGGTGTGATTCCGCCGGAGGGACGCATGGAGCTGACCTCCCTAACGTGCAACTACCTACAGCTCAGTAGATATCGCCCTGAGTCAAGGATAACGTGGCCACATCGCATCTCGCAGGCCCAAAATCCCATCGTGAACAAATCGTGAGAGCGTCTGTCACAATAGGCAATCAAGTAAGGCACTTGCGGCGCAATTTGCACACTCCCGGCAAATCCCGGGGCGCGATGCTACTCGGCGAACTCGATGGACGCCCGTACTTCCCTGATCCTGACGAGAATCTTCGCGCGCAACTCGGCGGGGGCCGGGTCGCAGCCGCAATGCTTGGCGACGATGCGCTTGACCGCCTCTTCCAGGCCGTACTCGCGCAGGCAGGGACCGCATTCGTCCAGGTGCTGGCGGATCTTCGCGCAGTCCAGGTGGTCAAGCTCGCCGTCGAGGTAGCCGTAGACCCGGTCGAGAACCTCGGTGCACGGAGTCTCGTGCGGTTTTCCGCAGCTCATCGCCCTTCCTCTCCGGGCAGGGAGGCTTCGGAACCCGCGTTGACCAGGCCGCGTTCCGAAGCGTAATCCTGGAGCAGTTCGCGTAGCTGGCGACGGCCGCGGTGCAAACGTGACATCACGGTACCAATCGGGGTATCCATGATGTCGGCGATCTCCTTGTACGCGAACCCCTCGACGTCGGCGAGGTAGACCGCGATCCTGAATTCCTCGGGAAGCGCCTGGAGCGCCTCCTTTATGTCAGAATCCGGCAGCCGTTCTAGCGCTTCGGCTTCGGCCGACTTCAACCCCCCGGAGGTGTGCGACGCGGCGCGCGCAAGCTGCCAGTCCTCGACGTCTTCCGCGCCCGATCGCTGCGGTTCGCGCTGCCGTTTCCTGTAACTGTTGATGAAGGTGTTGGTCAGGATCCGGAACAGCCACGCCTTCAGGTTCGTGCCCTGCTGGAACTGGTGGAAGGACGCGTAGGCCTTCGCGAACGTCTCCTGGACCAGGTCTTCGGCGTCCGCCGGGTTGCGGGTCATCCGAAGCCCTGCGGAGTACAGCTGATCCAGGTAGGGCAGCACCTCCTGCTCGAAGCGCTCACCGCGCTGTTCGAGAGTCTCCGGAACGGGACCCACCCCCTTTGGGTGAACAGAGGTCGGGCTGCTGGGGTACAGACCGTATGTGCGGGAGGATACCGTGCCGGGGAACGGAGCTAGCTTCAGCGTGCCCGGAGGTGGCGAGGCGACTGCGACTGCCATGCCGCGTTCAACACGTTGATGCAGGCTGTCATTCCACGGGATGGGTCCGCGCGAACAGGTGACGAAGGGCACCTGAATGGGAAGGCTGACAGGTGCGCGTCTGTATGCGCAGGCGCGCAGTCAGGAGCTCAGGGCCCCGTGCAGCCTGCGGCCAACGAGATCACTAGGCCGGATACCGAACGTCCGCCTACGTACAGGCATTTCTGCGAGGCGGTGGCGCGGGCGCAGCTCGCGGCCTGGCTTCCGCCGGGACGGCGGGTCCTGGTGGACGTCTCGGGACCGCGCGCGGCGAGCGCGGAACTGGCCGCACGGGGTGGGCATACCGTCCTGCGCGTGCTGGAGGCCGCCCTGGAGCCCAGCCGGACCCGGGTCGGCGGCATCGGGGCCGGCGGCACTGAGGCGACCGGTACTGCGGCGACGGGCACCGGGGCGACCGGCACCGGGGGGACGGGCACCGGGGCGACCGGCACTGGGGGGACGGGCACGGCGCCGGGCCCGGGGGAAACGGGCCCTGAGGGAATGGGCCCTAGGGGAATGGGCCCTAGGGGAATGGGCCCTAGGGGAATGGGGTCGGGTGGGCGGGGCAGGATCTTCCCGCTGATCGCCGACCTCTCGCGGCTGTCCTTCCTGGCCGACAACTGCGCGGATGGCGTCATCGCCGAGGACCGGGCGCTGTCCACGCACCTGGGCGCCGAAACGCTGATCGCCGACGTCGCCCGGGTACTCCGCCCGGGAGGGCGGGTACTGGCGTGCGTGGACTCGCTCGTGCTCGGCATGGCGGTGCTCGCGGGGCAGCGTCACTGGCCGCACCTGGTCGACCTGCCGCACGCCGAGGTCGTGCTGGTGCCCTGGCCGGACGGGGCGATCACCCGGTGCTACGGACCGGAGCAGGCGCGCGAGTTGTTCGGCGGGGCGGGCCTGCTGGTGAACTGGATCAGGCCGCGGACCGTGTTCTCCGAGTCGATGGTGACGCACGCGCTGGCCGAAGACCCGGCGAGCCTGGCCCGGCTGGTCCGCGCCGAACTCGCCGCCGCCAGCGATGAGTCACTCGGCGCGCAGCTCGTGATCTCGGCGTGTAAGCCGGACTAGCGGCGTTGAGCCGGACTAGCGACGTTACGTCGGACTAGCGGCGGCGGGCGTACTTGGCCTGGCAGCCGACGCAGCGGGCCGCGTCGGGGCGCGCGTCGAGGCGGCCCTCGGGAATTTCATGCCCGCAGGCGACGCACTCGCCGTAGCTGTTCTCGTCGATGCGGGTGAGCGCGGCCTCCACCTCGGTGCGCTGGGCACGGGCCGAGTGCAGGACCGCCTCGGTGCGGTCGGCTTCGGACAGGCTGGAACCCGCGTCGGCCTGGTCCTGCGGGTACCCCGACCCGGCCGTCGGCGCCGGGCGCTCACCCTGCAGGATCGATATCGACCGGTCAAGGTCGTCGCGCATCTCCTCGAGGCGCTTACGGGCGACGGTAAGTTCCACTGGTGTCCTCGCCTCCCGTCCGCGTGCGATGGGCAGCCCAGGCTCGGTAGAGCCGCGGCCGCGCCGCGGACTCAGAACAACTCGCTGGGCGGCCGCTCCCCCTCGGCGGAATCAGGCAGCGGCCTTATGAGCTCGGGTCCGTTGTTCCGCACTGAGTTGACAGCCATAGATACGGGGAATGACGTCAGGCCGCCGGACATGGCAGGCACCATCGTCGCTTGTAGCTGGCCAAGGTCGCTGGTCGCCGGATCCAGCCAGTCGGCCCAGGCCTGCGGCGCGATGGTCATGGGCATGCGATCGTGAATCTGGCCGACGTCGTCGGACGCCTGGGTCGTGATGATCGCGGCCGTCCACAGCCACGCGCGCTCGTGATCGTCAGGGAGTGCCTCGTCTCGCCAGAGATCGTAGATCCCGGCGAAGGCCAGCTCACCACCGTCCTTCCTGAAGATGTAGTAAGGCTGCTTGCGCGTCTTGCCGTCCTGCTCGACCGGCTGCCACTCGAAATAGCCTTCGGCAGGAATGAGGCAGCGGCGCTTGGCGAACGCACGGCGGAACGCCGGCTTGGTCGCCACGGTCTCGGCGCGGGCGTTGATCAGCCGGCCGCCGCCCGAGGCGTCCTTGGCCCAGAAGGGAACCAGGCCCCAGCGGACCACGCGCAGCTCACGGGCCTGTGGCTCGTCTTCGCGGGCGGGGCGTTCGATGACCGCGAAGATCCGTTTGGTCGGCGCCACGTTGTAGTCCGGCGCAGGCTCCGATTCGGGTCCGTCGGGTACGCGGTCCCGTTCGATGCTGAACTCCTCGAGGAGCTCGAGGCGCTTACGCGCCGACACGAACCGACCGCACATGAAACTCTTCCTCAGGGTGAAAGAATCCGGACACGTCCCGTTAAGCCTGGATTGGCATTTCATAACCATAATCCAGGTCCGCCAAACCCTGGGAGGGCCAGCGCCGGGGGCGCGGTTGGGTCCGCCCAAACCGGGAGGGCCAGCGCCGGGGGCGCGGGCTGGGTCCGCCAAACCCTGGGAGGGCCAGCGCGAGGCGCGGATCGGGGCGGGCACCGATACGCTCAGGCGTATGCATGGGGATGACGAGGCGGACCTGACCTGGACTGCGCCGACCGCTTCCGGCCCGGTCAGCGCGCGGATCCGGCTGCCCGCGTCCAAGTCGATCACCAACCGCGCGCTGGTCCTAGCGGCCCTGAGCGACTCCCCCGCCCTGATCGCCAACCCCCTGCAGGCCAGGGACACCGCGCTCGCCGTCAGCGGGCTGTGCGCCCTGGGCGCGCAGATCGCTGGGGAAGGACAAGAGCAAAACCCTGATAGCCGAACGACCTGGCGTGTTACCCCCGGGCAGCCGCCGGAGGGCTCGATGGTCAGCGTGGACGTGGGCAACGCAGGCACGGTCATGCGCTTCCTGCCCGCGGTGGCGGCGCTGACGCGGGCCACGGTCCGGTTCGCCGGGGACGCGCGGGCGCCGCTGCGCCCGGTCGGCGCGATTCTCGCGGCGCTGCGCCGGCTAGGTGCGGACATCGACGACGACGGCCGCGAGGCGGTCCCGTTCACCGTGCAGGGGCGCGGCGCGGTCCGCGGCGGCACCGTCACCCTGGACGCCTCGGCGTCGTCGCAGCTCGTCTCGGGCCTGCTGCTGGCGGCGCCGCGGTTCGGCGAGGGCGTCGAGATCAGGCACGAGGGCCCGCCCGTGCCCTCGGCCCCGCACATCGCGATGACCGTCCGCATGCTCGCGGCCGCGGGGGCCGACGTGAGCGCCGAATCGGCGGCGGGGGGCCCGCGCCCCGACGCCTGGCGGGTCCGGCCCGGGCGGCTCGAGCTCGGGGCCATCACCGTGGAGCCCGACCTGTCCAACGCGGGCCCGTTCCTGGCCGCGGCGCTGATTACCGGCGGGACGATCACCGTGCCCGGCTGGCCGACCGACAGCCTGCAGGCGGCCGGGCTGATCCTGGATGTGCTGGCCCGGATGGGCGCGCAGGGCGAGGTCGGCGAGCAGGGGCTGACCCTGTCCGGGACGGGCGCCGTCCGCGGCATCACCGCGGACCTGCGGGACGTCCCCGAGCTCGCACAGGTGCTGACCGCGGTGGCGGCGCTGGCCGACGGCCCTTCAGTCTTCACCGGGCTGGCGCACACCCGCGGGCACGAGACCGACCGGCTGGCCGCGCTGGCCAAGGAGATCAACGCCCTCGGCGGCGACGTCACCGAACTGCCCGACGGGCTGGCCATCAACCCGCGGCCGCTGCGCGCGGGCGGCGAGCCGTTCGGCAGCTACGACGACCACCGGATGGTGATGGCCGCGGCCGTGCTCGGCCTGGCCGTCCCAGGCCTCCGGGTGGCCGGCGCGGAGACCGTGGGCAAGACGTTCCCCGCTTTCTCGCAGGTCTGGACGGCAATGTTGGGACAGAAACCCTGAGCCCGCGGCCCGGCTACGCGCGGCTTGACGAGGACGACGTCCGGGTCCGGCCCGGACGGGGCTCCCGCCCGCGGACCAGGCGGCGCCCCGCGCACGACAGTGCCGTCGAGGGCTTCGTGACCAGCGTGGACCGCGGGCGGTACGGGTGCATGGCGGACGACCGCCTGGTCATCGCCATGAAGGCGCGCGAACTGGGCAAGGGCTCGGTCGTGGTGGGCGACCGGGTCGCGCTGGCCGGGGACACCTCGGGCGAGCAGGGGTCGCTGGCCAGGATCGTCCGGGTGGAGCCGCGGACCAGCGTGCTGCGGCGTTCGGCGGACGACACGGACCCGCTGGAGCGGATCATCGTCGCCAACGCCGACCAGCTCGTCGTCGTCTGCGCGCTGGCCCAGCCGCCGCCCAGGCTCCGCTTCGTGGACCGCTGCCTGGTCGCGGCCTACGACGCGGGGATCGACCCGCTGCTCCTGCTGACCAAGGCCGACCTGGCGTCACCGCGGAAGGTCCGCGCGTTCTACACCCCGCTCGGGCTGCCCATGCTGACCACCAGGCGACCGCTGTCGCCGCGGACCCTGGCCCGGGTGCGGAACGTGCTGACCGGCCGGATCAGCGTGCTCATCGGGCAGTCCGGCGTCGGCAAGTCCACGCTGGTGAACACCCTGGTCCCGGAGGCGGCCCGGACCGTGGGGAGGGTGAACGCGGTCACCGGCCGGGGCCGGCACACGTCGTCGTCGGTGGTGGCGCTGCCACTGGGCGACGGGTGGCTCATCGACACGCCGGGGCTGCGCGGGTTCGGGCTGGGGCACGTGAGCGAGGAGCAGGTGATCGAGGCGTTCGGGGACCTGGCCGAGGGCACCGCCGGGTGCCCGCCGGGGTGCGATCACCTCTCCGGGTGCGCGCTGGACGAGTGGGCGCGCGAGCACCACGCGGAGGCGCGGCTTGACTCGCTGCGCCGGGTGCTGCGCAGCCGGGAGGGCGCGCCCGAGTAACGCAGGCGGGGCCAGGTCGGCGAGCGGCTGAAGCAGGCGGGCCAGGCCGACCAGCGGGCTTAGAGCAGGCGGGCTAGGTCTTCGAGGCTGACGGCGCGACGGCGGCGGCGCGACGGGCTCTCCGGGAAGCAACCCTCGTCGTCGGGATCGCCCGGCGGACGCTCGGGGTAGCATCAGGGCCTGTCCTGCTCCGGCAACCGGGAACTCGGTGGCTTCTCGGGGAAGCACCACCGCTCGTTCGGGATAAAGGGTTTGTTACGCATCGACGGTGCCCCCTACGCGCCAGTAGATGCCCGCGGCCGTCCTGGACAAGAACGCCTCATCTACAAGGTACCTGCGCAGCGTGCAGTGATCGTCCACGACCGCCTTGAGGATCTCGTCGACGGCCTTCTCCGGGTACTTGCGGCCCGGCTCGAACGCCTGCGCCACCTGGTCAAGCAGCAGGCGGCGGCGGGTGCGCTTAGCCGGGAGGGCCGTGATCCGGCCATCGCGGATGAAGGGCCGCAGCAACTCGGGCGGGTCGGCGAGGAGCCCCTCGGCGGAAAAGTCCATCAGGGCCATTATCACCCGGCGGGGTCCTGGCTGGCCAGCGTGATGTGCGAGGCGGTACCGTTCGCGGGTGGCACGTTACGACGACGACCTGCGCTTCGCGCACGTCCTCGCGGACGCCGCCGACGACATCACGACCAGGCGGTTCCGGGCGCTCGACCTGCGGGTCGAGACCAAGCCCGACCTCACGCCGGTCTCCGATGCCGACCGGGCGGCCGAGGATTCGCTGCGTAACGTGCTGCGCCGGGCGCGGCCGCGCGACGCGGTGCTCGGCGAGGAATTCGGCCGGGCCGGCTACGGACCGCGGTGCTGGGTGCTCGACCCCATCGACGGGACCAAGAACTACGTCCGTGGCGTGCCGGTCTGGGCCACGCTGATCGGGCTCATGGACGGGCCGGACGTGGTGGTCGGCGTGGTGTCGGCGCCCGCCCTCGGCCGGCGCTGGTGGGGAGCGCTGGGCGGCGGCGCGTGGACCGGGCGCAGCCTGACCAAGGCGTCGCCCTGCCGGGTGTCCGGGGTGACCAAGCTGGACGACGCCTCGATGTCGTACTCGGGTCTGGGCGGGTGGGCGAAGCGCGGGCTGCTCGACAACTTCATGGGGCTGGCCAAGTCGGTCTGGCGGACGCGGGCGTTCGGCGATTTCTGGTCGCACATGCTCGTCGCCGAGGGCGCCTGCGACATCGCCGCCGAGCCCGAGGTGTCGTTGTGGGACCTGGCGGCGCTGCAGATCATCGTCACCGAGGCGGGGGGACAGTTCACCTCGCTGGAGGGCGAGGCCAGGCCCGACGGCGGCAGCGCGGTCTCCACCAACGGTCACCTGCACGGGGAGGTGCTTGCTCACCTGGGTCTTGCTCTCTAGGGGGATATCACGGATGCTGGTGGTCTGTCACAAATTCACAAGCAGCTGAACCCAGGGGGTGCAGTAACCGTGAAGGTACGAGACGGCATGTCCCACCTTGTGCTCACCATCGGGCCAGCGCACACGCTGCGGCAGGCAGCGCAGATGATGTCCAAGCGGCGCATCGGCGCCGCGGTCGTCATCGACACCGAGCACGCGGGCATCGGCATCCTCACCGAACGTGACCTCCTCGACTCGATCGCCCTGGGCGAAGACCCTGACGCCGAGCTCGTCGCCCAGCACCGGACAGAAGACCTCGTGTACGCCTCGCCCGAGTGGACCCTGGAGGAGGCCGCCGCGGCGATGATCAACGGCGGGTTCCGGCACCTGGTCGTGATCGAGGGCCACGACGTGGCCGGACTGCTCTCCATGCGCGACATCGTCCGCGTCTGGACCTCCGCCGAGGCACCGCAGCCGGTGACCACCTCCGCCTGAAGGTCGCTAACTTTCATGGCGTGACGGGCGGGGCGTTTGGAGTGGACGCCTGGGTGGTTGGACGGGGCGACACTGGACAATATGAACCGCGAGCGCGCGGAGACGTTCCTGCGGCTGATGGCCGAGACTGAGCTGCGCGCTGCCCGCGAAGGGGCGACGTTCATCTCCGGCGCGCCGTGGTCGGGCGACAGCCCCGCCACCAGCTTCCCGCGACTGGCGCGGGTGGCGCAGGCACTGGCCGCGGTACGCGCCATCGACGTGACGGCCGCGCAGGACGTCCTGGCCGACTTTGCGATCGCGGTCGGCGTTCGGCAGCATTCGGACCCAGGTCCGCTGCTGCTGACCAGGCCCGCGCTGACCCGGGGCAGGCTGTACGCGCGGGCCTGGTGGGGGGCGCCCGACCCGGGCGCGGCCGGCCTGGGCGCGGTCGCGGTCGGCGCGGGCGGGCCGGACTGCTACGTCCCGCTCGGGCTGAGCGTCCCGTTCCGCCACGAGGACGTCAGCGGCGAGGTGAACCTGCTCTCCTACGCGCACACGTCGGCCGGGGCGCGGTTCACCGTCACCTGGCGGACCCGGAGCCCGCTCGGTCAGGCGCTGATGGGGCGGCATTTCGGGAGCCCGATTCTCCCCCGGCTGTTCACGGTGTCGGACGACCGGGGCAACTCGTACCAGGTGAACTTCAGCTTCACCGACTGGGCCGGCGAGATCAGGCTGGATCCCGACCCGCCGGACGGCCTGCGCTGGCTGGAGCTTGCCGCGCCCGGCCAGAAGCCCGTGCGCATCACCTTGGGTGAGCCGGGCCCAGTTCGGCCGGACGGCGCCGGGCCGCAGGTCACGCCGACCGATCTGTCCCTCGGCGAGCAGATGCTCAGCGTGTTCGCGGACCGGCTGCTCATGGCGGTCAGCGAGCACGGGCCCGACCTGCGGCGGACCTCGTACGCCCGGGCGCCGCTCCACGCCATGACCGCGGGACTCGGCGACGTCGTGGCGGCGCTGGAGGCCGCCGAGGTCCTGCCGCCGCATAGCCAGGTGCCCGGCCAGCTCGCCGCGCTGTGCGCCAGCCTGAGCGTCACCGGGCACGGCCTGACTGCGCCGCCCGGGCCCGAGCTGCCCGAGCGGTGGCTCAGCCTGCTCTCGCACTACCAGCGCAGGAAGCCGGACATGGCGCCCGCCCGCGAGGGCCACGCCCCCCTGGCCGTCGCCCTCCCCGAGTTCGACGGGATGAGGCTGGCCCTGCTCGGCCTGCACAACACCGACGGCCAGACCATCCTGCACGTGCTGGTGAGAGGCCTGCCGGAGGACGACGGGACCGGCCCGCCCATCGTGGACAACCTGCCGGTGTCGGTGTGGGTGCGCGACAGCGGCGGGCGGTGGCACGTCGCCGGGGTGGACGGCGTGCAGTTCTCTGACGGCGAGTACTGGCTGCGGATGAAGCTGAGGCCGGGGCTGGCTCGCTCCACGGCCTGGATCGAGGTGCGCGTGGCCGGGCGTTCGGCTGAGGTCTGCGCCACGCTACCGCTGCAGTGGGGGTACCCTGCGTGACCGTGATCCCGAACGACGAGTGGTATGCCTGCCTGCCCAGCTGCGAGGCCAGGGTGCCGTGCGGCCAGGGCACGCACGCCGTCCGCTGGGAGGCGGGATCGCTGCGGCTGCCCGAGCACCCCGACGCCGAGGCCGAGCTCGTGCTGGCCGCCCTGGGCGGGGAGAAGGCCCGGTGCGTAGAGGTGGCGCAGGCGTGGGCGCGGCACGCCGAGGACCTGTCGGTGCTCGCCATCGGCCCGCGCGGCCCCGGCGACGAGATCGCCATCGGCTGGGACGACGTAGCCGCCGCGATGCCGGGCGCGCCCGGCGCGTTTGCCTTCACCGGGACCACCCCGGCCATGCAGGTGGCGGCGCGGCAGACGGCGGGGCTGCACCCGTCGGTGCCCGCAGGCGTGCAGCGCAGGCGGCGGCGCGCCCAGGAGGAGCTTGAGCTGGTCCGGCGGCGCAGGACCGACATGCTGTCGCTGCTCGCGCTCGGGTACGGGTTCCAGGTCAGGCTGGCCGGGCACGTCGCCGCGGCGCACGCGGACGCGGGTGCCGGTTCCGGCGAGCTGGCCGAGGAGCGGGCCCGGCCCGCTCTGGTGGCCGCGATGGCCGGCCGGCTCGGGCCCATCGCGGAAGAGTGGCTCGGGCTCGACCCGGACCAGGTCGTCGTGTCACTGCACGCCGGGCCCGGGGCCTTGGGCTGGGGGTCGGTCGAGCTGACCGGGCGGGGCGAGCAGCGCAGGCTGCGGGTCGCCCTGTCGCCCTCGTGGCTGGCCCGGGTCTGGGCGGCCGGGCTGGCGCTGGTGGACCGGCACCTCGTGGTGGCGGTGGAGCGGGCGGGATGGCCCGACGCCCGGGTGCTCGGGATGCGCGCCCCCGGCGCGGAGCCCGAGCCGCTCGACGTGCACGATGGCGGCGACGGTGCCGGCCATGCGCCACACTGGGAGGTGTGAGCGTTACCCCTGGCTCGAACCCGGCGGCCGAGGCGCTCGGGGTCGCGGTCGCGGCCCGGGTGCCCGTGCTGCTGTGGGGCGCGCCTGGCACCGGGAAGACCTCCGCGATCCGGGCCATGGCTTTGACGATGGGCCTGCCTTGCGAGACGGTCATCGCCTCGATCAGGGAGCCTTCCGACTTCGCCGGGCTGCCCATCGTGGTCGGCGACGGCGTCCGGTTCGCTCCCCCGGCGTGGGCGCGCCGGCTGGCCGAGGCCGGGCGCGGCCTGCTGTTCCTCGACGAGCTGTCCACCGCGCCGCCCGCCGTCCAGGCCGCCCTGCTGCGGGTCGTGCTCGAGCGGGCCGTGGGCGACCTGGTCCTGCCGGACGAGGTCGCGGTCGTGGCCGCGGCCAACCCGCCCGAGCAGGCCGCCGACGGCTGGGACCTGTCCGCGCCGCTGGCCAACCGGCTCTGCCACCTGGCCTGGCGGACCGACCCGCGGGCGGTGGCCGACGGGCTCGCCGGCGGCTGGGCGGCCCCCGTGGTCCCGCTGCTGCCCGACGGCTGGGAGGCCGAACAGATCATGGCCCGCGGCCTGGTCGCCGCGTTCCTGCACGTCAGGCCCGCTTTGGCGTGCGCGGTTCCGTCCGACCCGGCGACGGCGGGGCGCGGCTGGCCGTCGCCTCGGACCTGGGACATGGCGGCGCGCCTGATGGCCGCCGCGGGCGCGGCCGGCGCGTCGGATGAGGCGCGGTCGGCCCTGATCGCCGGGGCCGTCGGCGACGGCGCGGGCGTGGAGTTCCTGGCCTGGCTGGTCCAGATGGACCTGCCCGACCCGGAGCAGGTCCTGGCCGACCCGGCCTCGTTCCGGCTGCCGGAACGAGGCGACCGCGCGTACGCCGCGCTGGCCGCGATCGCGGCCGCGGTCGCGGCCAACCCGACCCCGGAGCGCTGGGCCGCCGGCTGGCAGGTCCTCGGCCTCGCCGCCGAGACCGCACCCGACGTCGGGGCCACGGCCGCGCGGGTGCTCGCCAAGTGCCGCCCCGCGGGCGTCGTGCAGATGCCCGCCGAGATCAAGCTGTTCGCCCCGGTCCTGCGCGACGCGGGCCTGATGTAGGCCCGGCGGGCGATGTCCGGCGGCAGGATCGAGGGACTGGCGGCGGCCCGGCTGTGGGCGGCGACCCGGTTCCCCTACCTGGCCACCGGGGTGTTCGGGGCGCAGGTGATCGCCGACCCGGGGAGCGGGACCGTGTCGGTGGACGAGAACTGGCGGATGCGCGTCGATCCCGAGCTCACCGCCGAGTGGACCCCGGCGCAGCTCGGCAGCGTGCTGGTCCACCACGTGTGCCATCTGCTGCGGACCCACGCGGAGCGGGCCCAGGCTTCGGGGGTCGGCGCGGGCGAGGACCGGGGGCGCGACGCGCGCGACTGGATCAGGGCGGCGGACGCGGAGATCAACGACGACCTGGTGCCGGCCGGGCTTGACCTGCCCGGCAGCCCGGTCCTCCCCCGGGACCTGGGCGCGCAGGACGGGCTGCTGGCCGAGCAGTATTACGCGGTGATCCGGGACGGGCGGCGTTCGGTTCAGGGACTCGAGGGCGGGATCGGGGGAGAAACCACGGGCCGTTCGGGTCAGGAAAAAGCCGGGGATGCGGAGGCCGGCTGGCTTGACTGCGGGAGCGGCGCGGACGGGGTGCCGCGGCCGGGCCAGGAGCCGGGCGGGCTGCCTGACTGGCAGGCGGACCTGCTGCGGCGCCAGGTCGCGCAGGACGTCATCTCGCACGCCAAGCTGGCCGGGGACGTCCCGGCCGGGATGCTGCGCTGGGCGGAACAGGTCCTCAGCCCGCGGGTCAACTGGCGCAAGGTGCTCGCCGCCGAGTTGCGCCGGGCGGTCTTCGAGGTGTCCGGGGCCGTCGACTACTCCTACCGGCGGCCCTCGCGCCGGTCCGCCGTCGCGGGTGACGTCGTGCTCCCGGCGCTGCGCCGGCCGGTGCCCGAGGTCGCCGTGGTCTGCGACACCTCGGGCAGCATGACCGAGTCGCTGCTGTCCATGGCGCTATCCGAGGTCGAGGGGCTGCTGCAGGCCCTCGGGCTGGCCCGGCAGGTCCGGGTGCTGGCCTGCGACTACGCGGTCGCGCCCGCGCAGCGGGTGAGTTCGGCCCGCCAGGTGCAGCTCGTCGGCGGCGGCGGCACCAACATGGGCGCGGGCATCGAGGCCGCGGCCGCGCTGCGGCCCAGGCCCGCCGTCACGGTCGTGCTGACCGACGGGTACACGCCCTGGCCGTCGGCGCCGCCCAAGGGGATGCGGGTCGTCGTCGGGCTGCTCGGCCCCGGCGCGCCCGACGCGCCGGTCTGGGCCCGGGCCGTCCGGGTCGAGCCGGAGTGACCTCGGTCTTTGCCCGACTCGACCTGGCGCCGGCTTCGGTAGCGCCGGGCGGTCTGGCCTACGCTTTCCCGGTGCCTCAGTTGTCCCGCTGACCACAGCTGCATCTATTCGCTCAGGGGTACGAGGGTCCGGCATCTTTACCGGGAGGATAATTCCAGGGCTATACGCAACACCAAACTCACTGGATCCACCACTCACTCGTGACTCATGGGGTCTCAGGCATGGGTCGGCGACCCCCAGGCAGGAGCGTTGTGGTTCGGCGGCAAGGGGTCCGGCTTGCCTGGCGGGGTCCTGAGGTGATCTCCTTGCGGGCCATGGACCATAGGCCGAGTGGGCAGGTCTTGACGGTGATCGCGGTCGCGCTGACGTTCGCGTCGGGGGCGATGGACGTGGCCAGCTTCACCAGGCTCGGGACCGTCTTCACCAGCGTCATGACGGGGAACATCGTGCTGTGGGGGCTCGCCGCGGCCCGCGGGTCGCTGACGCTGGCCAGTCACACGGCCCTCGCCATCCTCGGGTACATCGCCGGCGTGGTCTGCGGCAGCCGCATCGCCGTGGGTGCCCGGGGGACGAGCGGCCGGACCGCGGCTGACGTGGGCGGAGGCGGGGTCGGGGCCGGGAAGGACGCGGGCGGGATCGGGATCGGGAAGGACGGGGGCGGGGGCGGCAAGGACGCAGAGGGCAAGGAGGGTGACGCGCAGGCGGGCGAGGGACGGGCGGGGGCGTGGCCGGTTCACATCACCTGGGCGCTGCTGGCCGAGCTGGCCCTGCTCGGCGGGTTCGCCGTTGGGTGGGAGGTCACCGGGGCCCGGCCGGGCGGGTGGGTGCAGTTCTGCTTGCTCGCGATGGCGGCGGCTGGGATGGGGGTACAGTCATCGGCGGTCAAGAACATGGGTTTGACCGAGGTGTCGACCACCTACCTCACCGGGACCTTGACCGGGCTGGTCAGCTCGCTGGTCAGCCCGGGGCCGCGCGCTCCGGACCGCTGGCGGCGCCTCGGGGTCCTGCTCGGGCTCGCGGCGGGCGCCAGCCTGACTGGCCTGCTCGTGGCGACCGCGCCGGACGGTGTCCCGGCCCTTCCGCTGGCCGCGCTGATCACCTGCGTCGTGCTGGCCACCTGGCCTCGGGCCCGGACGGCCGGGCAGGCCCGCGCAGATGGGAGGAGAGGGACCAGATGATCGATCAGGAACGGCTGGCGCAGCTCGTCGACGTCCTGCAGGGGCTGCGCGAGCTGGCGGTCCAGGCTGGCGAGGGACACTCCAGGAGAAGGCGGATCAAGGCGCTCCAGGCCGAGCTGGCCACCGGCCGGCTGGCGGCGGTGCGAATCGCGGCCAGCGTTGATCGCCTGCCCGTGATCGATACCTCGGATCCCGACGGCGCGGCCGTATTCGACGGTCAGTCCGTACTGGCGGAAACGAGCTGGATGATGGATCTGGGCCGGGCCCTGCGGGACATGGGGCCGAAATACTCGGTCGAGTCCATCGACGCCGCCATCAGGATTGCCGCCGGCCAGCAGCGGGACGGTGGTTCGCCAACCGCGCAGTCGGAGCGATAGCCGGTTAGGCGGGCCGGGTCAGTTCCGGGTCGCGTAGCTCGATGCGGCCGGGGCCGGCCAGGAAGACCCCGAACATAACGGTGTAGGTGTCGCCGGGAACGCTCGCGGTGACCTCATGCCCGGTCCAGTCGGGCTGGCCGGCGACGGTGACGATGTGGTTGTCAGGGTCGGCGAGCACGGCGCGCGGCCAGGCGATCCAGCACTGCGTCGGGCAGCCGGACCGGGGCATCCGCGGCGGCCGCCATGGCGAGGCCCAGGCCGAGGGCCGCCGTGACCTGCCGGGTTCCCGCGGGACCGCTGAGCCCGATCCGCGCGACGGTGGCTTGCGGGGTCAACTCCGTCGCGTCCGCGGTGGTCATGTCGATGTCCACGCCGGTCACGGTGGCGTTGACCGCGTGCAGCAGCCGGGCGGTGAGTTCCTGCGGAGCGCTGGCCGTCACGATCTCGTGGGCGGACCCGAGGAGCTCCGACAGGTCGCCTCCTCCTGGCTCGCTGGTCATCCAGATCGGCACCGCCCGGTGGCCGACGTCGTCGGCGAGCACGACCAGGAAACCCTTGGTCGAGAATCCCCCGGTGCTCAGCTTTCCTGGCCTGGGCTCGGCGTGCGCGATGCGGACGGTGGTCATGGGGTCCTCCGGAAGCGTCAGGCGCGGTAATGGGTTCCACCTGTCAGTGTTCTCGGACCGCCCGCGTGTTACCCGGTGGTCGCCGGGACTTGGGAGTGCCCCTGGCCGCCGAAAGCCCGCCGGCGTAGGCCGGCGGGCTAGAGGTTGCGATCGGGCGGGGCCGTCGGGGGACTTGTTAGAGACGGCCGGACCCCGGATCGACTGGTGGCCTGGCGGCCCGTCCGAAGGCTAGCTGTGGACGAACTGCACGAGCTGGTACGCGATCCAGCTGCGCAGTGCCGCCGCCGCGAACAGCGCGACTCCCCAGGGGTAGTACCCCACGGCCATCAGAATGGCGCCCGCGATGACGCACAAGGCAGCACCGGTCGCGCCCATGCCGATGAAGGTCCTCGGGTAGCGGTACTCCCAGAACGGGATGACCTTCATGATCCCAGGGGGCGCGTAAGTGGGGTGCGCATACATGTTTCGCATCGGATTCTCCTCTGTACTTGTGGTGCCCGGCCGTCCGAGCATCTATCAAAGTGATATCACTTTGATAGATGCGTCGTCAAGGGGTGTGCGCGGCCTTTCCCGGAAGGGCACCGTTCGGGAATGTCATGGCTTGGTGTCAGCATGTGGCTATGAGGCCAGCATTGAAGGCGGGGCTGCTGCCGGTGTGGCGGGACCGCGACACGCTGCAGGTGGGCGTGGATCCGCGGCGGGCGGTCGCGATTGGCGGGCTCGGCCGGACCGCGGCCGTCATCAGCCTGCTGGACGGGAGCCGGGATCGCGCGGCGGTCATCGCCACGGCCGGGACGTACGGCGTTTGCGAGCAGGCGGCCAGCGACGTGCTCGCGGTGCTGGCGGCGGCGGGCGTGCTCGATGACTACCCGGCCCGGCTGCACGCCAGCCTCCCCGACGAACTGCGGGCGCGCCTGGCCCCGGAACTCGCGACCGCCTCGCTGGCGTACGCGGACGGGGACGGCGGGGCCCGCACCCTGGCGCGCCGCCGGGCCGCCTTCGTCAGGATCCACGGGGCGGGCCGGACCGGCGCGTGCGTCGCGACCTTCCTGGCCGCCTCCGGCGTGGGGCACGTCACGTGCACCGATTCGGGAGCGGCCCGGCCTGCCGATCTCGCGCCCGCCGGGCTGATCCGGGCGGACCTGGGCGAGCCGAGGCAGGAGGGCGCCGCCCGGGCGGTCGGGCGGGCAGCCCCCGACGTCAGGACCCTGGACGACGGCGCGGTACCCGACCTGGTGATCCTCACCGCCCCGGCGCTGCCGGACCTGACCGAGGGCCTCCTGCGTGACCGCGTGCCCCATCTGGCCGTCTGGGCCAGCGAGGCGATCGGCGTGGTCGGGCCGCTGGTCCGGCCGGGGCGGTCGGCCTGTCTGCGCTGCGTGGACATGCGCAAGGCCGACGGGGATCCGGCCTGGCCTAAGATCCTGGCCCAGGCCACCTTCGCCCCGGCCCAGCCGCAGGCCTGCGATACCGTGCTGGCCGCCATGACGGCCACGATGGCCTCCGCGCAGGCCCTGGCGTTCATCGACCAGGCCGGGTCGGCCCCGCTGATCCCCGCGACCGCGGTCCCGGCTACCGTGAACGGGACCCTCGAAGTGGTTCTCCCGGACTGGCAGTGGCGGCGCCGGACCTGGCCACCGCATCCGTCGTGTGCCTGCGGCGCGGTTCGGGTTCGCGTTGGCCCCCGTGCCGTAACGACGCGGTAACGGATGCTCGTTAGCGTGTGTTCTAGGGACACGGGGTCCGAGGAGGGGCCATGAACGAGACGTCAGCGACGCGGGACAATGCCCGCGCGAGTGAGGTGCCACGGACCACGGTAGGCCGGGCCGCGAAGCTGGCCAGGCTGCCGATCGGGCTCGCGGGGCGCACGGCGATCGGGGTCGGCAAGCGGATCGGAGGGCGGCCGGCCGAGATCGTCGCCCAGGAGATCCAGCAGCGCACGGCCGACCAGATCTTCCGCGTCCTGGGCGAACTCAAGGGCGGCGCCATGAAGCTGGGCCAGGCGCTGTCGATCTTCGAGGCGGCGCTGCCGCCCGAGATCGCCGGGCCGTACCGCGCCACGCTGACCAAGCTGCAGGAATCCGCCCCGCCGCTGCCCGCCCGCAGCGTGCGCCAGGTCCTGGTCGGTGACCTGGGCGAGGCCTGGCGGGAGAACTTCGCCGAGTTCAACGAATCGCCGGCGGCGGCGGCGTCCATCGGCCAGGTGCACCAGGCGGTCTGGCACGACGGCCGGCGGGTCGCGGTGAAGATCCAGTACCCGGGGGCAGGGCGCGCGCTGATCAGCGACTTTAACCAGCTCAGCCGGGCCGGCCGGCTGTTCGGCATGCTGATGCCCGGGCTAGAGGTCAAGCCCCTGCTCGACGAGCTGCGCGACCGGGTGACCGAGGAACTCGACTACGAGCTCGAGGCGGCCTCGCAGCACGCCTTCGCCGTGGCCTACGCGGACGACCCCGACATCTACGTGCCCGACGTCGTGGCGGGTACCAAGCACGTCCTGGTCACCGAGTGGATGGACGGCACGCCGCTGTCGGCGATCATCAGCGACGGCACCAGGGAAGAGCGCGACCGGGCCGGTATCCTGCTCGTCCGGTTCCTGTTCTCCGGGCCGGCCAGGGCCGGGCTGCTGCACGCCGATCCGCACCCAGGTAACTTCCGGCTGCTCGAGGACGGCCGGCTAGGTGTGCTGGATTTCGGCGCGGTCGATCACCTGCCGGGCGGGCTGCCGCCGTTCTTCGGCCGACTGCTGCGGATCATGCACGAGGACGACCCGGACATCGAGTCAGTCGAGCGAGAACTACGCGCCAACGGGTTCCTGCGCCCCGGCATCGACGTGGACCTGGACGTGCTGCAGGCCTTCCTCGCGCCGATGGCCGAGCCGTCCAAGGTCGACTGCTTCAAGTTCAACCGCGAATGGCTGCGCGGGGAGGCCGCCCGGGTCACCGACATGCGCGCGAGCAACATCACGCGCAAGTTCAACCTGCCGCCCTCCTACGTGCTCATCCACCGCGTGTCTACGGCAGGCATCGGCGTGCTCTGCCAGCTCGAGTGCGAGGGCGAGTTCCGGGCCGAGGTCCTGCGGTGGGTGCCCGGCTACTGGGACGAAGGCCAGCTGGACGGTTAGGCCCGGTCACGGCTTCCTGGCGACGACCACGCAGTAATACGATTCGGCGACGTTGGCGGGGATCTCGTCGCCCGGGTCCGGCCGCCATTCGGGTGGCCAGGCCAGGCCGGGCTCGACGATATCCATCCCGCTGACGAGCTTGGCGACGCCGGCCCTGGTGCGGACGTGGGCCTGCTCGGTCGCCTCGTCGAAGACCCGCTCGACGTCGTTGACCTCGGGGACGGTATCGGGGGTCGCGTGCGAGATCGCGACGTAGCTCCCGGAGGGGAACGGGTCGAGGAGCCTGGCGATGATCCCGGCCGGGTCGGCCTCGTCGGAGACGAAGTGCAGGATCGACAGGTACAGGAACGCGACGGGCTCGGTGAAGTCGATCTGGTCCAGCAGCACCGGGTCGGCCAGGATCGCATCGGGCTCGAGCAGGTCCTGCTCGATGATCGCCGTGTTGGCGATGCCCTGCAGCATGTTCCTGGCGTGCGCCAGGACCACTGGGTCATGGTCGACGTAGACCACCTTCGTGTCCGCGTGGGCCAGCCGGGCGATCTCGTGGGTGTTGCCGACGGTGGGCAGCCCGGCACCGATGTCGACGATCTGCCGGATGCCGACCTCCCCGACCAGATAGCGGACCAACCGGTGCAGGAAGGCCCGGTTCCACTGGACCGCAAGCCGGACGTTCGGCAACTGGGCGATCATCGACTCGGCGACCGCCCGGTCGGCCGGGTAGTTGTCCTTGCCGCCCAGCAGGTAGTCGTACACGCGCGCCGCGCTGGGGATGTCGGGCCGGAAGGTCGTCCGCCAGTCGCCGTCGGACATCAGCCGGTTCCCCTCACGCGGCGCATCGTACCTCAGATCACCGGACACATGTGTCTCTACATGGGACGGACACTATTAATAACGGCAGTGGCTATTGGCTAGTTACTGCAGTGGCTGGTTACAACAGGGGCGACCCGGACGGCCGGGCGGTGAGGTGAGGGATGAGCGACTGGGCCGGGCTTGACCCGCGGACTCCCGTCCTGATCGGCGGGGGCCAGACCATCGACCGGCTGGGCGCGGCCGACTATGCGCGGCTGTCCGCGGTCGGGCTCGCGGCGAAGGCCGCGCACGCGGCCCTGGCCGACTGCGGCACCGACCTGGCCGCCTTGACGGCCGCGGTGGACACGATCGCCGGGGTACGGCAGTTCGAGACGACCACGCCGTTCGCCCGGGCTCCCCTGGGCCGCGCCGACAACTACCCGCGAGCCGTCGCCGCCCGGATCGGAGCCCGGCCCGGCCGGGCCATCCTGGAGGTCAGCGGGGGCCAGGCTCCGCAGCACCTGGTCACCGAGCTGGCCGGGTCGATCGCGGCCGGCCAGACGCAGGTCGCGCTGATCGTCGGGTCCGAGGCGATCTCGACCGCGCGTCACTTCGCCGGCGCCGCCGACCGCCCCGACTTCACCGAGACGGTGGGCGGCAGCCTCGAGGACCGGGGCTACGGGCTAGCCGGGCTCGGCTCACGGCACCTGGCCGCGCACGGGCTGACCGACGCGCCCAGCCAGTACGCGCTGCTCGAGAACGCCCGGCGCGCCCGGGAGGGGCTGAGCCGGGAGGCGTACGCGGCCCGGATGGGCGCCTTGTTCGCCCCGTTCACCGAGGTCGCGGCGGCCAACCCGTTCGCCGCCTCGCCGGTCAGGAGGGACGCCGCCGAGCTGGTGACGTTGAGCGAGGCTAACCGCCTCATCGCCGAGCCTTATCCGCGCTACCTGGTGGCCCGCGATCAGGTCAACCAGGGCGCGGCGGTCGTGCTCGCCTCGATCGCGGCCGCCCGGCGGCTCGGCGTGCCCGAGGAACGGTGGGTGTTCCTGGCCGGGCACGCGGACGCGCGCGAGCAGCTGCTGTTGACCCGGCCCGACCTGTCTCGCAGCCCCGCGGCGGCCCGGGCCAGCGAGCTGGCGCTCGAGCTGGCGGGCATCACCATGGCCGAGGTCGCCACCATCGACTTGTACAGCTGCTTCCCGATCCCGGTGTTCAACATCTGCGACGCGTTCGGCCTGGCCGCGGATGACCCGCGGGGGCTCACGCTGACGGGCGGCCTGCCGTACTTCGGCGGGGCGGGGAACAACTACTCGATGCACGCCATCGTCGAGACCCTGCACCGGGCGCGGCAGGCTCCGGGGAGCTTCGGCTTCGTCGGCGCCAACGGCGGCATCATGGGCAAGTACTCGGCGGGCGTCTACACCACCCGGCCGACGCCGTGGCAGCCGGGGCGCAGCGGTGCCCTGCAGGCGAGCCTGGACGAGCGGCCGCGCGTGGAGGTCGACCGCCGCCCGCGCGGGCCGGCGGTCATCGAGACGTTCACCGTCAGGCACGGCCGGGACGGCCACCGCCGCGGCATCGTCATCGGCCGCCTGGACGGCAGCGGCCACCTGGGCAGCGGCCACCTGGGCAGCGGCCACCTGGGCAGCGGCCACCTGGGCAGCGGCCACCTGGACGGCAGTGGCCGGCGTTTCGTCGCCACGGTTCCCTCCGGCGATGAGGAGCTGCTCGACCTGCTCGGCGAGGGCGACCCGTTCGGCGCCGCCGTGTACGCGCGGGCCTTCGCCGCCGGTAATCACGTCACCCGCACCCGGGCGCGGATGGACAGCCTGTTCCCCGCCCGCCGGTCCGGGCTGCGCGAGGAGTACGAGCACGTCACGGTCGGCCGCGACGGCCACCTGCTCGAGGTCACGATCAGCCGCCCGGAGGTGCGCAACGCCCTGCACCCGCCGGCCAACGACGAGCTCGACGAGATCTTCGACGCGTACTTCGCCGATCCCGACCTGTGGGTCGCGATCCTGACCGGCGCGGTCCTGACCGGCGCGACGCTGACCGGTGCGACGCTGACCGGCGCGACGCTGACCGGCGCGACGCTGACCGGCGCGACGCTGACCGGCGCGACGCTGACCGGGGCCGGGGAGCAGTCGTTCTGCGCGGGCCAGGATCTGGCCTACGCGGCCACCGGACAGCGGGCCTGGGTGCCGCTGAACGGGCAGGCCGGCCTGACCAGCCGCGCATCGATGCCCAAACCGGTGATCGCCGCGGTGAACGGCCTGGCCGAAGGCGCCGGGTGCGAGATCGCGCTCGCGTGCCACCTGGTGGTCGCCGACGCCGCCGCCTCGTTCAGGCTGGGCGAGGTCCGGGCCGGCCAGGTGCCGGGCGCCGGCGGGCTGGTCCGGCTGCCGCGCGCGGTACCGGAGAAGATCGCGACCGAGCTGATCGTGACCGGGCGGCGGATGGGCGCGGCCGAGGCGCACCGGTGGGGCCTGGTCAACCGGGTCACCGAGGCGGGCGCCGCGCTCGCCGGAGCGCGGGAACTGGCCGGCGAGATCCTGGCCGGATCCCCGAGCGCGGTGCGCTCGGCGCTGCAGATCATGGCCGACACCCGGGGCATCGCCGATACCGTCGCGGCGGTGAACAGCACCGGGGACGCGCTCGAACAGGCGATGCTGACCGACGACGCGGCGGAGGGGATGAAGGCCCTCAGCGAGCAGCGCGCGCCGCGGTGGCGCAACCGGTGAACCGGGTCAACTTTCCAGTTGCGCGGCGAAGCGCTCGGCGACGGCCAGGTACTCGGTGACCATCTGCTCCACCACCTGGCGGGCGGGCCTGATCCGGTCCATCAGCCCCACGCCCTGGCCGACGTAGTAGGTGGCCAGCTCGTAGGCGCCGCTGCCCTCGGCGCCTGCGTGGCGGTTGATGCGCTGCTGGGCGGGCGCGGTGAGCATGGTCTGCAGCGGCATAGGCAGCGGTGCGGGCGCCGCCTGGCTGTCCCACTCGTCGGTCCACGCGCTGCGCAGCATCCTGGCCGGCTTGCCGGTCAGGGACCGGGAGCGGATGGTGTCACTTGAGGTCGCGGCCAGCATCTTCCGCTGTACGGTCGGGTCGGTTTCCGCTTCCTCGGTGGTCAGCCAGACCGAACCGCACCACACTCCCTGGGCGCCCAGCGCCAGCGCCGCCGCCACCTGGGCGCCGGTTACGATCCCCCCGGCGGCCAGGACCGGGATCGGGGAGACGGCCCTGACCACCTCGGGGACGAGGACCATCGTCGAGATGGTGCCGGTGTGCCCGCCCGCCTCGGTGCCCTGGGCGACGATGAGGTCGACCCCCGCGGCCTGCTGGCGGCGGGCGTGCTCGGCCGTGCCGACCAGCGCGGCGACCACGATGCTCCGGTCCTTGACCTGGCGGATCAGGTCTGGGGGCGGCGGGCCCAGCGCGCTCGCGAACAGAGCGATCGGATGGCCGAGCGCAACGTCGAGCAGGGTGCCCGCGGCCTGCGGGGAGACACTCAGGGGGCCGGCCGTGGCCCGGAGGTGCTCGGGGAGTTCGGGCACGCCGTAGCGGGTGAGGACATCCTCGACGAAGGCGACGTGCGCGGCGGGGAACAAGGTTTCCTGCTGAGCACGGGTGTCGGCGAAGTTGACTGGCAGCAGCAGGTCCACTCCGTAGGGCTTGCCCCTGGTCTGCTCGTCGATCCAGGTGAGGTCGATGTCGAGCGATTCCGGGGTGTGCGCGACGGCGCCGAGCACTCCGAGGCCGCCCGCGTTGGTGACGGCCGCCACGACGTCGCGGCAGTGGCTGAAGGCGAAGATGGGGAACTCGATCCCGAGTCGGTCGCAGACTTCGGTGTGCATGGCGGATCCCTCCTAGGACAGGCGCCGGACGGCTGGGGCCTTGCGGACGTCGCGGAACGGCACGTCTCGGTCGGCCTCCGGTTCCTTGGGCAGTCCGAGGAGCCGCTCGCCGATGATGTTCCGCTGGATCTGGTCGGTGCCGCCGCCGACCGAGGTCACGAAGGCGGCGAACGCCGACCGGTTCACCTCGGCGGCGGCCGGCGAGGAGTCCCCGTCGAGCAGGGCCTCGGCGCCCAGCAGGCGGGTGGTGAGCGCGACGCCGCTGTGCACGATGCGCGAGAAGGCGAGCTTGCCCAGCGAGGCCAGCGGAGAGGCCGCGCCGGGTCCGGATTCGTGGCGAGCGCGCATCGCGTTCCAGGCGTTGACCTGCTCGAGCGTGTACAGCCGGGCGATCTCCTGGCGGATCACCTGGTCGGTATCGCGGCCGGTGATGCGGGCCAGCGCGAAGTAATCAGCGCCGCCGACCTGGCGGGTCCACGGGGACTGGCGGTCCGCGGTGATCTCGGCGGGCGTCCTGGCGCGCTCGTCCCCGGCGGCGCCGAGGGGGAGGTCGGCGCCCATGAGCAGGCGCTCGAAGCCCAGCGCGGTCAGCAGGACGCGCCAGCCGCCGCCCGGCTCGCCCAGGCGGTTGGCGTCGGGCACCCGCGCGCCGTCCAGGAAGACCTCGTTGAACTCGGCTCCCCCGGTCACCTGCCTGATCGGCCGGACCTCGACACTGGGCTGGCGCATGGGGAACCAGAAGAACGTGAGCCCCTGGTGCTTGGGGACGTCCCAGTCCGAACGCGCCACCAAGAGCCCGTGGGTGGCCTGCGCGGCTCCCGAGGTCCACACCTTCTGGCCGGTGATCACCCAGTCGTCGCCGTCGCGGTCGGCGCGGGTCTGGACCGCGGCCAGGTCGGAGCCCGCGCCCGGCTCGCTGTAGAGCAGGCAGCCGCGGTGCTCGCCCAGGGCCAGCGGCTCGACGAAGCTGCGCTTCTGGTCTTCGGTGCCGTGGGCGAGGATCACGTTCGCGTACAGGTTCATCGCCACGCCCGCCTGCGGGTCGATCGCAGCTGCCGCGGCCGTGGGCGCGGGGGCGGCCCAGATGGCCCAGGCCCGCGGCCGGCCGCCGAGCCGGGTAACGAGCAGTTCCCGGTGCTGCTGAGCGTCGCCCCACAGCAGGGTGCCGGCCTTCGCGCGGCGGAAGAACAGGTGCGCCGGGTGCTCCCAGGTGAAGCAGAGCCCGCCGTGGACCTGCATGTTCAGCGCGGCCGCGGCCAGTGCCGCGTCGGAGCAGAAGGCCCGGGCCAGCGGCGCGGCGACGGCCAGGTCGCCCGAACCGCTGTCTGCGGCCCAGGCCGCGAAGTAGGCCGCCGACCGGGCCGACTCGACGTCGAGCAGCACGTCGGCGCACATGTGCTTGATGGCCTGGAAGCTGCCGATGGCCCGGCCGAACTGGACGCGCTCCCTGGCGTAGCCGACCGCCAGGTCCAGTGCGGCCTGAGCCGTGCCGACCTGCTCAGCGGCGACCAGGACGCGGACCAGGTCCAGCACGTCCTCCACCGGCTGCACCCCTGGGCCGGCCAGCGGGACGGCGGCGGCCGCGTCGAGGGTGACGTCGCACAGCCGGCGGGTCAGGTCGAAGGCCGTCAGGGGCTCGACCGTCACGCCGTCTGCGCCCCGGTCGACCGCGAACAGCGCCACCGCCCCGTCCGGGACGGTGCGGGCCGCCGTCACGAGGAGCCCTGCGGCCAACGCGTCGGGCACGTAGCGCTTGCGGCCGTCCAGCCGCCAGCCGCCGCCCGCGACCTGCGTGGCCGTGCAGCGGACGCCGCCGGTGTCCCAGCTACCCCCGGCCTCGGCCACGGCCAGCGTGGCGATCGTGTCACCGGCGCAGAGGCCGGGCAGCAGCGAGCCTGCCACGCTCTCATCGGCCACGCGGACGATGGCGGCCGCCGCCAGCAGGGTGGAGAGCAACGGCCCGGGCAGCAGGAACCGGCCGGTCTCCTCCAAGACGATGGCCGCCTCCACGAGGCCGGCGCCCGCGCCGCCGTACCGCTCCGGCACCGCAAGGCCCGGCAGACCGAGTTCGCCGGCCATCCGCGCCCACACCGCGCGGTCGTAGCCGTCCGGGAGGGTCATCGCCCGGCGGACCTCCGGTTCGGGTGAGACCGCGCGAGCGAAGGCCCGCACGGACTCCCTGAGGGCCTGCTGCTCGGCGCTGAACTCGAATACCACCTGGCGCCCTCCTCCTCAGCGCCCCTGCCAGACCGGGGGGCGCCGCTCGGCGAACGCCCTGGCCCCCTCCCTGGCGTCCTGCGAGGCGAACACCGGCCCCATCACCCTGGCTGCCTCGTCCCACCGCTGCCCGGCGGCCCAGTCGCCCGCGGACAGCGCGATCTGCTTGGTCGCCATCACCGCCAGGGGACCGTTGACGGCGATGCGCTCGGCGAGTCCGATCGCCTCCGCCAGCGCCAGGCCGTCGTCCACGACCCGGTTGACCAGGCCGATCGCGGCGGCCCGCCCGGCGTCGATCGGGTCTCCGGTCAGCAGCAGCTCGAGCGCCAGCGCCCGCGGCACCCGCTGGGCCAGCACCAGCGCCCCTCCGGCGCCCGCGACCAGCGCGCGCGTGACCTCGGGAACGCCGAACCGCGCCGAGGCTCCGGCCACGACCAGGTCGCAGGCCAGGAGGAGCTCGAAGCCGCCGGCCAGCGCCCAGCCCTCCGCCGCGCCGACGAGCGGCTTGCGCGGCGGGGTCTGGGTGATGCCGCACAGGCCGCGGCCGGGGAAGGAGGGCATCTCCCCCTTCAGGAAGGCCTTGAGGTCCATCCCGGAGGAGAAGGTCCCGCCCGCTCCGGTGAGCACCCCGACCCGCAGGTCGTCATCACCGTCAAGCTCATCGGCCGCGTCCCTGATGCCGGCCGCCACCGCACCGTTCAGGGCGTTGCGGGCCTCCGGCCGGTTGATGGTGATGACCTGCACCGCGCCGCGGCGCTCGACCAGTACCTCGTCGCTCATCCCGCCTCCACCTGTTGAGCTCCCTGCTTGAGACGATAATGGCGGATGTATCATCCGCGACCCTGAGGGGCATCATGGCCGACTCGTCGCCACCGCCCGCCGGACCGTCCGACGAGCTCAGCCCGCTGGATTACCTGCTGCACCGGGGCGAGGCGTACCCGGCGACGCGATCGGCGTTCCTCGGCGTGGAGATCCTCGATCGCCCGGCCGACTGGAACCAGCTGCGCGAGGCGCTGGACCGGGCCAGCCGGGTGGTCATCAGGATGCGGCAGAAGGTGGTGGTCCCGCCCCTCCCGGTCACCGCGCCGCGGTGGGTCGTCGATCCCGACTTCGACCTGGACTATCACGTGCGGTGGGTCGGGCTGCCTGGCCCCGGCACGCTGCGCCAGCTGCTCGACCTGGCCGAGGTCACGCTCCAGTCGCCGCTTGACACCTCGCGCCCGCTGTGGGAGGCGGTGTACGTCGAGGGCCTGGAGGGGGACCGGAGCGCGCTGCTCAGCAAGTACAGCCACGCGATCACCGACGGGCTCGGCGGGATCGCCCTGTTCGAGCAGGTCTACGACACCGAGCGGGAAAGCGGGCCGCGCCCGCTGGCGCCGGTGCCCATACCGCGCGACGTGACCGGCAACGACCTGCTGCGCGCCGGCCTGCGCCGGCTGCCCGAGGCGACTTTCTCGGCGGGGTGGAGGCTGCTCGGCGGCGCGGCGCGCGCCGCCGACCGCGTGCTCGGGGCGCCGGGGCCCACGGTCGCGGAGGCGATCGGCTTCGCTGGCTCGGCGCGCCGCGTGCTCGGCCCGCAGCCGGCCCCGCAGTCGCCGCTGCTGCGCCGGCGCAGCCTGGTGACCCGCACGCACGTCCTGGAGGTACCCCTGGCCGACCTGCGCGCGGCCGCCAAGACCGTCGGCGGCTCGGTCAACGACGCGTACCTGGCCGCCCTGTCCGGCGGCCTCGGCCGGTACCACGAGGCCCTGGGCCTGCCGGTCGACGAGCTGCCGCTGGCGCTGCCCGTCAGCCTGCGCACCGCGGACGACCCGGCGGCGGGGAACAGGTTCGCGGGCGTCACGATCGCCGCGCCCGTCGGCGAACCCGATCCGGCCGAGCGGATCAGGCTGGTCCGCGAGCAGGTGATCGCGCGGCGGGGCGAGTCGGCGATCGGCGTGCTCGACCGGGTCGCCCCGGTGCTGGCCCTGCTCCCCGACGCGGCACTCGAGTCGGTCACCAACAGGATCACCCCGCCCGACATCCAGGCCAGCAACGTGCCCGGGTACTGGCAGGAGACGTTCCTGGCCGGGGCCAGGATCGACCGGCAGTACGGGATGGGCCCGATGCCCCGGGTGGCCATGATGGCGGTGCTCATGTCCCGGGCGGGCATCTGCACGCTGACCGTCCGCTACGACACCGCGTCGTTCACCGACAGCGACCAGCTCGAGAAGGCCCTGCAACTCGGCCTCGACGAGGTAGTCGACCTCGGACGGCCGCGGCATTCGGCACCGGAGGGGACGGAGGGCTGAGCGCGATGACCAGCGAAACGGACAGGCAGATGAGGCTCCCCGGGTCCGTGGCCGAGGTCGACGCCAGCCAGAAAGGCCCGGAGATCGGCGCGTTCTTCGACCTGGACGGGACGCTGGTCGCCGGGTACACCGTGGCGGCGCACACCATGGACCGGCTGCGCCGGCGGCAGGTCGGCGCCGGGGAGTTCCTGCGGATGACGCAGCTCGCGCTGGAGTACAAGCTCGGGCGGCGGGAGTTCGAGACCGTAATCACGGAGGGCGCCCGCGCGGCCCGGGGACGGCTGGCCGAGGATGTCGAGGAGATGGGCGAGCGGGTCTTCCGGCAGTCCATCGCGGACCTGATCTATCCGGAGATGCGCGAACTGGTCCGGGCCCACCAGCGCCGCGGCCACACGGTCGTGCTGAGCTCATCGGCCCTGTCCATGCAGGCCGAGCCCGTGGCGCGCTACCTCGGGATCGACCACGTGGTGTGCAACCGGTTCGTGGTCGACGAGCACGGCGTGCTGACCGGCGACATCGTGCACCCGGTGATCTGGGGGCCCACCAAGGCCAGCAGCGTGCAGCGGTTCGCCGCCGAGCACCAGATCGACCTGCGGTCTGCCTACTTCTACGCCGACGGCGACGAGGATCTCGCCCTCATGCACCTGGTCGGCAACCCGCGGCCGACCAACCCAGGGCCCGCGCTGGCCAAGGTGGCCGCCCGCCGCGGCTGGCCCATCCTGCGGTTCGGCAGCCGAGGCGGCGGCGGCCCGCTCGGCCGGGTCCGCACCCTGGCCTCGATCGGCTCGCTCGGCCCCGTGGCCGCGGGCGCGCTGAGCGTCGGCGTGCTGACCCAGAACAAGCGGAACGGCATCAATTTCCTGAGCCGGTTCTGGCCGGAGACGCTGCTCACGCTGAACGGCGTGACGCTGCACGTGCTCGGCGAGGAGAACCTGACCGCGCAGCGGCCCGCGGTCTTCCTGTTCAACCACCGCAACAACTTCGACGTGTTCATCGTGGCCGCGCTGGTCAAGGACAACTGGACCGGCGTGGCCAAGAAGGAACTCCAGAACCACCCGCTGATCGGCCCGCTCGGGAGGCTCATGGACGCCGCGTTCATCGACCGCGCGGACGCCGCATCGGCGATCGCCGCGCTCAAGCCGCTCGAGGAGGCCGCCCGTAAGGGCCTGTCGATCGTGATCGCCCCGGAGGGGACCCGGGTGGACACGATCGAAGGCCCGGGGGTGGGCCCGTTCAAGAAGGGGGCGTTCCGGATCGCCATGGCGACCGGCCTGCCGATCGTGCCGATCGTGATCAGGAACGCCGACTCGGTCGCCGGCCGCAACTCCACCACGCTCAGCCCGGGGATGGTCGACGTCGCGGTGCTCCCGCCGGCCAGCGTCGAGGACTGGACCGCGGCCAACCTGCGGGACAAGATCGAGGAGATCCGAGCCGAGTACCTGGACCTGCTGGCCGACTGGCCCGTCACGCTGGCCGGGCGGGACGGGAGGCCGTCGTGAGCGGGCCGGGAGGGCCGGCCGAACTCCTGGCGCAGCACCCGGGAGCGGTGGTGCTGATCCAGGCGGCCACGCCGACGGAAGAGCGGCTCATCCGTAAGCACGTGGCCGCGGCCGGCGGGTTGGTTCAGGCCGTGGTCAGCCTGCCGCCTGCGGGCAGCCCGGGAGCGCGCCCGCCCGCCGGGCTCCTGGACCGGGCCGACGACACCGCCTTGGTGCCGGTCCGGGTCGCCTGGCTGCCCGAGGAGCACTCGGGCCGGCGCGCGGCCCGGCTGGCCGACATGATGCCGGGCCGCGACCCGTACCGCCCGAACGAACGGCAGCAGCAGCGGATCCTGGCCCGCCACCCCGGCCGGGCCGTGGTGCTCGCCGGCGAGCCCGCCACGATCGGCTCGCTGCGCGCGCGCTGGGCGCAGGCCACCGGCGGGGAAGACCCGGACGACTTCGGGGGCTACGTGGCCCGGCGGGCCACGCTCGCGCTCGACCGGGCGGAGTACCGGCTGCGCGGCCCGCGGTACAAGACGCCCAGCCTGGTCAAGGAGGAGATCCTCGCCTCGCGCCGGTTCCGCGAGGGGCTAGAAGGGGTACAGCGCGACCCGGACGGCGCGCCGCCTTCGCTGGAGGAGGCGGGCGAGATTCTCGAGGAACTCGCCGCGGGGTGGAGCCGCCGGCTCATCGACGTCATCCCCACCGTCGGGCGGCTGATCTTCCAGCGAGGCTTCGACCCGCAGATCGACTACGACGAGGCCCAGGTCGAGCGGCTCCGCGCGGCGATGCAGCGCCACCCGGGGATCCTGCTGTGGTCGCACCGGTCGAACCTGGACAACCTCGTGCTGACCGCCGCGATCCAGGAGCATCACCTGCCGCCCGCGCACGTCTTCGGGGGCATCAATATGGCGTTCGGCCCGATGGGGGCCATCATGCGGCGGGCGGGCGTCATCTTCATCAGGCGCTCCACGCAAGACGACCCGCTCTACAAGTACGTGCTGCGGGAGTACGTGGGCTACGTCCTGGAGAAGCGGTTCAACCTCAGCTGGTCGATCGAGGGCACCCGGTCGCGCACCGGGAAGATGCTCCCGCCGCGGCTGGGCCTGCTGTCCTACGCCGCCGACGCCTACCTGCAGGGCCGGGTCGACGACATCGCGCTGCTGCCGGTCTCGATCACCTTCGACCAGCTGCACGAGATCGCCGAGTACGCCGACTACGCGCGCGGGGCGCAGAAGAAGCCGGAGGGCTTCGGCTGGCTGTACGGCTTCATCAAGGCGCAGGGCGCCCGCCACTACGGCAAGGTCTACGTGCGCTTCGGCGAGCCGGTCCTGCTGAGTTCGTTCCTGGGAATGCCATCTGGCGAGCCGGCGACCAACCCGGAAACCGGAGCGGCTCGCCGGCTGGCGCTGCAGAAGACGGCGTTCGAGGTGGCCTGGCGGATCAACCAGGGCATGCCGGTCACGGCCACCGCCCTGGTCACCACGATCCTGCTGGCCATGCACGGAACCGCGCTGACGTTCGGGCAGATCCGGCTCGGGCTGGCCGACGGGCTCGACTACCTCGAGCACCGCGGGATCCCGAGGACGGCGAGCGCGCGGGCGCTGTCCGCCGCCGAACCCGTCCGGGCGACGCTGGACGCGCTGGTCGCGGGCGGGCTCGTCACCGTCACCGCGGACGGGCGCGAGCCGGTCTGGCAGATCGGGCCTGACCACCAGCTGGCCGCCACCTTCTACCGGAACTCGGTAATCCACTTCATGCTCGACACGGCCCTGTGCGAGCTGGCCGTGCTCCGGGCCAACCACGACAGCACCGACCCGGTCGGCGCCTTCTGGGCCGAGATCGCCTGGCTCCGTGACCTGCTGAAGTTCGAGTTCTACTTCAAGGACCGTGACGAGTTCCGCCGTGGCGTACACCAGGAGATGGACCGGCATGATCCGGCGTGGGAGGAACGGCTCAGGTCGGGCCCGGACGAGGCGGACGCCTTGCTGGCGGAGATGCGCCCGCTGGTGTCCCAGGTCATCGTGCGGCCCTTCGTCCAGGCCTACCGGCTGGTCGCCGACGTCCTGGCCAGCGATGACGCGCTGGCGGTCGGCGAGCAGGCCGATGAGGCGGAGGTGGTCAAGCGGGCGCTGGGGCTGGGCCATCAGTACGTGGCCCAGGGGCGGCTGCGCAGTTCGGAGTCGGTCTCGGTGCTGCTGTTCGCCACGGCCCTGCAGCTAGCGAGGAATCGGGGACTCTTCGAGCCAGGCGAGGACCTCTGCAAACGGCGTTCGGCATTCCTGAATGAACTCCGGGATCTGCTCCGCCGGCTGGATCGGATCGAGGATCTGGCGATCCGGCGGTACATCAGGGACGCGGCCATCGCCCAGCTCGGCGAATGAGGCGCGCCGTCACGCCTGGACGGCGGCCCCGCAGGCGACCAGGTCCTGCGCGTCAGGCAGGCCCCACTCGGTGAGCGCCTGCGTCGTGTGCTGCCCGGGCGCGGGCGGAGGCTGCGACAGCGCGCCGGGCGTCCGGGAGAAGCGGGGTGACGGGGCGGGCTGGGTCACGCCGTCCGCGGTCACGTAGGTTTCCCGCGCGACCAGGTGCGGGTCGGCGGCGGCCTCGGTCAGCGACAGGACCGGCTCGGTGCAGGCCTCACCCCCGGCGAAGGCGGCGGTCCACTCGTCCCTGGTCCGCTCGGCGAACCGGGCGGCCAGCCGCGCGCGCAGCTCGGGCCAGTTCCGCGGGTCACCCCGGTCGGGCAGATCCTTGTCCTCGTCCAGGCCCAGCCCGGCCAGCAGCGCGGCGTAAAACTGCGGCTCCAGGGCTCCGACGGCCATCCACTTCCCGTCGGCCGTGGAGTAGACGTCGTACCACGGCGCCCCGCCGTCGAGCAGGTTCACGCCCCGCTCGTCGCGCCAGAAACCCTGCGCCATCAGCATGTACGGCATGGCCAGGATGGACGCCACCCCGTCGACGATGGCCGCGTCGACGACCTGCCCGCGGCCGGAGGTGCCCCGCTCCACCAGGGCCGCGCAGATGCCGAAGGCCATGAGCATCCCGCCGCCGCCGAAGTCCCCGAGCAGGTTGATGGGGAACTGGGGCGGCCCGCCCGCCCGGCCCAGGGCGTGCAGCGCGCCGGTGCGCGCGATGTACCCGATGTCGTGCCCGGCCGTGGCCGAGGCGGGCCCCTCCTGCCCCCACCCCGTCATCCGCGCGTAGACCAGCCGGGGATTGCGCGCCAGGCACGCGTCGGGTCCGACGCCCATGCGCTCGGTCACCCCTGGCCGGAACCCCTCGAGCAGGACGTCCGCCGTTTCGACCAGCCGCAGCAGCGCATCGATCCCGCGCGAGTGCTTCAGGTCCAGCACGGCGGACTGCCGCCCGCGGTTCAGCAGGTCGCGCTCGGGCTGGCGTGGCCTGGCTCCGGGGCGGTCGATGCGCAGCACGGTCGCGCCGGCGTCGGCCAGCATCATGGCGCAGAACGGCCCGGGCCCGATGCCGGCGAGCTCAAGCACGCGCAGCCCGGCCAGCGGGCCGGCAGGGTGGCTCATCGTCGCTACCTCCGTCGTCGCCGTATTTGGTGAAAACCTATATGCCGAACGAACGGTGGTGCCTGCCCCGCGCAACGCTGCTGCGTACCGAGAGGTAACTTGAGACTCGGATTTCGACGGGCACAGGAGGCGTGGATGAAGATCGCGGGAAACATCGCCCTGGTTACCGGCGGGGCGTCCGGTCTGGGACTGGCGACGGTCAGGAGGCTGCACGGGGCGGGCGCGTCGGTGGTCATCCTGGACCTGCCGCGCTCGAACGGTAAGGCGGTGGTGGAGGAGCTGGGCTCGCGAGCCGCATTCGCCGCCGGCGACGTCACGAACCCGGACGACGTCGAGGGCGCGCTGGACGCGGCGGGCGGGTTGCCCGGCGTGCTCCGGATCGTGGTCAACTGCGCGGGCATCGGCAACGCGCACCGGACCACGACCAAGGACGGCCCGTTCCCGCTGGACGCGTTCACCCGGGTGGTCCAGGTCAACCTGATCGGGACGTTCAACGTCATCAGGCTGGCCGCGACCCGCATCAGCCAGGTGCCCGAGGAAGACGAAGAGCGGGGCGTGATCGTCAACACCGCCTCGGTGGCGGCGTTCGACGGGCAGATCGGCCAGGCGGCCTACTCCGCCTCCAAGGGCGGCATCGTCGGCATGACGCTGCCCATCGCCCGCGACCTGGCCCGGCTGAAGATCCGGGTGGTGACCATCGCACCGGGCCTGTTCGACACCCCGCTGCTGGCCGGCCTGCCCGAGGAAGCCCGCAAGTCGCTGGGCGACCAGATACCGCACCCCTCCCGGCTCGGCCAGCCCACCGAGTACGCGGCCCTCGCCGCGCACATCGTGGAGAACCCCATGCTCAACGGCGAGACCATCCGCCTCGACGGCGCCATCCGCATGGCCCCGCGCTAGGGGCGCGGCCTGGCCTTTAGGTCTCCGGGCGGTCCCGGCCCTGGTCCCGGCCCTGGTCCCGGTCCTTGCCACCGCGGATGGTGGCCAGGAGGCGGTCTAGGTCGTCACGGGACACGGAGTGCTGCCACTCGGGGAGCGTGCCTTTGATGAGGAAGCCGCCCGGGGCGGGCTCCACCGAGGTGATCATCACGTCGTCGAGGGGCAGGGGCGGCAGCGGGACGTCGAAGGACGGGGCCGGGACCGGCAGGCGCCAGTCGAGCAGGTACAGGGCGCGCGGCTGGATGCGGATGGACTGGCCGCCGGCGCCGGCGGCCACCTC